>CALLKY010000092.1 GCA_938083135.1 uncultured Alphaproteobacteria bacterium | reverse complement strand
TTTCAACCCGGCACGGCCGCCAATCAGTCCTCTGCCAACCAGATTAGCCCTTCGGCAGCCATCAAAAGCAAAAGCCTTGCAGATCAAGCCTTTCCCAACCATGCTTTCCTGGTTGGGACGATCCCACATGGGAAATCCCGGCTAATATTACAGCAACGAACATGTTCAATTCTCCCGACAGCATTCACTTCGATACCAGAGGCATCCTCTGGATCCAGACGGATGGCAAAACCTCCAACTCTGGCGATTTTGCCGGCATGGGCAACAATCAGATGCTCGCTGCAGATACCAATACGGGCGAAATCCGGCGCTTTATGGTTGGCCCAAATGAATGCGAGATCACTGGCCTGACCTGGTCACCAGATCAACGAACAATGTTCGTCGGCATTCAACATCCGGGCGACGAAGGCGGGAGCCATTTCCCAGAAGGTGGCGAAGCCGTGCCGCGCTCCTGCGTTATCGCCGTGTGGCGGGACGATGGCGGGACGATCGGCTAACGCGCGAATTAAGCTGCACGATCAGAGCGAGACAAGCCAATTCGAAAATGGTCACGTCGCGCCTGCGCTTCTACCTTAGCGTCTGGTATGCTCACACTTCCGAATCTCTATGCCTGCCAGAAAGCCCCAATATGCGCATCGTCGATATTGTTGAGAAAACCCAGTCGCTGAAGTCTGACATCCGCAACGCGTATGTTGATTTCAGTCAGATGACCTGCAGCGCCGTCGCAGTCGTGACCGATGTTATCAAAGATGGAAAGCCGGTTATTGGCTACGGTTTCAACTCCAATGGACTGTATGGCCAGGGATCCCTGATGCGGGAGCGGTTTATTCCCCGCATTAAGGCCGTTGATCAGGATAGTTTGATCGATGCTGACGGGTTCATTGATCCGGCAGCCGTCAATCGTGCCATGCGCATTAATGAAAAGCCGGGTGGTCATGGCGAACGCTCTGTCGCTGTCGGCACATTGGATATGGCGCTTTGGGATGCGCTCGCGAAAGCCCATGGCCTGCCGCTTTGGCGCCTACTGGCGGACCGCTACAATGGCGGCCAGGCGGATGAAAGCGTCTTCGTCTATGCCGCTGGCGGATACTATTATCCGGGTAAGGGCTTGGATGCCCTTAAAGACGAAATGCAGGGATACCTCGACCTTGGCTATGACGTCGTCAAGATGAAGATTGGCGGCGATGGTATCGATGATGACAAAGCCCGGATCGAAGCCGTGCTGGATGTTGTTGGCGAAGGCCGCCGCCTCGCCGTTGACGCTAATGGTCGCTTCGACCTCCAAACGGCTGTCGCCTATGCGGAAATGCTGAAACCCTATGATTTGTTCTAGTACGAGGAAGCGGGTGATCCGCTGGATTTTCAGCTCCAGGCTGTGCTGGGCGAAATATATCCAGGCGCGATGGCGACCGGTGAGAACCTGTTTTCCGTCCAGGATGCCCGCAACCTGATCCGTTACGCTGGCATGCGCCCAGACCGGGATTGGCTGCAGGTTGATCCGCCGCTGTCCTATGGACTGGTCGAATATCTAGACGTTCTCACCATGTTGGGTGATCTGGGTTGGTCCCGCAGGCGGTGCATTCCCCATGGTGGACACCAGTTTGCGCTCAATATTGCGGCTGGATTGGGGCTTGGCGGCAATGAAAGTTATCCTGGCGTATTCCAGCCCTTTGGTGGCTTCGCAGACAATGCAGAACTCGCGGAAAGTCAGGTCAAGCTGCATGACGCTCCCGGAATCGGCTTTGAGCTCAAGTCAAACCTTTGGAATGGCGTCTTAAAATCGCTGGTTTGAGCATCGACGCACAATTTTCCTAAAGATTACCCAACATTTTTGCCAAAAACGCCGTCAAACTTTGGTAAATCCGCCACGAATCTTCATTTGAAACGTTACCTCAGCCTCTAAGAGACCTGACGATCCTGGACGCTCTGACACAGCTTTAGGAGGAAAGTAGAATGTCCTTAATCGGCGGAATTTTGGGGGGCGGCGGCAACAGCGGCGGCTCTGGCACAACAACCGGATCTGGCGATACGAGTGGCAGCGGCGGCGGCGACGGCGGCAGTAGCTCAACGACCGCGACGAGCGGCGGTGCCGGTGGCGGCTACAGCAGCGCGTCTAATTCTGGGTCCACTGTAAATGCGTCGGCAAGCTCTGATCAGGGCAGTCGCGCCAGTAGTCAATCGGATGCCCCGGCACGCAATGGTGCAGCGGAGCAAGCCCGAGACAGCGGCGCGCAATCAGAACGCTCGGCACGCATACAGCAGTTGGAAGCGGCTTCAAGGACCAACCAAAGCAATGGGATTGATAATGAAGGTGCGGCTGCACTGATTGAAGCCCAGTCTGAAGCAGCTTCTACGCCAGAGCGGCTTGAAGCAGATCGGGTTCAGAAGACCCAGTCATTCCAATCAATTTCGCAATCGATCCTAGCCCAAGCCGGGATTTCGCAGGATCAAAACCAAGTCAACCTCTACGATACGGCTTGATAGGGGTACGATAGGGGTACGTTACCCCTGCCCGGCGGCTTGCATGGCCATGGCTACGCGATTCATGAAATTGGCGTGGTCCAATTCCGCCAGCATGTCGCCGTTATCGCCGATCGCATCAAGCATCGGCTCGAGCCAGGGCTTATCAACCTTGGCAAAATCGTGCAGCACGTAGCTGTGCACCTTCTGCGGCATGCCAGGATGGCCAATGCCGACCCGCACCCGCCAGAAACCCGGCCCGCAATGTTTAATCATTGAGCGGATGCCATTATGCCCAGCAGCACCGCCACCCTGCTTCATCCGCAATTTACCAGGTGCCAGATCAAGCTCGTCATAAATAACGACGATGTCTGATGGCTGTAGCTTGTAGAAATCCATCGCCGCGCGGGCAGCGCGACCGGATTCATTCATAAATGTCGTGGGTTTAAGCAGCAGCACACGCTCCTGCCCTAAGCGGCCTTCCGCCGCCTCGCCTTGGAACCGACGGCGGAACGGGCCAATACCAGCCCGTTCCGCAATCCGGTCCAATGCCATAAAGCCGACATTGTGGCGGTGCCTTGCATACTGTCCGCCAGGGTTGCCGAGGCCAAGAATGGCGCGCATTGGCTTTCTCCCAGTGGATCAGTTTGCGAGACGAAGTGGACCTTAGTCCTCCTTCTTCTCGCCTTCGCCGTCTTCGCCATCTTCACCTTGAGCGCCTTCGCCGTCTTCACCCTCTGCGTCGGTGGTCTCGACTTCTTCCAGCTTCGCTGGGGCGACGATGGTTGCGATAGTGAAATCCCGGTCCGTAATCGTCGGCTCAACACCGTCCGGCAGCTTCACGTTACTGATATGGACAGATTCGCCAAGCTCAAAGCCTTCGAGGTCAACGACGATTTCTTCCGGAATAGCATCCGGGCGGCACATAACTTCAACGGCATAACGCACGACGTTCAAGATGCCACCATCCAGCAAGCCACGGCAGGTTTCTTCGTTGATGAACGTAACCTGGACTTCAACGGCGATGGCCGTATCCACGGAAACGCGCAAGAAATCCATGTGCATCGCGACATCAGTAACGGGATGCTGCTGCAGATCACGCGCCAGAACCTTGATGGAGTCCTTGCCAGCGTTCAGCGTATACAGCGTCGAGAAGAAGCTGCCGCTGTTGATCAGGCGGTTAACCTGGCGGATGTCGATCGCAATCGAAAGCGGATCAGCATCCAGGCCATAAACTACGCCCGGGACCATGCCGGCACGGCGTGCAGCGCGTGCCGCACCTTTGCCAAGCTCTTCGCGAACTTCAGCTGTAATTGTATCATTATCGCTCATTGTTTTACGCTCCTTTGCCTCCGCCAAACCGACCCGCAGACTTTCCGACAAAGCCTGGGCGCTTGGCGCACGCGTTGATCCCTGGTCCGTCCGGGGTGGTGGTCGGGGACGGTAAGCAGGGGAAAATGCGTCTAAGATCAGTCAAATAGGTTTGAAACTGATTCCTCGACATTAATACGGCGAACCGCTTCCCCAAGCAATTTTGCTATCGGGATTTGGCGGATGTTCTTAGCAACACGCACGGCTTCTGTCGCCTGAATGCTGTCTGTAATAACAAGCTCTTCCATCGGTGACGCAGCGACCCTAGCGACAGCGCCGCCTGAAAGCACACCATGGGAAACATAGGCGGATACGCCGCTAGCACCACGTTCTTTCAATGCCACAGCCGCGTTGCACAACGTCCCGGCACTATCGACAATGTCATCCACCAGAATGCAGTGCCGGTCAGCGACATCGCCGATGATGTTCATCACTTCAGATACACCTGCCCGCGGGCGGCGCTTATCGATGATCGCTAAGTCAGCATCCAACCGGCTCGCAATGGCGCGGGCGCGGACAACACCGCCGACATCCGGCGATACGATTACCAGTTCTTGGCCTGCAAACCGTTCGCGCATGTCCTGCACAAAGACGGGGCGGGCAAACAGATTATCGGTCGGGATATCAAAGAAACCCTGGATTTGGCCAGCATGCAGATCCATTGTCAGCACGCGGTCGGCACCAGCAGATGTGATCAGGTTCGCCACCAGCTTGGCGGAAATTGGTGTGCGCGGACCAGTTTTACGGTCCTGACGGGCATAGCCAAAATACGGGACAACGGCTGTAATACGCCTGGCGGAACCGCGCTTCAGCGCGTCCAGGCAAACCAGCAGTTCCATCAGATTATCATTGGCCGGATACGATGTGCTCTGGACAAGGAATACGTCCTCGCCGCGCACGTTTTCTTCAATCTCAACAAACACTTCCATGTCTGAGAAACGCCGTATGGTCGCTGCTGTCAGGGGAATGTTGAGATAGGCGCTTATCGCAGCCGCGAGTGGGCGATTGCTGTTGCCCGCTAGAACCTGCATGACCGCGCTCCAAGAGTATCAATCGGCAAAAGAAAACAGCCGGAAAAAGAAGGTCCTGCCCGGCTGATGGCGCATTTAGTACAGCGGCTTGCTCTGGCTGTAAACGCTGGCTTGCTTGGCGTATCGCCGCATCGGATTAAGTGCGGCCTAAAATGAAGCGCTTTCATCCCGGTGCAGGCGAACAAGTTCCTGATTATAAGCCAGCATGACGTCACGCTCATGCAGCACGCCAATGATCCGACGGCTGCCCTCCCGATCATCCACGACGGGCATATGCTCCTCATGGCCACTTTGCATAAGGCCCAGAGCATCCTGCAGATTATCTGTGCCTTCCAGCATCGGTGGATGCAGCCGGGCGACATCACGCGCAACGATTAGATCATCAAGGTTGGGATCGAATGCTTCTGGTGAGAGGTCCGCCAACGTGATTGTGCCGATGAGCGCATCATCAGCGTCAATGACGAAGAGCTCACCGAAAGGTGCTGTTTGCAGCTGAATTCGAACTTCGCGCAGGCAAGTGCCAGGGCTGGTACGGGCAAACTCCTCGCTGACAATGCCGCCGACTGCAATGTCTCGCAGCAGGTCAGCCTCAATCCGCGCAAGCGTCATATCGATACCGCGCCGTTGCAGTTGTCCCTTAAAGTACGCAGCACCATGCAGACTGCCCACTGTCGCGACAGCCGCGACGACGGCCAGCATTACGGCGGTGGTGAGTGCATAGTCGGTCGTAATTTCAAAGACCATCAGGATTGTTGATATCGGTGCGCCGAGTATTGCGGCAGCGAACGCGCCCATACCGACCAAGGCGTAGGCCCCCTCGCCCGCAAATATATCCTCCGCTGGTGCCAAGACCCCCGGTGCAATTTCGCCAGCCACATGACCAAACGCGCCGCCAATAACAGCACCTAAGAAAAGTGCGGGTGAAAACACGCCGCCGCCAAAGCCGCTGCCAAGCGTAATCGCCGTCGCCGCCGTCTTGGCGATTGCCAATCCAATTAAGAATGGGAATGCAAACTCAATCCGCAGCGCGCTGGATGTCGCCCCATACCCAACGCCCAGCACCTGCGGGAATGCCAATGCGATCGCACCTACAAGCAGTCCGCCTACAGCAGGGCGCCAATGCTGCGGTATGCCAAGCCTGCTATGAGCCTGCTCTACAACTGGCACAGACCGCATGAAAGCAATGGCAGCCAGGGCTGCGACAAAGCCCAGGAGCGCAAAAGCCGGGAATTCCCAATGCGAACCAAGTGCATAGGGTGAAAGCTGGAATGCTGGATAGGCCCCGTAAACGCTGCGGGTTACCGCCGTCGCGACAACGGATGCCGCCACGATTGGTGCCAATGCCCCGACCGCATAATGGCCAATAACGACCTCAAGTGCGAAAAACACACCCGCCAAAGGCGCATTGAAGGCCGCAGCGACAGATGCCGCCACGCCACACGCAAGCAGCACACGCGACCCTCCGGGCTGTAGCCCAAGCTTGCTACTGACCCAGGCACCCACAGTGGCCCCCAGATGCACAACAGGCCCTTCACGACCAGCCGATGCGCCAAAACTCAAGGAAGTAACATTTGCAACGGCACCGTGGATGCCATCGCGGAGGGACATACGCCCGCCGTTTAGAGCGCTTGCCTCCATCACCTGGGCAACACCAACGGGCCGTCCGCCAGGCAGGAAACGCTTCAGGTAGAAACCTACAATCAATCCACCGACAGCGGGTCCAAACAGAATCAAATACCAAGGCAGCTTGGCGAATAACCGCCAGTTATCCTCATCAAAGAACCCGTAAACCAGATATTGAACGCTGCCGACGCCCTCACGAAAGCCGATAGAGAGAAAGCCGGCCGCAAGCCCAATCGCAATTGCCGCGCCAATCAGAATCGCACCATCATAATTGATGCCGCGCCGCCTGATCTTGCGAAATTCCCTCGTCCAAACCCTGATGCGTTTGATCGAGCGGAGCATGGTTCTGGATCAGCCTTTACGGCGAATGCCGATGACGCGACCGACCTGATGGGGTTTTTCCAAGGGCTTATGCAGTTCCAGCACAGCCTGCAGCCGCGCCTGCATATCATCCGGCATCGCTTTCGAACGCCGCTCATTCATGTCGATATGAATGCCGATCAGCTCGTTCGTCGCTGCCAGATAACCTTTTTCGGCATGGTACATCTCGTGGATGTAATGGATGCGCTTGGCATCACAATCCAGCAGATAGGTTGTGAATTTAAGCTCATCACCCTCCATCACCTCCTGATCGTAGGTGATATGGCCTTCTAGTGTGAACGTCGAGCAGTCGGACGCGTTCTTGTAGGACAGGCCAATGCCGAGCGCCTCGTAGAAGGCATCGGTTGCCTCGTCGAAAGCGGCGACGTAATAGGCAACGTTCATATGGCCGTTGTAGTCGATCCACTCGGGCCGGACGCGCGAGGAGAACTCGCGATATGGAGCTGGGAATGTCATGGGCGCGGACTATACGCCTGCCGATTCGCATCGCCAAGCACCCCCTATTCGCCTGCGACTCTAGACCGCCGTACGCTGGAACACCTATAACCCAGCGGCTAGGCCAATCTGCTTAGTGCGCGTGTCCGCCACCTTTGTGCCCGTTACCCTTGTGACCATCAGCACCATTGCCTGCATACCCGCGCAGAACCTGATAGCGATGGATCTGTTGGGGCAGCAATAGCGCTGTCGCTTGGATATGCGCGCCCAGGTGCGCTGCCCGCAATTGCGCCCGCAGAGCGCCAGCCTGCAGTGTCAGGTCTGACAGCTTGGCCTGATCAATCGCACGATCCCGGAAGGCGGCCTCAAGTGCGGCCTCCACGATCAGCAATTGATCGCCAAGCGCGATTGACGCGCTGCGCATCTCATCTCTAATCGCAACGATAGCCTGCGTCTGCGCTGCATTCAGTGGGATGTTGGTCTGCAATTCCAACAGATGCGCAGGCCCCGGATAGCCATTCAATTCAGCGGACTTCGCAAAACCAAGCCCAGCACCTTCCTTGAGGCCTTTGATGAAGTCTGGAGCCAGGGCCTTGATCTCCCGGCTCTCTTCACCTGCATAGGGAGACGGAGCGGGCGAGTCGGCAGCAATGGCTGGCGCGCCCATTAAGAGCACCAGCGTCGTTAATACCGTGATCCTCATTGCGTGCTTCCATTCATCATATCGTGGCGACGCTGAATTGCGTCAGACCATTGGGCCTTAATGTAGGCCAGTGAGGCTAGTATATCTGCGTCCGAAAGCTGGTTCTCGAAGCCCGGCATATCGCTTTCATACCCAGCAGGCGCAAACGCCGCGACGCCATATTTAGTGACCTTGAACAAATGATCGTCATTGTGATGCCAGGTGTGGCCGGATTCATCATGTGGCGGGGCCGGCAGGCGTCCATTCGGTAGGCGCTCACGCCAATTCGGCTGTCCTTCAAGCTTTTTGCCATGGCAGACAGCACAGGCTTCTGCGTAGACCACAGCACCACGGGCCACGACAGCCCTGTCGCCGTAGGGAATACGGGCGGTTTCATCCCCACCACCAGCAACCATCTTCCAACCGGCAAAAGCGATAACGCAAACTGCGGCAACGCCCAGCAGAATCCACTTCATTACCCTGTCTCCAATTGTTTCAATGATAATAGGCGGATGCATAGAAGCATCAATCACGCTTTACGCCGCGCCGCTGTCTGCTACGCTCCGCGCACAGTGATAATTTTGGAGAGATTTGCGATGAATGGCGGCGATGCGCTGATGGAAACATTACTGGCTTGGGGCGTGGATACTGCGTTCTCTGTCCCCGGCGAAAGCTATCTTCCTATCCTGCGCGCTGCCCAGCGGAACGCCAACCGGATCCAGCTGATCACGCCCCGCCACGAATCTGGCGTTACATTCGCCGCTGAGGCGTATGGCAAGTTGACTGGCAGGCCCGCAATTGGGTTCGTTAGTCGTGGACCTGGCGCCACCAATGCCTCCATCGGTGTGCATGTCGCCAAGCAAGATTCGACGCCAATGCTGCTGGTCATCGGCCATGTCCCGACCGCGACCAAAGGCCGGGAAGCTTTTCAGGAAATTGACTACCATCAAATGTTTGGTGCGATCGCCAAAGGTGTGTTCGAACCCGAATCCTCAGCCCAAGTGGCGGAAGTGACTGCCCGGGCGCTGGCGCTCGCTACCAGCGGGCGTCCAGGCCCTGCCATTATCGTGATGCCTAAAGATATCACCGAAGGTGACGCTGGCGATTGCGCCGTCCCAGGCCCGATTCCCCGAGCCGTCGGCGCCCCTGCCCCACAAGCCGTTGAGGCGGCGGCGCGGCTCATCGATCAGGCCAAGCACCCAATGGTCATCGCAGGTGAAATGGTGACCAATGAAGGTGCCCAATCCGCCCTTGCGCGCTTTGCTGAAGCATCCGGCTGTGCAGTGTCTTCCGCATATCGCCGACAAGACGCCCTGCCCAATACCCATCCAGCCTATGCCGGACACTTAGAAATCAACCGGGTCGCCTGGCAGGAGGAAGCCTTCAAGGATGCTGACCTGATCATCGCAGTTGGCGCACGTATGGACGGCATCACGAGCCTGGAGTTTGCACTCGTCCGCCCCGACCAGGCCTTCATCCACATCTTCCCTGAGCCTGACGTGCTAACGCGCTTGAAGCCAACGCAAGCCTTTGTCGCTGATTCAGGCCCGGCCCTGACTGCGCTGGCGGACGCCGTGTCCAAACCCACAGAAGCACGGCTGAAGTGGCGCAATGCCATTCACGCCAACTATATGCGCTTCGTGAAACCCGGCGAGGTCACAGTCAAAGGCCCGGTTGATATGGCAGAGTGCGTGGTCGAAGCGCAACGCCAACTGGCCGAAGACGCCGTCATCCTAACCGACAGCGGCACCTTCGCACGCTGGGTACATCGCTATTACGTGTTTGGCCCAGGTCGCACCCAGGCCGGCCCAATGTGTGGTGCCATGGGGTACGCAGTCCCTGGCGCGCTTGGTGCTGTGGCCGCGCGACCGAATAAGCAAGTTATCGCATTCGTTGGCGATGGCGGGATTCAAATGACAGGGCAGGAATTGATGACAGCCGTTGCGCAGGACCTGCCCATTAAGGTGGTTGTGGCGGACAATCAGGCATGGGGCTCCATTCTTGTGTCTCAGCAGCGTCGATATGGCGAGGAAGGCGTATACGGGACACGCCTTGCCGCCCCTGATTTCGCCGCCCTTGCCCGTGCTTACGGCATGCCAGCTTGGCGGGTGGATGCGACGGACCAGTTCAGTTCAGCGTTTGCAGAGGCGCTCGCACATGATGGACCGGCGCTCATTCATCTGGTGCTAGATGACCGGGATATTTCTCCGTTTGCGGCCGAACAGGCTGTGTAAAATAGGGTGTGTTACGTCTTGAACTCATCGGCTCAATCATTACATTAGAATTATTCTAAACAAAGGAATGTGTCAGATGAACCCGACCCGCAACGGCTTATCCGAATCCACACGCAAGGCCGTGATTGAAGTTTTGAACGCGCGCCTCGCCGATGCTCTTGATCTGGCCGCTATTGCCAAGCAGGCGCATTGGAACGTCAAAGGCCCACACTTCATGCCACTGCATGAGATGTTTGATAGCCTGACAGATGCCGTTCGTGATCATGCGGACGAGATTGCAGAACGCGCAGTCGCACTTGGCGGCATGGCGGCTGGTCGCACACAGGATGTCGCGAACGCCTCGAAGCTCGATCAATATCCAGCAGACATCACAAAAGGCTCAGACCACGTGGCCGCTGTTGCGGACCGGCTTGCTGCCGTGACCAACGCCATGCGTGATGCAATCGATGCGACGGAAGAAGCCGGCGACGCAGTCACGGCGGACCTGTTCACAGGCGTTACAGCTGACCTCGACAAGCAGCTCTGGTTCGTCGAGTCCCACCTTCAAAAAGCCTGATCCATCGTCGCCGCTTACCCGACCGGCCGTGTCGGCGGGTGAGCGGCGATAACATCATCATTCAGCTCAGCGCCCCAACCGGGGGCATTCGGCACTGCCAGATGTCCGTCGATGATTTCTGGCACCCAAGTGATGATGTCATTCTTCCATGGCACATCATCAACATCGATCTCCATGGTACGGAAATTCGGCACAGCGGCACACAGGTGCGCGCTCATCAGCGTGGACAGATTGCCGTAGAAATTATGGGGGGCAACGTTCACCTCAAACGCCTCAGCCAAAGCGGCGATTTTCATGCCTAGCCATGTGCCATTCCAGGGCGTGTCAATGATCGCCACATCCATGCTCTCGGCTTCGAAGAATGGCCGGAAACCGCGCAGACCAAACAGCGATTCACATGACGCCACAGGTGTGTTGATTGAGTCGCGGATACGGCGGAGTGCTTTGGGATCATACATATCAATCTCAAACCACGTCAGGCCGAGGCCATCTAGCGCACGGGCCATCTGTAGATAACCCTCTGTCTTGAAATTGAAATTCAGGTCGAGATGAATACCGACATCCGGGCCAGTGCCAGCACGGAAGGCCTCAATCTGGGCAGCGACGGCATCTATCAGCTTGGGGCTTGCGTTGAGTTCCGGCCAACCGGGCGTACCGCCGAATCCTGGCATGTGCAGTGCGGGCTCACCGCCAGCCTCATCAAACAGGAACATATTGGTTTTGAGCGCCTTAAACCCCTGCTCTTTTACGGTGCGCCCAAGCTCTGTGATATCTGCCAAGCTACGAATCTGCGGCAAGCCCATCGCCGCAGTATGGGATGCATTGATGCGATACGTGCCGCAGTGGGACCAATATAACGGCAGTCTCTCCCGGATAGCGCCGCCTAACAGTGCATGGACCGGAACACCAAGCGCCTTGCCTTTGATATCCAGCAACGCGTTTTCGATCGCAGCGATTGCCTGTTGATTCTGCCCACCTGTCGCTTGCCGGGTTACGGCATAGAGCTTCTGCGCAATCAGCTCATGCTTGAGTGCATCTTCCCCTTCAATCAGCGCCGCTAGCCGTTCAATAATCCGGCTGAGGCCAGGGCTACCATAGGATTCGTTATATTCTGCAATGCCCGTAACGCCTTCATCGGTCGACAAGCGCAGGAAAGAAAACACGCGCCAACCGGCGTCACAATGCAGAGTCTCAGCGGTTGTTAGATTCATCGCTACCCCTTATGCGGAGAGCGACCGGCACCAACCGCGATTGGCCGCCACAAATCATCTAGTAAGGCGGAAAATTGGTCGGAGCGGCAGGATTTGAACCTGCGGCCCCCACACCCCCAGTGTGGTGCGCTACCAGGCTGCGCTACGCTCCGGACCCGATCGATAAGGCCAGTGGATTACACCGCCAGCCCGACTCGATTTCTCTATATGCTTTGCTTTAGGGGCGAACGTCAATCAGGCTGCGGCTGATAAAGTTGACCGCATCCCTCTAAGATCATCCAGCACTTCACGCAATTGATCTATCTGCCTGGAAGATAGGCCAAAGTCTAACTGCGGCTCACCCACCGCTTCAACAGGTGGACTGACTGCTGCAGGCGCGGGCGTTGCCACTGATGGTGCAGTTTCCGAAGCGATTCCTGCAGGCGGTTTGCCGCCGTGAGTTTTCAGCAGTTTTTGAACGCCGCGTATTGTCAGGCCATCTTCGTAGAGAAGATTGCGAATCCGCCGAAGAGCATCAATATCTTCCGGACGGTAGTACCGCCGCCCACCGCCGCGCTTCAACGGCTTCACGCTTGGGAATTTCGTTTCCCAGAAGCGAAGAACATGCGCAGGCACGTCGATCTCACCGGCAACCTCACTGATGGTCCGGTAAGCGTTCTCACTTTTCCGCGATCGACGGCTTGGCTTTTCGTCATCAGCCATTTTTAGAAATTCCACGCGTCAACGGGTGCAGCGTCAATCGCCAGCGCCCTGATTGATATGCGCCTTTAATATATGAGAAGCACGGAAACTCAATACCTTACGAGGAAGAATTGGAACCTCCTCACCAGTTTTCGGGTTCCGTCCTTTGCGAAGGCCCTTCTGGCGGACCATGAAGGTCCCGAAGGATGCTAATTTTACGGTATCGCCTTCCACCAGGGACTTAGCGACTTCTTCTAAAACCATTTCCACAAGATCAGCCGACTCGTTACGAGAGAGACCAACTTCCTGATAAACGGCTTCCGTCAGATCAGCGCGAGTTATAGTGCGTCCAGTCATTATGCCCCCCGGCATATTGTTTAGAGGATAGCGTATCCCCGACGCCAGAAGCCCGTCAACGCTTATGGGGCATTTTCTTAATGAAATCCACGGATAGACCCATATCAGCGCAGATGCATCTTCAACTCAGCGGACAAAAAAATGGGCCAAAACCGGTTCCCCAGTTCTGGCCCATCTTCATTGGATATCTGAAGTTACTTCTTCTTTTTGATCCGGTAAGGCTTGTGGCAAGCGCCGCAAGTCTTCGTCATCGCGCCAAAGGCAGCCTTAACGGCGTCCATATCGCCACCAGCAGCCGTTACCTGCAGTGTTGCTGCAGCGGCTTCCATGTCTTGGCCGAGCTTGAAGAAATCAGACCAGTTTGTCCAAATCGCAGGTGCCGCTGTTGTACGAACACCATTTGCATTCTCAACATAGACCTGATCGCCAAACACGCCACCCATGTTATCGGCATCCATCTTGATCTCACCCGCACGGCGGGCGACATCAGCCATTGATTCGGTGCTTTGCCCCTTAACGACAGCGCCAATCGCTTTCACGTTACCGACAATGGATTTCATCAGCTTTTGGCGTGCTTCCACACCTTCGTGCGCCATGGCGGAACCCGCAATCATGACAGCAGCAACACCGGCTGCAATAACTCCCAAACGCATTGTATTTCTCCCTGTTGTAGTTTTACTCACCAGCCTGCGGACCGCCCGCCCGCTGGTATCCTTTCATCCTCAAATCAGGCACCGTCCATTGCTTTCAAGACGCCTTTGGCCAGCTTGAGAAGTGTTTCACGGTTATACGCGCCAGTCAGCCCATAGCTTATGTCGCGATCAAACCAGTATACAGATTCAGTACGCCCTTCGCTTGAAGAAAAGAACCGGAAGGAGGATGGCTCCGCCCCTCGATTTCGTGCAAGGTAGAGCGTCGCCCTGATCCCTTCGGCATCCTGATACATCAGCATTGCTGCCGGGGCACCGCTTCGGCTGGATAGCAAGCGCCCGCCAATAAACTTGAACCCTGCCCCAGATAAATCCGCTTGGGTCACCGGAATATTGAGGCGTTTCGACAACCAGGCCGTCAAATGCCCGCTCTCCAGCGCCGTCACTTCGACGGGATGACGCGTCTCGACACTGAACACTGTATGCGCCGCTGCCGCATCCTCGACGAAAGAACGGGCAATAAAGGTCTGCTGGTGGAACAGACCATGCCCTATCCATCCGCCTACGAAGCTTAGAAAAGCAATAGTCAGAACCACGCCAGCCGCAACCAGCCGCCGAGTGCGCTTGGCCCGCCGTTCAGCCACCATCCGGCGGACGCAGAGCCGTGCGGGTGGCGCTGATGCCAGTAAGGCGTCGCCATACTGGCGTGCTTTCGCGTCTGCATTACGCAGCAATTGAGCCTTACGGGCAAATCCGGGTGCGCTTTCAATCGCATCGGCGATGCGCCGCCGATCCCCAGGCCGCGCTTCGCCATCCAGATATGCGGACAGATCGATATCATCGATCAAGGGCATATCGCCATCAGCCAAGTGGTCATTGCGCCCACTCATTTGACGCGCGCCAGCCTTGGGCCAGCTTCCATCTTATCTGCGAGTGCGCGCCTGGCCCTGGAGAGACGAGACATTATGGTGCCGACCGGAACGCCCGTTGCCGTAGCCGCCTCGGCATAGGTTAGGCCCTCCACAGCAACCAACAGCAAGGTCGTGCGCTGTTCAAGTGATAGTGCTTCTATAGCCCGGGCAGTCTCAGCCAGGGCCACACTGGCCATTGGGTTATCAGCTGCCGACTGCTGTAGCGCGTCATCCATCGACAAGTCACCTGCACGGCGGTTCAGGCACCTGCGGTCACTGATGAATTGATTGTGGAGAATGGTGAACAGCCAAGATTTCACGGTTCCCGTTGGGCGCCATAATCGACGCCGGGTGAGTGCGCGTTCAAGGCAATCTTGCACAAGATCATCCGCAGCATCTGCATCCCGCGTCAACGCGAGCGCATAGCGGCGCAATCCAGGGATCGCCGCTTCCACATCTGTCAGAAAATCACTCATGCCATAGGTATAACGCCTACAGCTTGGGATTATTCCCGAAAATCTAAATTTTAATGTTTGCCCCGGTTCGCCAACTGCGCCTCACGAAACGCAATATAGGTGGCGCTCACGAAGATAACGCCACCGCCGATCCAGGCCCAAACGTCTGGAACTTCGCTAAACATGAGGAAACCCAAGGCGCTGGCCCAGAACAGGCGGAGGAAATCCAGCGGCAGCAATGCCGTAGAATCAGCGCGTTTAAAAGCGCTGGCAAAGCACAGATGGCCGAGCGTGCCGAAACATCCGATCAACGCCATCCATCCAAGTTGCTCGAGGCTTGGCGTCTGCCAAACATATAGCGCAGGCAATAGTGTGAGCGGCGTCATGAAGATACCCATATAGGCCGTTTGCGTCATCGCGGATTCCGTAGACGACATCTTCTTGATGAGGACAATCGCCGCCCCCCATACCAATGAGGACCCGAGCAATAACGCCTGCCCCTGCCCCACCTCTGCAAACCCTGGGCGAAGGACAATCAGCACGCCAATAAATCCAGCGCACAAGGCCAATATTCGCCGCAGCCTGATTTTCTCGCGCAGGATCACAACGGCCAGCACGGTCGCGAATAGCGGGCCGGAGAAGCTGATAGACGTTGCTTCCGCAAACGGCGCCATCGTAACACCGGTAAAGAACGCCATCATCGACACGCCCTGCAACACGCCACGAAAGGCATGCAGCGGCAGTCGTTTAGTCTTCAGCGGCTTCAACCCGTGGCGCAGGAAAATTGGCGCGATTGCCAGGAAGCCGAACAGGTTCCGGAAGAACGCCACCTCTACTGGCGGCAACTCTCCACCGATCTGTCGGATTAGGCTTTGCATGGATACAAAGCACAATGTCGCAATCACCATCAGCATCGCGCCGACGGCCGCTCCCCCTTGCAGCATACGGTGCGCCTGGAAACGACCAGCAGTGATGAATGCCATTGGAGCTGCGCCTTAATGCTGGTTCTGTGTAGGCGCTGAATGCAAGCGCTATACTTTCGGGGCGAAGCTATACCATGCACATAGGTTCAAGACCGGTGAATTACGCATAGCTGCCAGTTTGATATATCAATCTTAAGGCGCTTCCTGAATACTATGGCGCATGCATCGCGGCTCTATCCTCTGTATTGTCCATCAGCGTTTCTCCTATCCAGGGCGGCTTGGACGCTTGTTTATGGAGCAAGGCTTTCTGCTGGACGTCCGCTGCCCACAGATCGGCCAAGCCCTACCAGAAACGCCGGAGGGCTACGCCGCAACTCTCATGTTCGGCGGCCCGATGAGCGCCAATGACGAACATCTGCCAGGAATAGCTAAAGAGCTAAGATGGCTTGACCAAAACCTGAACTCGCCCACACCGTTCGTCGGCGTTTGCTTAGGCGCGCAAATCCTAGCGCGTGTGCTGGGTGCCGAAGTAATGTTGCATCCGGAAGGCTATGTAGAAATCGGTTACTGCCCGATTGAGCCGACGGTGGAAGGCAAACTGTATTTCCCAGCCCCTCTCAGCCATGTGTTTCAGTGGCACAAGGAAGGCTTTGATACACCCGCTGGCACCGTCTCACTCGCCAAAGGCACCGCTGCGTTCGAAAATCAGTTTTTCCGCTATGGCCAATCTGCATACGGCATCCAGTTTCATCCGGAAGTGACGCTGCAGATGCTCAAACGCTGGACAATTGGTGGCGCCCACATGCTGGACATGCCAGGTGCCATGCCCCGTGACGAGCAGATCGCAAACCACGCGATCTATGATCCACCGTTTGGTGATTGGGCGGCAAGTTTCGTTGATTGTGTAATCGCAAAGGCCGAGGCGCTTGGGGCCTGCAAACAGCGAAGTGCTGCTTAATAGGCCTATCGGTGCCGATAGCCTAAGTGCTCCAGCTGTATGGCAGCACCATCTTCCCCGATCAGGCGAACAGCTGGTTTATCGCCCAGAGTTTCCACGACGCGACCGATCCGTGTCGCTGGCAATCCCTGCTTTACTGACGCCGTATTGATCATTTGCCGACAATCAGCCGGTGCCGAGAACACAATTTCATAATCATCACCGCCTGTAATGGCGTCGGCCAGTCTGTTGTCGCTGGCCACAATTCTTCGTGCTGGGTCTGACAACGGAATTGAGCCAGCATTGACCTCAATATCCAGGCCCGATGCGATACCGATATGGCCTGCGTCAGCCAGCAAGCCATCGGACACATCAGCCGCTGCCGTTGCGATCGCCTCTGTCGCGAGCATCTGGCCGAAACTCAGACGGGGCGTTGGCAACCGGAACCGACCTTCAAGATAGGCCTTATCAGCCTCTGAAGCGCTTTGATGGGTGCCTTTAGTAACTTCTAGCCCGAAGGCAGCGTCTCCAATCGTCCCGGTGACATAGAGGTCATCCCCTGCCTGCGCCCCTGCACGTCGGATCATTCGACCTTGGCGAACCTCACCGATCGCCATCAACGACAGAACAAGCGGCCCGGGCGTAGAGATGGTATCGCCGCCAATCACCTTAAAGCCATACGCCTCCTGATCCTCACCAAGCCCTTCAGCGAAAGCTTGTACCCAGGCGATATCGAGGTCGTGGGGCAAAGCGATGGTCAGCAGATATCCGCGCGGTTTTGCACCTTTGGCCGCCAGGTCAGATATATTCACGCGAATAAGGCGCTTCGCGACAAGCTCTGGCGCTTCATCAGGCAGGAAATGCACACCGGATGCCATCGCATCGACTGTGTAGACCAATTCAGTGCCTGGATTTGGTTGGAATAAAGCGGCGTCATCTTTCAGGCCGAGCCCTTCTGGCCCGGCCAAAGGCGCAAAGCATTGAGCGATCAGGTCAAACTCGCTCGCCAACTGTAGTCCCCCAAAATGCGCTCTAAAATTCGTCGGGCCGGACAAGATGGCCGATCTTATCGAGCGTCGCATTCACAACAGACGCCTCTGGACGGCCAAAGAAATGCTCTGCAATCTCAACATATTCTGAGATGATGACCTTTGGCGGTGCCTCTTGGACAGCAAACAGTTCAGCCGCACCCGCCACAAGGATTGCCTGCAGTACCAATTCCATACGCTCAAGCGGGCGGTTCTTTAGCGCTGATTGCAGCATCTCAATCAGCGTTGGGCCGTTGGCATTCACGGCTTCGATTACGGTGTCAAAGAATTTTGGATCCGCCGCAACAGGCGTTTCACCATCAACCGCACGACCTAGATAATGCTTGCGCATTTCCCGTGCAGCAACGGGAATTGTTTTTCCTGTTAAATCCGCTTGATAGAGTGTTTGGACGACGGCAATACGCGTGACATGCCGACGGCTCGGCGCTCTAGGCGGCGGCGCGTCAGCCGTATCAGGGCCTTCTGATTCGGGTGGAGACATCAAGCCCCGCCGCGGAACAGCCGCTTCATCGAGATCATGCCAAGGCATGCAAGTGCGACTTCGCGGCCCTTATTCTTCCGGTCGACCCGCGCACGCTCCAAAGCTTGCGCTTCGTTTTCACAGGTCAGCACGCCGAACCCGACTGCAAGACCACGGTTGACCGTAAGATCCATCAGGCCACGGGCCGTTTCCTGGCAGATAAGGTCATAATGACTGGTCTCGCCCCGCAGCACACAGCCGAGCGTGACAAAGCCATCAAATTCCTTACCGCCATCCCGGCGTGAAGCTGCAAGCATGACAGCAGCCGGCAATTCAAACGCACCACCCACAGCAATTTCTTCATGGGTAACGCCAAATTCGTCAAGCGTCTCCACTGCGCCGCGACGCAGCTCATCCGTGATTTGGCCGTAGTAAGGTGCCGTCAGCAGGAGCACATGGGCACCTTCTGCACGATCCAGGTCGAGATATTGTGCCGCATCGGCCAAGTTAAAATCCTCCAGAGAACTGCTGGGCATGCTGTTAAGCGCCTTGAGTGGTGTCGCGTACCACGGGGCGGGTCTCAATGATATTCAAACCGTAGCCTTCAATGCCGACGACCCGCTTTGGCGAGTTCGACAGAAGGATGAGGTTCTGTACGCCAAGGTCGAGTAGAATTTGCGCGCCGACGCCGTAATCCTTCAATGTGGACATACTGCCTTCAGCCTTAAAGCCAAGCTCCGCTTGAATACGGTCAGACAAATTGGTCGCCTGGCTTTCGCGGATCAGAACGACAACGCCACGTTCAGCGGCACCGACCATCTCCATCGCTTGCTGCAGGCCACCGCCGCGCTGGCGATGGTGATCACCAAGCAGGTCTTCCAGAATATTGATGGCATGCATGCGCACCATGACAGGCTCATCGCCGGCAACGTCGCCCTTTACAAGCGCCACATGCTCCGTGCCTTCAAGCGTAGAGCTAAAGACAACCATGCGGAATTCACCGCCGAACCGGCTTTCAAGCTCGGTCTCTACAATCCGTTCAATCGTGCGATCAAAGCGGCGACGATAGGCGATCAGATCAGCAATCGCGCCAATTTTCATGCTGTGATATTGCGCAAATTGGATGAGTTCCGGCAGACGTGCCATGCCGCCATCTTCATCCATGATCTCGCAGATCACGCCGGATGGGTTCAACCCAGCCAGCCGCGCGATATCAACCGCAGCTTCGGTATGCCCTGCCCGCACCAACACACCGCCATCGCGGGCGCGCAGTGGGAACACATGACCCGGGGTCACGATATCATCCTTGCCATTCTTCGGATCAATCGCTGCCGCAACCGTGCGCGCACGGTCCGGCGCGGAAATACCGGTGGTGACACCTTCCCGCGCTTCAATGGACACGGTGAAGGCTGTTGATTGGCGCTGCCGAACGTCACTTTGCATCAGCGGCAGGTCAAGCTGCTCAACCCGTTCTGTCGTCAGCGACAGGCAGATCAAACCACGACCAAACTTGGCCATGAAGTTGATCACTTCCGGTGTCGCCATCTGTGCCGGAATTACAAGATCGCCTTCATTCTCCCGGTCCTCATCGTCAACCAGAATGAACATGCGTCCATTTCTGGCGTCTTCGATGATTTCGTCGATGGGGGAAAGGAACTGAAGGTCCTCATCCTTGCGGCGTAGGTCTTCGGCGATGGTGTCTAAGCTGACCCGCGCCATATCATTCATATCGACGCTCACGACGCCAAACCCTCCGTTTCGAGCAATCGCTTAACGTAGCGCGCCAGCGTATCAATTTCCAGATTGACCCGGCTGCCTATTTGCAGCGCATCGAAAGCAGTGTTCTCCAATGTATGCGGGATGATCGCGACATGAAAACCGACATCATCCGCGCCGTTCACGGTGAGTGAAACGCCGTCGATGGCGATTGAGCCTTTCTCGGCAATAAATCGCAGCAATGGCTTGGGTGCCGTGAAACTAAACCGCCAAGCATCCCCGTCCTGCACGCGCTCAGATACAGCACCAACACCATCCACATGGCCGGAGACAATGTGGCCACCAAGCTCCGCGCCCAATGTGAGCGAGCGTTCCATATTGATACGGTCGCCAACTTTCCAGTCGCCAATGGTCGTGCGATCTAAGGTTTCGTTAGAGCTATCGAAGGCGACACGGCCAGGCTTCATCTCAACGACGGTGTGGCAAGCGCCTGCGATTGAAATCGAAGCGCCCATGTCGATGGTGCTGACGTCATACGCCGTTTCGATCACGAGCCGCGCGCCATCTGCGGATTTCTGAATATCGACAACGCGGCCAACGTCTGAAACCAAGCCAGTAAACATAGAAAACGCCTTTCAATTACAGCGGCAGATCGCGCTAACGCAGCCGGACAAACAGCTGCTCACTATCTGCACCGACCTGCCGCGTACTATGCGCCATGAATCTAGGGGCGTCGTCAACGCGGTCTAGCCCCAACGGACCGATAGCCGCACGCCCATCGCCACCAATGATGAGGCCAGCCCGGAAGCTATGCACCCGGTCGATCAAATCCGCCTTCAAGAATGACGCTGCCAGTGCACCTCCGCCTTCGATTATCGCGCGCGTAATACCTTCATCGCCGAGTATATGGGCGACAGAGTCTGTATCAACGCGGCCATTCTGGTCAGTCGCAGCAGCAATTATGCGTACGCCAAGCGCTTCTAGCCTGGCGCGGTGCTCCGCTGGGGCTGCTTCGGTTGTGAAAACCCAAGTCGGCTGATCCGCCGCCCGCTTGGCTAAGTCAGATGCCGGATCGAGTCGCAATTTGCTATCGATAACAATCCGCAAAGGCGAAGCCTTGCTCAGCCCAGCGACACGGCAATTCAGGCTTGGATCATCTGCTAGCGCCGTTCCGATACCGACGATGATTGCGTCATACTCCGCGCGCAGCATATGCCCGCGCTGCCTCGCTTCTGGGCCCGTTATCCATTGGCTGTGGCCAGACTCTGTTGCAATACGTCCATCTAGGCTTGCTGCAGACTTAAGTGCGATCAGCGGCCGCCCCAGCTCGACCTTTGACAGAAAGCCCGCCTGATCAAACCGTGCTTCAGCCTCCAGAACATTTCTTTCAACAGCAATGCCGGCAGCTTCGAGCATCGCGATACCGCGCCCGGAGACCCGTCCGTCGGGATCTTGCAAAGCCACGACGACGCGGGCAATGCCAGCATCAATCAGTGCTTTGGCGCACGGCGGTGTCTGGCCGGTATGACTGCAGGGCTCCAGTGTGACGTAAGCCGTGCCGCCCTTCGCCCGGTTCCCAGCGCGCGCAAGCGCTTCGGCTTCCGCATGGGGCCGTCCACCTGGCTGGGTCCATCCACGACCAGCGACATAGCCTGCGGCGTCTGCAATAACGCAGCCAACCGCTGGGTTTGGCCAAACACGACCTAGGCCGCGGCGACCAAGCGCTAAGGCGGCCTGCATATGCTGGGTGGAAAGGTTAGATATCATCCTCATCCAAGGCGCCAATAAACGCCTCGAAGTCTTTGGCTTCACGGAAATCTCTATAGACAGAAGCAAACCGAACATAGGCTACTGGATCAAGCGAGCGCAGTGCCTCCATGACCAGCTCGCCGACTTGGGCAGCCGGAATTTCAGTCTCACCCATGGTCTCTAGGCGGCGCACCATAGATGTTACAACACGGCTAATACGGTCTTCTTCAACGGGCCGCTTACGAAGCGCGATCCGCATGGAACGCTCCATTTTCTCGCGCTCAAATACTTCACGCTTGCCGTTGGCTTTAACCACTGTCAGTTCGCGCAGATGCACGCGCTCAAAGGTCGTGAAGCGGGCACCGCATTCAGGACAAGCCCGGCGACGCCGGATGGCGGTGTTATCCTCCGTCGGACGGGAGTCCTTCACCTGGGTATCGTCATGGCCGCAGAATGGGCATCGCATCGATCAGGTTCCCGCTTTCGTCCGTCAGGCGCCGTAAATCGGGAAACGCTTGCAGAGCGCATCCACTTCGGCGCGGGCAGCGGCTTCTGCCGCCCCATTATTTTCACTGCCCTTAGACAGCTCATTCAGAACGTCCCCGATGATCTCACCGATCCGGGTGAACTCGGCAGCATCAAATCCACGCGTTGTTCCTGCTGGCGTGCCGAGCCGGAGGCCCGAGGTAACAGCCGGTTTTTCAGGATCAAACGGAATGGCGTTCTTGTTACAGGTCAGCCCTGCACGTTCCAGGCTGGCTTCCGCATCCCGGCCCGTCAGGCCAAGGGGGCGAAGGTCCACCAGCATCAAGTGCGTATCCGTACCACCGGAAACGATGTCCATGCCCTTTGCCTTCAGCGTTTCTGCCAGCGCACGCGCATTGGCGACGACCCGTTCGGCATAGGAGCGGAATTCGGGCTGCAGTGCCTCCCCAAACGCGACCGCTTTGGCAGCGATCACGTGCATCAGCGGGCCGCCTTGCAGTCCAGGGAAGACCGCGGAATTGATTTTTTTGCCAAGCGCATCATCATTCGACAGCACCATGCCACCGCGGGGGCCCCGCAAGGTCTTATGGGTTGTCGTTGTCACAACGTCCGCGAATGGCAGCGGGCTTGGGTGTACGCCGGTGGCCACCAATCCTGCAAAATGCGCCATATCGACCATAAATTTCGCGCCGACCTCGTCCGCGATATCCTTAAAACGCGCGAAATCAATCTCGCGCGGATAGGCTGATCCACCAGCGATGATCAGTTTTGGCTTATTCTCACGGGCCAGGCTTTCAACCTGGTCAAAATCAATCCGGCCATCGTCCTTGCGAACGCCATATTGAATGGCGTTGAACCATTTGCCGGACTGATTGGGCGCTGCGCCGTGGGTTAAGTGCCCGCCAGCTGCCAAGGACATGCCAAGGATCGTATCGCCTGGCTGTACCATGGCCATGAAGGCCGCCTGATTCGCCTGCGCGCCTGAATGAGGCTGCACATTGACGAAAGAGCAGCCAAAGAGCCGCTTTGCCCGGTCAATCGCCAATTGTTCAGCGACATCAACAAACTCGCACCCACCATAATAGCGACGGCCTGGATAGCCTTCCGCGTATTTATTGGTGAGCACGCTGCCTTGGGCCTCAAGCACAGCTTGAGACACAATGTTTTCGCTAGCAATCAGCTCAATCTGATCTTGCTGGCGAGCGAGCTCGTTCGCGACAGAGCCGAAAAGTTCCGGGTCCGCTTCGGTCAAGCTGGCGGTGAAAAAGCCTTTCGGCAGGGCGTTGGCTGGCGCAGGCACGTTCATGGGTCGCGCGGCTCCTCTGAAAATCGTGTGAAACACCGTATATTGCGGTTTCTCATAGTCCTGCCCCCAACGCAATGCGGCTGATGCCGCAGGCAGCGCCCGCTTGGGGATTCCTTCCCGGCCGCATTCAGCCTATACTCAGCGCTTGGCCCAGTTCCTCTAAGGAAATGAAGCAGATGGCGATGAAACGTATGGTCCTGGAAATTGGGATGGGCACAGATATTCGTGGCGGCGATAGTACCAAGGCCGCCGTCCGCGCATTGAAAGATGCGCTTTGGCACAACACGCTGACCATCGCTAAAGCACTGGATGTGCCAACCGATTCGATGTTCGTCCACGTCACCATCGGAGCGCCTGATCCAGAGACCGTCGATAAAGCACAGGTGCTCGCTGTCCTGCCCCACGGCACCGGTAAAGTTGATGTGGTCGAGGGCGGGCTTAAAATTCCCCATGATGGCAGTGATGATTGCACGCTCATCGCCAACGCGGGTGCCGTTGTTTATCTTGACGTCGACTGACGGCCAGGTCTTCGGTGCAGCAGGTGCTGGATTGGCTTCAATCCACGTTTGGCCCCACGAACCCGACGCCAGAATCGATGCCTGTTCTGCTGGCTGGGACGATTGCGGCGCTTGTTGTCATTATCCTGTTCGGCAGTCTCATTGCTTGGCGTCGTCATAGTATTTTGCAAGACCGGATCGCGCGGCTCGCTGAAGACCGCCAGGCTGCTGACGCCCGCCTGAGTGAACGCTTACAAGCCCAAGAAAGCGCCCTCGCCCTTGCTGTCGAACAGCGGTTGGCGGCTTCGTCCGACCGGATGACGGCGACGCTTGACCGCACTGGGGCTGCATATTCCGAAGGCCTACAGAAGCTCGCGGAACGGCTTGGCCGCATTGACCAGGCCCAGGGCCGTCTGACAGAGCTCTCGAGCCAGATTTCAGGGCTGCAGGCAGCGCTCAGCGATAAACAGGCGCGTGGAGCCTATGGTGAGGTTCGCCTTTATGATCTTGTGCGCGACGCCTTGCCGTCCGGTGCCTATCAGGAGCAAGCCACGCTTTCCAACGGTCGCCGCCCGGATTGCCTGATCACGCTGCCAAACCCGCCGGGCTCCATCGCCATCGATGCAAAGTTTCCGCTTGAGGCGTTCTTAGCAATCCGCGCTGCGACTGCCGCCCAGGCAGAAAGTACGGCACGCCGAGCCTTCGCACGC
Organism: uncultured Alphaproteobacteria bacterium; assembly: GCA_938083135.1. GTDB lineage: Bacteria > Pseudomonadota > Alphaproteobacteria > Bin95 > Bin95 > VMCJ01. The sequence goes on along the minus strand of CALLKY010000092.1, from coordinate 47,911 downwards.
GATATCTCAAAGCACATCAAAGATATCAGTGAGCGCTACATCCTGCCCGGCGAAACGGCAGATTGCGCCATGCTGTTTGTCCCTAGCGAGGCTGTATACGGGGAGCTCCATGCCAACTTCCGGGCCGTCGTTGAGGCCGGGTTTACCGCTCGGGTTTATATCGTTTCCCCAACCACCCTATGGGCTACGCTAAATACGGCCCGCGCGATCATGAAAGACGCTCAGTTTCATGCAGAGGCGAGCCGCCTGCAAGCCGAAGTCAGCGCCCTGCTGGGTGACGTTGGCAGGCTGGCAACCCGTGCCAGCGCCTTCAAACGGCATCTGGCGCAGGCTGAGAGTGACATTGACGGTGTTGAAATCGCCATGCGCGCCATAGAAAAGCGCGGCGCGCGGATCGCTGACATGGACTTAGGCGCGGCTGATACGGCAGAGACTAGGCTAGAAGCTGAAGATTCATCAGCATTGTCTTAACGCCGTCGTAAAGCTTCCTGCATATATTTGAGCGTATGGGAATAGGTCCAGGTAGGGCCCCCGACCAGGAGCAACCGAGCTGTGAGCGTTCAAGGATCGCTACAGACAAGCATACTAGGGTTAAACCGCGCCGCCCAAAAAGCTGGCGACGCGGGTGAACGCATCGCCAAAGGCGGTGCTGAAGCAACCAATCCTAAGCACGCCATCGACCTGATTACGGCTGAACGCAGCTTCCAAGCGAGCGTGAAGGCTATTCAATCCGGCGAGCAAATGACGGGCATTCTGCTTGATTTGAAGACTTAAATTCAGTCTCTGGCGGCGCTTGCCCGCATTGGAGACGACTGTCCGTTTATCGGAGGCCAGCCCTGCTGCGCCTCCCGCTTCACGTTGTGCGCTAGACTTGTACCAGCGATAGCTCATCCCGAAGCTTCAGCGCCAAAGTAGGCCTATCAGATGTAAATGCTGATACGCCCAGCGCCAGCATTGCCCTGATATCCGCTTCCTCATTCACCGCGTAAGCGCCGACTCTGATGCCCGCCGCCTTCCCCGCCCCAACCACGCTTTCACTTATGACCTGAATTCGCGGCGCAATCTCTGGAATATTAAAGCGCTGTGCTATCGCAAGCACAGACCCGATTCCGCCGATCTGACGGAATGTCTGCGGGCTGACAAGCCAGAGGAAGTCTTTGGGGGCAGCGATGTCCCTGAACCGCGCCAATGTATCGATGTTGAAGGCTGAGATCAGCGTTCGAGGCAGCATTTGCCGCCGCAGCAAGGCCTTGGCAATTTCCGCTTCAAGGCCTGGATACGGAACGCCTTCCACATCCGGCTTTATCTCTAGCCGCAAATCAATGGCCGTTGGCTCAAAAACATCGATGACTTCGTCCAAAAGCAGCGGACGCTCACCATCTGTGCCTTTGATTTTGGCCCTGGCGATATCAGCCCAGGGCGTTGACGCGACCGGTCCCGTCAAGTCCGTCATCCGCCCAAAGACGGCATCGTGATGCACGACGAGCCGTCCATCAGCAGAGGGATGCACATCAAACTCAACATAGTCGACAGCCAGCCCCGCCGCATGCCGGAATGACGTCGGACTATTCTCCGGCACTTCCAATGCACCGCCACGATGGGCGGCGATGATGGTTCTGGCCACATCGGTCATAAGGCTAACCTCTGGACAACAATTCCACGGTTCCTGTCCCCAGAACGGAAAGCTCGTCGTCCTGCTGCCGCGCTTCCTGTTCAATGTCGATGAGATGGCGGCCATTCTCAACCCGTTTACCGGTGACTTTGCCGCGGATGATCAGGAGGTCGCCTTCGGGGTTGTGGCGGCGGATTTTACAAGTGGCGTGGCGGAGGAAGCCGTGGTCGCCCATCCAATCAGTCATGTGGTGGGTCAGCCATGAGCAGCGTTCGGGGCCGTAATCATAGGCGCCGGGGGTGCCGACCTGGCGGGCGAAATCTTCTTCCCAATGAACACGTTCCGGGCAATCTGGAATGCCAAACTTGTTCTTGATGCCAAGACCGGGATGGGCATCGATCTGCTTCCATGCAATGCGGTTGGCACGAATGTAGAGGCCGCCCCAACCTTGGGCATAAGCGATGAATCCAGTGACTGTCATCGGGCCTTTGGGCATTGGCGGCAATTCATCACCCACTTTTACATCTTCCCAATAGCGCACCTCAGCCCCACGTGGCGCTTCGTTGGCGTAAAGGCTGTAGAATTCTTCCAATTCGGCCTCAGAATATTGGCGCACGCCGCGCTCTTTCGCTGCGTCATACTTGGTGCCGCGTTCCCGCGCCGTATCGCGCTCAGTGCGGAAGCACCAGCTATCAGCGCTGGCGAGCAGTTCATTGTTCTGATTGTAGAAATCGACATGGTAGATCTGCTGGATCGCACGACCTGCAAAGCGCGTATCATGCTCGATCAGGTCTTTCAGATAAGCCCGCGTATGGAGTTCATCATTGCGACGGATGGGCTTATGCCAAGTCCAGTCCGCCCCCGCCCACATGGCGTGAACGCCCGGCAGACCGCCGACATATCCTGACACAATCCGGTCACAGGCAAATAGAAAACTCGGCAGCGCCGTAAGCCCCCCAAACCGGCTTTGCGCCGCATAATCTGGATCACACCAAAGCGGATTATCATCGCCAATACCATGCGCGTAATGTCGGATATTGTCCCGCGTCGCCTCGTGGCACCAGGGTGCCAGGGAGCCGACGATTTCAACGCCGATCCGACGTTTCAACGCGTTCAAGCCATCGTCAGTAATGACAGGAAATTGCTCAGACATATGTTTAGGCCTTTGACTTGGATGCGCGGGCGGATTCAGCCTCACGCAGAACTTTGCGGTTTACTTTGCCAGCCGGGGTTTTAGGCAGGTCTGGTACGGTTTCGATGATGCGCGGATATTCATGAGCAGACAAGCGGCTGCGCACGAATTGGCGCACCTCATCGGCGAACGCCTCACCAGACCGTTTCGCGACCAGGAAGCCCTTCACCACTTGGCCGCGGGCTTCATCTGGCACACCAATGCAGGCTGCCTCAAGCACATCTGGGTGCTTCAAAAGCGCATCTTCGACCTCTACCGCGCTGATCGTCCACCCGGCAGAGATAATGACATCATCCGCCCGACCGCCATGATAGAAGTACCCATCCTCATCGACCGTGCCGAGGTCCTTGGTCGGGAACCACTCCCCCCTCCGGCGGAGCATGATTTCGCCAAGTTCTCCCGGTGCGGTAGGCGTTCCATCGGCCCGTTGCACTTCCACCTCAACACCAGGCGGCGGCTTGCCGAGACTGCCGGGTTTCACAGGGAAGTCAGCCGCACCCGGATAGTTCACCAGAATGACGCCAATTTCCGTAGTGCCGTACATGCTGCGGACTGGAAAGCCGAATGTGCGCTCACAAAAAGCGGCGGTCTCGCTGTCCATGGGCTCGCCAGTGAAAGACAACTTCTCAAATTTAAACGCATAGCCGCTCGCAGACCCAGCATTCATCATCATCCGATAATGCGTTGCCGCGGCGGAAAGGTTGGTTGTGCCAAAATCCACCAACGCCTGCATCAACCGGTCTGCATCAAACTTCCCGGCATAAGCGCCCGTCTCCACGCCAAGAGCCAGTGGTGCCAACGTCCCATGCCAGAGACCATGCCCCCAGGCTGGCGAAGATGGGCAGAAATATTTGTCCGAAGGGCGGATGCCCGTGCCGTAAAGCGCCGCCACGATTACAACGACCACCGCGCGGTGGGTGTGCTTTATCGCGTCCGGCAGCGCCCGCGTCGTGCCAGATGTGTACTGGAATACGGCCATATCACTGCCGCTGGTGTTCACTTCGAAAGCTGCTGGGAAGCTGTTGATCCGGGTCTGCAATGCATCGTCAGCAAGCCAAATAGCGAGGCCAGGGATATCTTCTGCGATATCTGCCTTATCCGCCGTCGTCAGCAGCACTTTCGGCGTGCAATCATCAATGCGCAGACGGAGGCCATCTGGGCCGAAGGCGGTGAAGAGTGGCACGGCAACGCACCCGGCCTTCATGCAGCCAAATAGGGCTACATAATATGCCTCCCCAGGCTCCAGCATGATGGCGACACGTTCCCCGGCTTCAATGCCCTCAGCTTGCAGCACATGCGCGAAGCGGCTGGATTGTTCGGCGATATGCCGGAATGTCAGAACCTCATCGCCGCCATCTGCATGGGCAACACGCAAGGCCACCCGCTCAGCGTCACCGGCATGCCGATCAATGCACTCATGGGCGATATTTAGGCGTTCACGGTCGCCATCAAACAGCTCCCATAGCTTCTGCGAGGCAAAGTGGGCCTGGGCGTCTGCGTATGATGTGTATTCAGTGAGATACATTGGAGCGCCTAGAGCGGGAACACCAACAGGACATCGATCCTGCGGGATTCAATCACCGCCAGCCGCTTCTTGAACTTCAGGGCTCCATCCTCCTCAACGAAGGTGTCGAGATATTTGCCCACGGTGAACAGGTCCATCTGCCCATCCTGCATCGTGCGGGTGACGGAAAAATTGGTTCGGCCCGTTATCACGCCGCCCTCATCTTCCGCATATCGAGAACGGCTGAGGAGATGGCAATATGTGTGCGGCTCATAGATGTTGGCAGTTCGAAGGGCGAGCACCCTGTCCGACATCATGCCCCTGGTATTGCAATATAATACGCCCATCGGCAGACCCGCATCATAGGTCTCCCGGGTCATGATTTTGTAGGAACCATCTTCGGTGAAGAATCCGGGCCACGCTTCCAGATCGCCATCGTCAATAGCGTGAGCGTAGTCGGTTTGCAGGTCGTCTAGGCGTTGGCGGAAGTCAGGTGTCATGTTGCGCGACCTCCTGAAAACTGCTGCCTTCCCCCCTCTCCCTGCCCTCTCCCCCCTGTAGGGGCGAGGGTTCTAAAAGAAATTGACATGGCATCTGTGTGGGTCCCCTCTCCACCCATAGGGGGGAGAGGGATCAGGGAGAGGGGGGAGGACCGCAGGAAAGGCAAATTATTCACGCTCAAAACTCCATGATCCGGCGATACCCGGTCCAGAATCCGCGAATGGCGGCTTCCGTCGCACGGCTGTTCTCGCTGGATTCATCGTCGCGCCCGCCCATTTCCATGAACGAGTTATAGTCTTCACTGCCTTTGGTGCCGCGCTGCACAAAGTTATTGATGCACCCATCTTCCATTGAAACCAATCCGGCGGACCCGGTCAGATTGACCTGCATTACCCGCTTTTCCGTCTCTTCCGGCGTGTCCTGCTCATATCCTACATAAATCCAGAACAGCTCCGTCTTATCGACGCCACGTGGCAAGTAGTGGCGAACACACAGGCTATTCAGCGTAAAGTGAATGCAGAGATTGGGGAAAAACGCCTGGATTGAATGTGTGATGCCATCATCAAACTCATCCCAGGTTTCCAGTAGCTGCGGGCCTTCCAGCTTATTGTCATATTGGGCTGAATGAACTTCAGCTTTTTCGTACTCATCGTCCTCAGACAGCGTTTTCCGCTTGGCATAGGAAATGTGATGCCATTTATCCGGCGCAATGATGATGCCGCCGTCCATATCTAACCGGTTCACTTTGAACGTTGTGTAGAACGTGTGCAGCAGCGTTGCATGATAAGCGTCGCGCAGGTTCTCCGCGTAGAGCTTCCAGTTGTTGTGGATGATCTGGCTCTGCACGCCCAAGGGCTTCAACGGGCGGCCAAGATTACGGCGCACAAAGTCCGCCATGGTCTTGCCAAGGAAATCTTCAACCGGCGGCGTTTCATCGGAGAATGTGCCGAACACCATGCCACAGAACGATTCAACCCGCAGCGGTTGGAGGCGATGCTGGGACATATCAAAGTCCTCTGGCATACCGCCCTTGCCGCCAACGCCGTTCTTGAATGCAAGGCCACGCAGGCGTCCGTCCAGCGTGTAGTTCCAGGAATGGTAGACGCAGGTCAGGGTTGGTGAATTGCCTTTGTCTTTCAGGCACACCAGCGCACCCTTGTGGGCGCAGCGATTGACCAAGGCATACAGCGCGCCGTCCCGGTCCCGTGTCACAACAATCGGCGTTTCGCCAACAAATGTGGTTTTGAAGTCGCCCGGCTCCGCGACATCAAACTCCATGCAGAGGAAGTTCCATACCGGCCCCCGGAAGATCTTCTCCTGCTCCAGCGCATAAATCTCTTCGTCCGAAAATACCCGGTACGGGACGCGGGTGCTCCCACCTTCCGGCCAATGTAATGGCTCATTGAGTTCCTGCGGTGCGTCCAGCGCCATAACCTAATTCTCCCGTTTGCCGACCTGCACGCCGGCCATCTCTTCATACAACGTGATGATAGAGGCACTGTCGAGCTTGTTCAGCCCGCGTGCCTTCGCCATTTCAAATATCTGCAAGCTGACATTTGCCATGAACATTGGCACACCGAGAGATTTCGCGAAATCCACCTGCAGGCCTTGGTCCTTGCATGTGATGTCAACCGTGCCGCCCGGCGAAAAATCTCCGGAGATAAACCGTGGGGCCCGCATATCAAGCGCCGTTGATGCGCCGGTTGAGACGCTGAGCACATCATATATCTGCTGTGGATCAAGCCCTGCCTTCTTCCCCATAACGAATGCTTCGGCCAGTGCAGCCGTGGTTGTTTGGATCATCATGTTGTTAACATGCTTCATGGCGAGCCCCTGCCCCGCCTCGCCCACATGGAACACGCGGGAGGCATAGGCCTCCACCACCGACCGCACAGCTTCAAGTGCTGCCGCATCACCGCCAACGATAGCCGAAAGGTCACCCTTATCTGCCCGCTCCGCCCCGCCGGATACCGGTGTGTCCAGCAGCGCAACGCCCTTCGTTGCCAACATCGCATGCCAGCGCTTAACCGCGACGGGATCGATCGTAGCCGCAGAGATGACAGTATCTCCCTGGCGCAGGGCAGGTAGAAAGCCTTCGTCGCTGGCGATCACCGCTTCCGATTGTGCCGTCGTCTCAACCATACAGATCAGCGTCGCCGCCTCCTCCGCAACTTCTGTCGCTGACGCAGCGCGCCTGGCACCCTTGCTGACAATGCCATCAAGCGCCCCCTCATCAACGTCAAAAGCAATGACCGGGAAGCCTTTGGCCAGAATATTCCGCGCCATGCCGCCGCCCATCACGCCGACGCCCACTATCCCAACGGCTTTTGATCTATCCCAATCCATCCCAATGCCCATGATCGTTTATGCCAACTTTACAAAGGGTGGCTTATGCGCAAGCGGGATTGCAAGCGTGTTGATTTGAAGCGTCACCTCTGTGAGGTTATTTTCGACATTCTATGGCAGGCCCCCGCTCGTTTTGACGGACCGAACGATCGGCAACTTAAGGAAATTTACGAATGGCTACATCGATCATCAGCTTAGGTGCTTTGGACGGTACGAATGGCTTTAGCATGAGTGGCGCCGCAGCTGGCGACAGGGCTTTTGAGGTTTCTAATGCTGGCGACATCAACGGCGATGGCTTCGGTGATATCCTGATTGGCGCAAGGTATGGAGATCCGGGTGGCCTATCAAACGCGGGGCAAGGTTATCTCATATTCGGTGCTGCCAATGGTTTTACTGCAGATATTGACGTCTCAGCACTCGATGCAACTCAAGGCTTCAGAATCGATGGAGAAGAAGTGGGTGACCTGCTCGGCATGTCTGTCAGCAGCGCAGGCGACCTTAACGGTGATGGCTTTGACGACCTTCTGTTCGGCGCAAACCAAGCAGAAGATGTCGGTCGAACAACAACGGAATCACATTTGCGATTTTTGGCAAAGCTACCGGGTTTTGCGCTGTCTTTGACGTTGCAGGATTAGACGCGAGCCAAGGGCTTCGCTTCAGCGGCGATGATTCGGGCGACAACTTTGGCAGGGACGTGAGCGACGCCGGCGATGTGAATGGTGACGGCATTGCAGATTTCATTGGCAGTGCGCAAAATGCGAATACGGTGAATGGGCCTTCAACTGGCCAAGCGCTTGTTTTCTTTGGATCAACCGACATTGCAAACATGCCAACAAATGGCGGCGACTTGGACGGTTCAGATGGTTTTCGTATAAACGGAGTAACAGACTCCGACCTGATGCGCGAAGTCGGCAGCGCAGACGTAAACGCAGACGGATTTACCGATCTCTTGCTCGGATCGCATCGGGCAGATATCGACGGCCAAGCCAATATTGGACAGACCTACATTGTTTTTGGCAAGGCTGGTGGCTTTGACGCTGAAATTAGTCTCAGCGCGCTGGACGGCTCAGATGGAGCAGCTTTCACAGGGGCATTCGCCGCCAGTTATTCCGGCACGGACATTCATGGAATTGGCGATATCAATGGCGATGGATTTGAGGACTTCGCTATTGGTGCCCCCAATAAGGCTACGATTCAGGGCGTTTACAATTATTTCTACAATAGTGGTGAAACCTATATCGTCTTTGGCAAGGCCGATGGATTCAGCGCCGTAAACGATCTAAGCGAACTAGATGGAGCCGACGGTTTCACACTTACGCTTGTTCAACCCTATACCGGCGGCAATCTTGGCCGCGCTGTGGGTAGTGCTGGTGATTTCAATGGCGACGGATTTGATGATCTGTTGGTCACAGCGCCAATCGCCTCCGGGTCTATTGCTCTTTCGGGGGGTGGCGAAAACTATATTCTCTTTGGATCGGTCGCAGGTTTTTCTGCTGCGGTTGATCTTACTGCCCTCGATTCCAGCCAAGGCGTTCGGATTGATGGCGCCGGCAATAATGATCGCGTCGGCTATAGCGCGAGCGGCGCTGGCGATGTGAACGGCGATGGTTTTGACGATATTATTTTGGGGGCACAGCAACCCACAGGTGGGTTTGACGGCGAGACCCACTTGGTCTTCGGCAGTGATGTCTCCACCATCGTAACCAACCAAGGCACCTCTGCCAGCGAAACGGTCATAGGGAATGGCCAAGTAAATGTGATGATCCTTGGCCAGGGTGATGACATCTTCAATAGTGGTGCTAGCGACGACGTTGTGCGTGGCGGTGAAGGGCGTGATAGGGGCTCCCTTGGCTCGGGGAATGACCGGGCGTTCGGCGGTGCCGGCGATGACGTGCTGAATGGCAGCCTTGGCGATGACTATCTAGATGGCGGCGCTGGCACAGACAGACTTGTCATGGGATTTGGCAATGACACCGTCTTTGGTGGCGCAGGGAATGACCTAATTCTTGAACGCGCCGACCAGCTAAGAGCCGGCGACAAGATTTTTGGCGGTGAAGGCCTGCTCGATACGTTGGTTGTTCAATCAGCAACCGCTCTTGATCTGACATTGCTGGATACATTTGCTGGCATTGAGCGCGTCCGCGTCGCCGCCAATCAGCAGATTACCTCTACGGATGATGACCTGTTCTACATAGGCCGCTCTGGTGCCGAAACTTACGGGTTGGGCGCTGGCGAAGATATCGTGAAGGCAGGTGGCGGCAATGATACAATCATTGGCGGTGACGGAGATGATTTTCTGTTTGGCCAAGCTGGGGACGACAGGATTATTGGCGGGACGGGTCTAGACCGGCTCATTGGGTCAACCGGCGCTGATACATTTGTATTCGAGCCAGGTGGCGGCACTGATCTTATCTTTGACTTTGAAGATGGCACGGACCTTCTGGACGTGGCGCTTTTCGGCTTCGACGATTTCTCAAGAGACATCTTGCCGTTCATTCGGGACATCGCTAGCAAAGCCGTGATTGATTTCATCAGCGGTGAGCGCATCGTCCTGTCTGGCGTTGCCCAAAGCGATCTGGATGCTTCAGACTTTATTGGGATTAACGCCGAGGCCTAACGCCGCCTACCCGCCTTCCATTGGGCCATAAACGTGCTGCTTTCCGGCACTGTCATATCCCGTGCGCCGGTCCATCCGCCAGCCAGCGGAAGGGATTGGATACGGCCGCGCTTTCCCCGGAATAGCCGCATCGCTTTAACGGCAATTCGGGTTCCTGTGCGATAAAGCCAAGGCCGTTTCGCCGCGAATGCCCATGCCCGGATCGCGAAACGGGCGCGTGGTTTGACCATACGTTCACGCCATTGCCGTTCGCGCATGGAGCGCATCATGTCCGTCAGCGGAATCTTTACGGGGCAAACCTCCTGGCAACGTCCATTCAATGTACAGGCATTTGGCAGGTCGCCCGCCTCCTCCAAACTGGTAAGCGCTGGTGTGAGCACTGATCCCATTGGCCCAGGATATGTGCCGCCATAGGGATGACCGCCAACAGCCCCGTAGACGGGACAGTGGTTCATGCAGGCACCGCAGCGGATGCAACGCAGCATTTCCCGCATATCGCCGGCTAGCATCTGGGTGCGTCGGTTATCGACCAGAACGATATGCATTTCTTCCGGGCCGTCATGGTCACCGGGGCGCTTGGGGCCGTTATAGAAGGTCACATATTGTGTGAACTCAGAACCAAGTGCTGATCGTGCCAGCAGCCGCAGGAACAGGCTGGCATGTTCCTGATTTGGGACGAGCTTTTCAATGCCAACCGTCACAATATGGCAAGGCGGGAGCGCGGTCGTTAGCTCAGCATTGCCCTCATTGGTGACCGTGACGATGGCACCCGTTTCAGCGATCAGAAAATTGGCACCTGATATCCCAACACCGGCGCCCACATACTTCTCACGAAGCTCATGGCGCGCGCTGGCCACCAGGTCTTCTACGTCATCAGAAGCGCGGGGCGCGGCATGGTTCTCCGTGAATAGGTCGGCGACTTCTTCCTGCGTTTTATGCAGTGCCGGGATGACGATGTGGGAAGGCCGCTCATCTGCCAATTGGATGATGTGCTCGGCCAAATCTGTCTCAACCCGCTCAATCCCGGCATCTGCCAAGGCTTTGGGCAGGCCAATCTCCTCCCCCAGCATAGACTTAACCCGCGTGGCGGATTTGGCACCGCGCCGTTGGCAAATCTCAACGCATATCCGCGTTGCTTCTTCTGGGGTCGATGCCCAATGCACCACTGTACCCGATGCCTTAGCTGCAGCCTCAAACTGTTCAAGATAATGGTCGAGATACTTGAGCGTGTGATCCTTGATGGCAGCACCCTGATCGCGCGCTGCCTGAAATTCAGGATACTCCGCCATCACTTCAACGCGACGCCCTTGGAGCAGGTTCGTCGCCCGGTCGAGAGCGACCTTCAGCTGCGGCTTAGCGAGGGCAGCTTTGGCCTCTGCCTTAAACGCAGCGGGCGTTGCTGCATGAACGCTCATATACCGTCTCCATCAGCCATTCCGGCCAAGGCTTCGATAACGTGGAAGCAGCGGATGGGCGCACCATCCCGTGAGAGCTTGCCCGCCATATTCATCAAGCAGCCAAGGTCGCCCGCAAGCAGCATGTCGGCACCCGTCTCCTGGATGCGTGTTGCCTTTTCTTGAACGATGGCGCCGGATATTTCTGGAAACTTCACGCAGAAGGTGCCGCCGAACCCGCAACACGCTTCGTCACCCTTCAAAGGTTTGAGTTCCAGGCCGGAAACATCTTTGAGTAATGCCCGTGGCTGCGCTTTAACGCCAAGCTCGCGGAGGCCCGAGCAACTGTCGTGATAGGCTGCCGTGCCATCTAAATGAACCCCAGCAGGTCGCCAGTTCATCACGCTCACCAAAAAATCTGTTATCTCATAGGACTTCGCGGCGAGTGCATCAGACCGCGCAAGCCAATCGGGCTCGTTTTGAAACAACGCACCATAATGCGTCTTGATTGACCCGGCGCAGGACCCGGATGGGGCGACGAGATAATCAAATTCTTCAAATGCCGCAATTACCTGCTTGGCGATCGAGCGAGCCTCATCCGTAGCACCAGAATTGAATGCTGGCTGGCCGCAACAGGTTTGTGCCAGCGGTACATGAACATCTGCGCCCGCCTCCTCCAGCGTTTTCACAGCTGCAAAGCCAATATTTGGACGCATCGCATCCACAAGGCAGGTAACGAATAGGCCAACTTGTGGGCGGAATTCAGACGGCTCAGCCATGGCGCACCTTAAGGCGGGGGAAGAACAACTGCCCCATATCTGCCGCAATTCAACATAATCTTCTAGGGGTGACCGTGATTGCGGATACATGACTTCGGGCCACCGTACCGCCATAATGCCTGAATACAGCCAGGGAGCGCCATCCAATGCCTGTCGTAACGGACTTCACTGCTCTGATTTTCGATAATCCAGCCTTCCGTTGGAACAATGAGCGGGACGATGGAACGCCGGTCGTCGTGACCTATAGCTTTGATGATTTGGTTTCCGAATTACCCGACGAGTCGGAGTTCGCAGACAAAGTCATTGGTGACTTCACGACCGGATTCTCAGATGCAGGCCAGCAGGCGATTGTCCGCCTTGCCTTAGCAAAATTCGAAGCCGCGGCAGGCATTCGGTTTGTTGAGGTTGATGATGGCGGCATGCTGCAATTCGTTGACGCCACCAGTATCACCAGCAATGGCAATGTCGTGAGCTTTGCGAGTGTGCCAGTGACATCGGCGACCCAAGGTTCCACTGGCCATGTGGTTATGAACCAGGTGCATTTTCCGCTAGATTCCGGCACAGCCGGTTTCCGGATCCTCCTGCACGAAATCGGCCATGCGCTCGGTCTCGATCATTCTGATGATGGCAACAACACGCTCGATCCAAGTGTCGAGAATGTCGCCAACACGGTGATGAAAAGCGTTGGTGCCGGCGAAACCGTGACCGATATCGGCATCTTAGATAAGGAGGCCGTGAACTTTCTCTATCGCGATACGAACGCTTTTAATTTCAATGCCCTCACCATTTCCCATGATGCGGTGAATAATGAGATCGATATCACCGGCACTGCAAATGCCGACAAGTTCGTGGCACCGAATTTTGATACCAATATCGATGCAGGCGATGGCGACGATACGATTTTCGGCAATGCTGCCAATGATGAAATCGAAGGCGGTGCCGGCAATGACACGCTGATCGGTGGGTCAGGCGATGACATTCTGCGCGGTGGCATAGGCAATGACACTTTAGACGGCCTTGGCTTTGTCACTGGCAATATATCAACCGGGCACACCGAACAACTCTTTGGCGGTGATGGCAATGACATCCTAATTGACCGGTTCGACACTACAGTTTTCGACGGTGGTGACGGTGATGATACGATTGACGCTACGGATCGCAGCCAAACAGTTATCAACTTTAATTCCGGCACAAAGACCTTCACGTCGATTGAAAACGTGATCTTGTCCGCCGGGAATGACTTCTTCACCGGCGCTGGGGCCAATGATGAAGCCCATGGCGGTGCCGGATCAGACCAGTTAGTCGGCAATGATGGCGACGACATGCTGTTTGGCGATGGTGATGACGATACGCTGTTTGGCCAAGACGGCGACGATATTCTGGATGGCGGCGAAGGTGCTGACCAGATGCAAGGGGCGGCTGACAACGACACCTACTTCATTGATAATGTCGGCGACCAGATTTTTGAAAGCGGCGGCACCGATAAAGTGGTCGCCTCCATCGCGTTCACACTGCCAAGTTCAATCGAGAACGGAACGGCGGTAGGTGGAAATTTGCTAACCGGGAATAGCACCGCAAACTCGCTAGATGGCGACGATGCCGCAAATGCCCTCGACGGTGCGGGCGGGAATGACACCCTGATTGGCCGCAGCGGCGATGACACGCTGACTGGTGGCGATGGTGTTGATCGCCTCAACGGCGGCACAGGCGCTGATACCATGACCGGCGGCGATGGCAATGACATCTATGAAGTCGATAATGTGAATGATGTGGTTATTGAAGCCGCTGGCGAAGGCATAGACCGGATCAATGCATCAGCCGACTATACAAACGTCGCCAATGTCGAGTTTCTGGTCGGAAAGTTCGCGGATTTCGGCCTGAACCTTACCGGCAGCAGCGGCCGGGATCGCATAACGGGTGCCAACAAGATTAACAGCGGCGACACCCTTAACGGCGAAGATGGCAACGATAAGCTGGTCGGTCTGGTTGGCAATGACATTATCAACGGCGGCACTGGCAATGATCGTATCTTTGGCAATAGCGGTGATGACATAATTCACGGCGGCACCGGCAATGACCGATCAACCGGCCAACAGGGCGCTGATCGCTTTATCTTTAACGTAGGCGATAAAAGAGACCGGATCACAGATTTCGATGTCACCGAAGATATCCTTGATTTCACCTCATTCGGCTTTGCAAACGAAGCAGCAGCATTGGCTTTTGCAACAGACGTTGGTGCCAATGTTGAGTTTGATTTCGCCGGGCAGGACAATCTGATCCTGGAAGGGGTTGCGAAAGCGGACATCGGCAATGAGGATATCCTGGTTTAACTGTTCCAGGAGTACTCCCCCCATGAGTTTGGCAGGCAAAGTCGCATTGGTTTCCGGTGCCGCTGGCGGCATTGGTAAGGAAACGGTTCGCGCGCTGACCGACGCAGGTGCCATCGTCGCCGCAGCTGTCGAGACCGACGAACAAGCGGCAGGCTTTAACAATGCCCGGGCGCTTGATGTCCGCTCTGAGGATGACTGGAAGGCGACTGTCGCATGGGTCGTTCAGGAATTCGGGCAGTTGGATATTCTGGTGAATAATGCTGGCGTGCTGCGAGAAGCTAGCCCGGAAGACACCACAATCGACATGTGGGATCTGATCCACAGCGTCAATCTGAAGGGTGTATTTCTGGGCTGCAAGGCCGCCATCCCAGAACTCCGCAAACAGGGCGATGGTGCCATTGTGAATGTGGCGTCGATTGACGGCATTCGCGGCAACTATAATCACGCAGCCTATTCAGCCTCCAAAGGCGGCGTTGTCGCCCTCACCCGCTCGTTAGCGCTTGATTTGGCACCAGATGGTATTCGTGTGAACGCCGTATGCCCCGGTACCGTGGATACGCCGATGGTGGCGGCCATGATGTCCAATGCATCAAGCCATGAGGCAGCAATGGAAGTGTCCCGTCAGAAACATCCCATTGGCCGCATTGCGCAACCGGCTGAAATTGCGGACGTGATCGCGTTTCTAGCGGGCTCTGCGTCCCGGTTCATGACGGGCATGGCAGTACCCGTAGATGGCGGTCGCAGCATTCGTTAGCTGTTGATCAGCCCGCCATCCACATTATAGCCCTGGCCCGTAATGTTCCTGGCACCTGGTGACGCCAGGAATACGGCGAGTGCAGCCACATCCGATGGGTCATTCCCGCGGCGGATCGGAATTGGACGCTCGAAGATTTCACGCATTTCTGGCACAGTCCGCCCCTGTTCCTCCGCCCGGTCCTCAATCAGCTTGTCGACAAGGTCTGTGAACGTAACACCGGGGCAAATCGCGTTGACGTTGATGTTCTTTGGCCCAAGCTGATGCGCCGCCACATAGGTCATGGCCAAAACCGCGCCTTTGCTGGCCGCATACGCCGCATTTGATGTTGCGGAGAATCCGCGCCCCGCGATGGACGCCATATTGATGATGCGCCCTTCGCCTTGTTCAATCATCTGCCGAGCCGCACGCTGCATAGCGAAGAACACGCCCTTGGAATTGACCCGGTGCATCCGGTCCCAATCCGCTTCGTCAATATCCATGATAAAGGCGTTCCGGGTGACGCCCGCATTATTCACGATGACATCAAGCCGCCCCATATTGCTGACCGCACCCTCGATCATGGCATCGATCTGCTTGAGGTCGCCGCAATCGGCCTGCATTGCATAGGCCTTCACGCCATGGGCTTCAGCGAGGCTGACAACAGCTTCGGCGCGCGCCATGTCGATATCCGCAACCGAAACGTCTGCACCTGCTTCGGCCATACCCAGCGCTACAGCCTCCCCAATGCCGCCACCCGCACCCGTCACCAAAACTTTCAGACCGTCGAGCTGTCCGCCCATAAATCTATCCTCCTAGAGAAAATCAGTTGCTTGGGGGTGTCGCCAGCGGAACGGCGGCAAACATATCTGCCGCAAGTGCTGAACGGATCGCCCCAATATCCAAGCCCCGCGCTTCAGCATCTGGTGCAACAGCATCGATTACAGCATCAACAGACCCAAGCGCCTTCAGGATCTTGTATCGATCCTCGCGCTGATTGCCGAGGCTTTCGGCCACGAGTGACATAACGTTTAATATCTCGAAGGGCCGTCCACCATCATAGGCGCAAAGCTCACGGTGACAGGCATGATAGACTGTCGCGAGCACATCCACGCCCGCTGCCTCCGCCCCTGAAAGCAATGCCGCACGTTGGCTGTCACGGAAGGACTTCAGCACCGCCAACGTATTCTCCATGACACCTGCTGGACGGACATCTAGCTCAACCAATTCCACACCAGGAATAGCACCAAGGATCGTTTTTACAGCAGCCATTGCGCCTGGAATTGCAGGCCGTTCGATGAGTGCTACGCGGCGGGCTGGAATTTGACGAAGATGTGGGCGGAGCGTTTCAATCCGGTCTGCGATAAAGCTATAGAACGGTGCCATATCAAACGGCTGCGCGCCCTTGGATTCCGCCCAATTACCAAGCGCCAGATCACCAATTTGGATTTGGCAGCTTGGGCACCAAGATAGCGCTTGCTCGGTCTTGGCTTCCGCTAATTTCTCAATCGTGCCAAAGGCCTGACGCCCTGAAACTTTGCCATCGCCTTGATTGAAGCCATAGACGCCACAGCACATTGAGGGGCCACCCATGACGCGGGCCGACACATTGACCGCTTCCAGCGTATCCAATGCTGTAAGCACAATATGCGGCGTCTTCCAAACATTGCAGCCTGTATAGAAAACGACCTCTGCCGGTTCCACAGCAGCCTCATCACCAGGGGTTACATTCTGCAGGCGCCCAAGGTCTTCAGTCTCAACAAGCAGTCCAGAAATTGCCCGCACACTGCTCGCCATAGCGTTATAGGTCTCAACAGACCGGCGTTTGATCGTCTTGGCGTCGCCCTCCTGCTGCAGGAGCGCGATCTTGCCCATCCGTTGCAGGAAGCGCACGTCAATGCCTTCAGGGCAGGCTTGGTTGCAATAGCCGGAGCCACAGCAGGCCTTCGTCCAAGCTCTGCTGTCCTCTGTCGTTTGCCCATCGTCCAGCAGTGACAGCAATCCACGCACTGCATCAGGCGCATCAGCCTCACCAAGCCCGGCAGCAGATGGCATTGGGCAAGCTTCGAAGCATGCGCCACATTGGGTGCAGTCCGCGCTATAGGCCGCAATTCGGCTAGCAGCACCCGCAAGATAGTCTACGCCCCGATCCGCCATTACCATGTACCCCTATGCTGTCACGGGCGTTTTCAACGGCTTACCCGCATAAAATAAATCTAAATTCTCAACCACTAAGTCCGCCATCGCATGCCGTGTCGCGACCGTTGCGCTGGCTTGATGTGGTTGCAGCACAACGTTATCCAGGTCGAATAATGCCGATGGTACCTTTGGCTCATGGGCGAAGACATCCAAGCCTGCGCCCCAAATACGCTTACCCAGCAACGCTTCGACCAGCGCATCTTCTTCCACAACAGACCCTCTTGCGACATTGACCAACCAGCCATCTGGGCCAAGGGCGTTGATCACGGCCCGATTGACCAAATGCTTGGTCGCTGGCCCGCCTGGGCAACACAGGACCAACCCGTCCATATTCGCAGCCAGATGTGCAATATCGGGATCGAATGGATAAGGCACATCAGGTTTTGGGCGCGGCCCATACCAGGAAACAATGGCACCAAGGGCGGCCAGCCTGTCAGCCGTCGCCCTGCCGATCCGCCCCATGCCGACAACACCGACTGGACGGTTCACAATTGTGCGGTTGAACGGCATTTCGCCTTTCAGCCAGCGCCCTTCCCTGACATAGGAATCCGCCTTTGGGATTTCACGGGTAAGCGCCAGCGTTAGTCCGACAGCGAGGTTAGCGACCTCATCGGTCAACACATCCGGGGTGTTGGAGACTTTGATGCCGTTTGCCGTCGCATGCCCAACATCCACACCGTCATAGCCAACGCCAAACACGCTGACCATTTTCAGGTTCGGCAATTGTCCCATCAAGTCAGCGGTGCAGCCGCCATGGCCCATGGTGACAACGCCAGTGATTGCGTCGGCGACATCCGCCAGCAACGCCGCTTTATCTGCAGCATCCCAAAGGGCATGCACCTTATACCGGCCAGCCATTGTTTCGGCGACGCGCGGCGGCATCTGCATCAATTCCAGCAATTCAGGCTTTTCGCCCATAGTGTGATTTCCTTCAGCTCAAGCGATCGAAGCAATTTCATCGAAGGCAAATTTATCACCGCGCGGCTTGACTGTGGATGCATCCCCATAGCCCAGATTGCACAGGAAATTGGCCTTGTAAGGCGTACCAGCAAAGAAGGCTTCATTCACCGCCGCTGGATTGAAGCCAGACATTGGCCCGCAATCGAGGCCAAGCGCCCGCGCGCCCAGCACCATGTAGCCGCCCATAAGCGTGCCATTGCGGAAAGCCGCTTCTTCAGCCGCATCAGTGCTTTTCTCAAACATGGTTTTCATGTCACCCCATGGGAACAGGCGGTCCATGTGGCGCCAAAACTCTGGGTCATAACCAATGATGGCCGTTACGGGCGCAGCCATGCTTTTGTCGACATTTCCAGCAGCCAAACAAGGCTTCAATTTTTCCTTGGCTTCCGGCGTCGTAACAAATACGAACCGCGCTGGAGACATGTTTGCGCTCGTTGGTGGCAGAAGCGACAGCGCCACCAGCCGCTTCAAGGTTTCCTTTGCCACAGCCTTGTCCTGCCAGCCGTAACAGGTACGCGCTTCGTGAAACAGCAGGTCCAGCCCTTCATCGGACAGGCGCGCAGTCTTGGCCTTCATTGCCCGGAAATCGGCTTCAGCTTCTGCCTTTGCGGCTTCAAGATCGTCTGACATCAAAGGATTCCCACATAAATTTCGGATTTAGCAGACCATACCCCCAGAATCTTCAATGCGGAACTAGCGCTCGGCGACGCAAGCAGCTAACAGGGTTAAAAGATAGTTACCGCTACCTTAGGGGGGATGCGTCCACGCCATGGAATACTTCGTTCAGCAGCTCATTAATGGTCTGGCGCTCGGGTCAATCTACGGCCTGATCGCGATTGGCTACACGATGGTCTACGGCATTATCGGCATGATCAACTTTGCACACGGCGACATCTTCATGGTCGGCGCGTTTGGGGCACTGATCGTGATCGTTGGCTTGGGTGCGGTTGGGTTCGGTGGGGCTGGGGTGTTGATCATCCTGGCCCTGCTCGCCGCCATGTTAATCGCAGCCGTGTATGGCTGGGCGTTGGAACGGGTCGCTTACCGCCCCCTACGCGGCTCATTCAGGCTTGCGGCATTAATTTCCGCCATCGGCATGTCGATCTTCTTGCAGAACTTCGTGCAGCTAAGCCAGGGTGCCCGCGTAAAGCCACTTCAGCCGATGGTCGATGGTGGGTTTGTGGTGATGGAGAAAGGTAACTTTGCCGTCACTCTATCCTACCTGCAAATCATAATCGTCGTGACAACCGTCGTCCTGATGGCCGGGTTCTCGCTGTTGATCGCCAAAACCCCCATCGGCCGCGCTCAGCGCGCCTGTGAGCAGGACATGAAAATGGCCTCACTATTGGGGCTGGATGTCAATCGCACGATCTCCCTCACTTTCGTTATGGGAGCTGCCCTTGCCGCAGTCGCTGGCATGATGTTCTTGCTCTACTACGGTGTCATCGACTTCTTCATTGGCTTCTTGGTCGGCATCAAGGCCTTTACAGCGGCGGTGCTCGGCGGGATCGGCTCGTTGCCCGGCGCAATGCTCGGCGGCTTGCTAATTGGCCTGATAGAGACCTTTTGGTCTGGCTACTTCACGGTTGAGTATAAAGACGTTGCCGCCTTCTCAATCCTGGTGCTGGTGCTGATCTTCAGGCCAACGGGCCTGCTTGGCCGCCCAGAAGTCGAGAAGGTTTAAGGGCATGGCCGCAATTGATTATCCGCAGCAGGCCAAGGAATCCCTTCTGGCCGGTATCGTCGCCCTCGCCCTGACAGTGCCGATGATGGGCCTCAGAACCACCTCCGGCCAAGACGGCATGGTCATCGATATTCGTATGGGCGACGCAGCACTGACCGCACTTGGCGTCGCGGTTGGCCACTTTGTCATCAGCCTGATCCGCCAGGCGCTGCAACAACGGAGCCCGAAGGAAACCAAAACGGAGAAATCCGCGCGCCTCAAGTCCGTCGCGATCTGGATTGGGTGGGCTTCGTTTGCGTTTGCGTTGACATTGCCTGTCACACTGAACCTGACCGAAAATCTGGGACTGCATGACAAGACGCGATATTACTTGGATATCGGCATCCTTGTGCTGACCTATGTGATGCTGGGGTGGGGCCTCAACATTGTGGTTGGCTTGGCGGGGCTGCTCGACCTTGGTTATGTCGCGTTCTATGCCGTCGGCGCGTATTCCTACGCGCTGATTGCCGCGCATTTTGGCTGGTCATTCTGGGTTTGTCTGCCATTGGCTGGCCTGTTTGCCGCGTTCTTCGGTGTCATCCTGGGCTTCCCGGTTCTGCGCTTGCGGGGCGATTATCTCGCTATTGTGACGCTCGGGTTCGGTGAAATCGTGCGGGTTGTGCTGCTGAACTGGTATCAGTTCACGGGTGGGCCAGATGGCCTCTCTCGCATCCCGAGGCCAGACTTTTTTGGGCTTCCATTCAAGCGATCATCAAGCGAGGGGGAAACGTTTCACCAGTTCTTTGGGCTGGACTATTCGTCCATCCATAGGATCATCTTCCTCTATTATCTGATCTTTATTCTGGCGTTGATCACCAACGCGTTCACTCTGCGCATCCGAAAGCTGCCAGTTGGGCGTGCCTGGGAAGCGCTGCGCGAGGATGAGATTGCCTGCCGCTCCCTTGGCCTGAACCCAACCAATACCAAACTTACAGCCTTCGCTATTGGTGCCATGTTTGGCGGATTTGCGGGCGCATTCTTCGCGACACGGCAAGGCTTCATCAGCCCAGAAAGCTTCACGTTTATCGAAAGCGCCGTGATCCTGGCGATTGTCGTATTGGGCGGAATGGGCAGCCAGATCGGCGTTGTTATCGCTGCTGCGGTGCTAATCGGTGGGACGGAGATGTTCCGCGGCCTGGAAGAATTCCGCATGCTGGCGTTTGGTATGGCCATGGTCGCAATTATGGTCTGGAAGCCGCGCGGCCTGCTCGCCAATCGGGAGCCAACGGTGACGCTGAACGGCGATAAGGAGGCCAAACCATGAGCGAGCCTCTTCTCACTGTCGAACATCTAACAATGCGCTTTGGCGGCCTGATTGCCGTAAACGACGTTTCTTTCATTGCAGAGAAACGCCGGATTACCTCTATCATCGGCCCAAACGGCGCTGGAAAGACCACGGTCTTCAACTGCCTGACCGGTTTCTACAAACCCACTGTTGGCAGGCTGGTACTGGCGGGTGCCGATAAGGAGTATTATCTGGAACGGATGGATGATTTCCGCATCGGCCAAGTCGCAGGCGTCGCGCGGACCTTCCAGAATATCCGACTGTTTCCAGCTATGTCTGTGCTGGAGAACCTGCTGGTCGCCCAACATAACAAACTGATGCGCGCGTCCGGATGGTCCGTACTTGGGCTTTTCGGCGTGCCCAGCTACAGACGCGCTGAGGGAGACGCTGTAGAGCTTGGACGATATTGGCTAGAGAAGATCAACTTGATTGACCGTGCCGATGAGCCTGCTGGCGACTTGCCATACGGGGATCAGCGCCGCCTGGAAATCGCCCGTGCCATGTGCACGGAGCCGCAAATTCTCTGCCTTGATGAACCCGCTGCTGGCCTCAACCCCCGTGAAACGGCGGATTTGAACGGACTGCTCCGCTTCATCCGTGACGATAGGGGTGTCGGCGTCCTGTTGATTGAACATGACATGAGCATGGTCATGGAGATTTCGGACCATATCGTCGTGCTGGATTATGGCCAGAAGATTGCTGAAGGCGATCCTGAATCCGTCCGGTCCAACCCTGATGTCATCCGCGCATATCTTGGCGATGACGAGGAAAATGACGATATCGACGCCGAAGCCATCGGAGACCGCCAATGAGCATGCTAACCGTTTCCGGCGTCGAGACCTTCTACGGTGCCATTCAAGCCTTGCACGGCGTAGATATCCACGTTGATGAGGGCGAGATTGTAACGCTGATTGGCGCGAACGGTGCCGGCAAATCCACCCTACTGATGACGATCTGCGGATCACCGCAAGCCCGTACAGGTAGCATTGTCTTTGAGGGCGAAGACATCACAGCCCTGCCCACACACCAGATCATGCGAAAAGGCATCAGTCAGTCGCCTGAAGGTCGGCGCATTTTCCCGCGTATGACCGTTCTGGAAAACCTGAAGATGGGCGCAGCATTCAGTGAGCCTGCGAATTTCGATACGGATTTAGAGCAGGTCTACACCCTGTTTCCCCGCCTGAAAGAACGGGCTGAGCAGCGCGGCGGTACGCTTTCTGGCGGCGAGCAACAAATGCTTGCTATTGGCAGGGCTTTGATGAGCCGCCCTCGCCTGCTTCTCCTAGATGAGCCATCGCTTGGCATTGCGCCCATGCTGGTCCGCCAAATCTTCACGGCGATCAAGCAAATCAACGTGCAACAGGGCGTAACAATCCTGCTGGTCGAGCAGAACGCGTACCACGCGCTGAGGCTGGCACACCGGGGCTATGTGCTGGTGAACGGCACTATTCAAATGACTGGCGCTGGCAAGGACTTGCTGGAACGGCCAGAAATTCGCGCGGCCTATTTGGAAGGAGGAACCAGCTGATGGGAATATTCCTTGGCGAGGACCCGCTCGTTCTGCTGACCATGGTCGGTATCTTTGGCGGTGCTGCAGCTTGGATGTCTGGACGTGCCGTTGCGGAGAACTGGCGGCCAGTTTGGCAGGCAATCGCCTCTGGATTCTTGCTGGCGCTCGCGACGCGCTTTCTGACCTATGGCCTATTTGATGGCGAACTGCTGTCGATCACAGGATATTTGCGGGATGGAATCCTTTTGGCCGTCATAACAATTGTCGCTTGGCGGATGCGATTGGCCGCAAAAATGGCGGATCAATACCCTTGGCTCTACCAGTCATCCGGGCTTTTCAGCTGGAAAACCCGCCAGTAGCCCGGTCAGCGGCAATTTCATAGTCATTATGCAATTCTGTCATTGAGCCACCACAACTAGGGGCGTAAAAGGGCAGTTAAGCGCTTGCGCGTGACAGTCGTCACAATAACGGCATGCGCGATAAATCAAGGGAGACTTTCATGTTTAAGAAGTCGATTCTGGCCGCAACGGCATTTGCCGCTGCCGGTCTGGTGGCATCTGCTGCAAGCGCAGATATCACCATCGCCACTGCCGGTCCGATGACCGGGCAATACGCTAGCTTTGGTCAGCAGATGAAAGCGGGTGCCGAACAGGCTGTCGCCGATATCAATGCTGCAGGCGGCATTAACGGTGAGAAGCTCGTGCTCAAAGTTGGGGACGACGTTTGCGATCCAAAACAGGCCGTCGCTGTTGCAAATGGTTTCGTCGGTGAAGGCGTTGTGTTTGTCGCTGGGCATTTCTGCTCCGGCTCCTCCATCCCGGCCTCCGCCGTGTATGAAGAAGAAGGCATCCTGCAGATTTCACCGGCTTCAACCAACCCAAAGCTGACAGATGAAGGCGGCCCCAACGTCTTCCGTGTCTGTGGTCGTGATGACCAGCAGGGCCTTGTCGCTGGCGGCTATCTCGCCAAGACGCATGGCGGGCATAACATCGCTGTGCTGCACGACAAGACCGCGTATGGCAAAGGCTTGGCAGACGCCACGCTCGCCGCCATGAACGCTGCTGGCAAGAAAGAGACGATGTACGAAGCCTATACGGCTGGGGAGAAAGACTATTCCGCCCTCGTCTCCAAAATGAAGCAGGCGAACATCGACGTCGTTTATGTCGGCGGCTACCACACGGAAGCAGGCTTGATCGTGCGCCAGATGCGCGACCAAGGCATGAATACGCTGCTGGTTTCCGGCGATGCGCTCGTGACCAAAGAATACTGGGACATTACGGGCAAAGCAGGCGAAGGCACACTGATGACGTTCAGCCCTGACCCGCGCAAGAATGCAGGTGCTGCGCCGCTGGTGAAAACCTTCCGCGACAAAGGCATCGAGCCAGAAGGCTATGTCCTCTACACCTACGCCGCGATCCAGGTGTTTGCTCAAGCAGCAACGAAGGCCGGTTCTGTCGACCTAGATGCCCTGCTGAAAGCAATGAAGGGTGCAAACTTTGACACCGTTCTAGGCTCCCTTTCCTTCGACGATAAAGGCGACGTTACCCTGCCGGGTTACGTTTTCTATGAGTGGAAGAACGGCAACTACAACTACGTCAACTAAGCATCACGCTGCTTGACGGATACGGCCGGCAGGGGCGACCCTGTCGGCCGTTTCTATTTGGTATTTGGAGTTCACAATGGACCTTTCCGGCAAGTCCTATCTCATCACTGGCGCCAGTCGCGGCATTGGCAAGGCCATCGCTGAAACGCTTGCAGCCGCTGGCGGCAAAGTGGCGTTAACTGCCCGCTCTGCAGATGCGTTGAATGCGGTAGCGACCAACATTCAGGCAAACGGCGGCACGGCCCTCGCATTATCGGCAGATGCTGGCGACACAGACGCCATGGCAGACGTTCTAGGTAAAACAGTGTCTGAATTCGGTGGGCTAGACGGCCTTGTGAACAATGCAGGCATGATTGACCCTATCGCGCGCATGGAAGCGGCGGACGCTGCAGATTGGGCCCATATCTTCAATATCAATCTGGTCAGCCCTGTCGTTCTGACGCGGATGGCCTTGCCGCACCTGCGGGCCTCCAAAGGTGCGTTGGTCAATATCAGCTCTGGTGCTGCCCATCGCCCGCTCGAAGGATGGTCTGCCTATTGTGCAACGAAGGCGGCGCTCTGGATGGCAACCCAAGCCCTGCATCTGGAAGAAGGTGAAGCCATCGATGTCTACGGCGCATCACCAGGTACGGTCGATACTGAAATGCAGGTACAGATCCGCGCGTCCGGCGTGAACCCAATTAGCCAGATCCCGCGTGAGAACTTAGCGCCCCCAGAACTTCCGGCAGCTGGAGTTGCATGGCTGCTTGCGACACGGCCAGAAGATTTGCGAGGCCAAGACGTTAATGTGCGGGACGCGGCATTCCTGCAACGCGCGGGCATTCAGCAATAGCGGTTAGGGTCAGACATCCAGCCGCCAAGCGTCGCCGTCACGCTTGATATACCCGGCAGTTGGCGTCGCAAAATGGGTGCCGATGATCAGAGTCGGCCCATCAGCAAAGCGCTCATACATCGTTTTCCGCGTCTGGATCGCTTGGGGCCGGTCAACATCCGGCGCTGAGTTCCATTCGGGGTGGGCGAACTGCACTGGATGATGCAGGAAATCGCCCGTAATCAGCGCCGCCTCGCCCTCACTTTGGATGTGGACGCTGGCGTGGCCCGGCGTGTGACCCGGTGATGGGATCAGCGTAATTTCCGAGCAGATTTCGGCGTCCTGCTCGACCAAGTCAACCAACCCTGCGTCGTAAACGGGCATAACGCTGTCGGCCATTACATCTGCCTGGCCGTCCTCAGCATTCGCACGCCAATGGTCGAACTCCTTGCGGCCCATCAGGTAGCGTGCATTCGGGAACGTCGGGACCCACTTGCCATCAACCCACATCGTATTCCAACCGACATGATCCACATGTAGGTGCGTACAGAGAACACGATCGACCTCTTCACGCCCCTTCCCTGCAGCTTTTAGATCATCAAGGAATGCCGTTTGCAGGTGATTCCAGGCACCAAGCGCCCGGTCTTTGTCATTGCCGACACAGGTATCAACAACAATGGCCATGCTTGGGGTCTCGACAAGCAGGGCATGGATGGCACCCCGCATGCGCCCTTCCTCATCCGCAAAGTGCGGTTGGAGCCAGCGCATGCCCATCACCCGTTCGCGCGTCGCGTCCGGGATGATACGGGTCATGCCGCCGGTTGCTTCAATCTCCACGATTCGGGAAATTTTAACATCCCCGATCCGCCAGACTTCACCCACCATCTTGCTAACTCCTTGCGGTCGCTTCTGCGCGACCGCTGCCGCCGACTCGACCTATCAGCGCCGCAACGACCATGACCCCAAGGCCGATGATGTTCGACTGCATTTCTGGATACGCCAGCAGCAGGCCAGCCCCCACCAACAGCAGCCGTGAAAACAGCCCAAGCGCACTGTCGAGCTTCCCGACAAGCACCAGATAGCCCTGCATGCCGGAGGCAATGAGGACGACCCCCAGCGTCGCGGTCGAGGTCTCTATCAGGATTTCAGAAAGCGCACCGTTCAGAACCAGAGCCGGGTTCAGCACAAAGAAGAATGGCAGGAAATAGATGACGCTGCCAAGTCGCATCGCCTCCAGCCCCGTTCGCATCGGACTGGCCCCTGCAACCGTTGCCGCGGCAAAGGCTCCCAACGCCACCGGCGGCGTGATGAATGACACCATGCCCCAATAGAGAATGAACAGATGCACCGCGATGGGATCAAGCCCAAGCTCAATCAATGCAGGTGCCAACACGATGGCCAGGAAGATATAGGCCGCAGTCACTGTCATGCCGATGCCGAGCAAGAAGCTCGTCAATGCGCCCATGAACAGTAACAGCATCACTTCGCCGCCAGCCAAGCGCACCAACTCGCCAGAGAACGCGCCGGCGACACCTGTACCCATGACACCACCGATGATCAGGCCAACTGCAGCCAGAATGCCCACAAGCTCAGCCAGAAGTTTGCCCGTCTGATCAAAGAAATCCCATATCCGTTCAGGCGTTATACGGATGTGTTTTGGGATGTAGGAAATGATCAGCGCAAGAATGGTTGCGCCAACGGGAATCAGTGTCACCAATTCCGGTGGGAAATTGACACTTAGCAGCACCAGGCCCAGGAATGCGACGAAAGTGCCCGCCAGCACATAGAACCAGATGTCGTTTGGCTTCAGCTTGCCAAACTGGCTGAGGATTAGGAGCGCTGCCGTCGCGAAGAATGGCGCCTGCGCCTCACGCTTCAAATACACCAGCAGCGTAATCAGCAGGAAGAAGGCGAAGATGTAGTACCAGCCTTCTTTTAATGTCTGCAGCGCAGAGGGAAGCTCAGACTTTGGCAGGCCTTGAATGCCATAGCGGGCGGCATAGGAGTCGATCTGCACAAATAGGCCGAAGAAATAGAGAAATGACGGCACAATCGCAGCAATCGCGACCCAAATGTATGGAATCTCTAGGAACGAGGCCATCACGAACGCTGTGGTCCCCATCACAGGCGGCATCAACACACCGCCAGTTGAGGCACAGGCTTCAATGCCGCCCGCATATGTGGCCGGATAGCCCGTACGTTTCATCGCCGGGATCGTCATAGAGCCCGTGGTCAATACGTTGGTGATAACGCTGCCCGAAAGTGAACCGAACAGGCCACTTGCAACGATTGCCACCTTCGCCGGACCGCCACGCACACCGCCGAGTAGTGCGAAGGCCAGATTGATAAAGAAGCGTCCTCCGCCGGTCGTTTGCAGGGCAACGCCAAAGATAATGAAGCCGATAATGAGCGTGCCGAAGACATTCATTGGAATGCCGAGTACGGACTCCTCGCTCATCAAATGATATGCGGCAGTTTCAGCAAGGGTTGAGGCCTTACCGGTAATCGCGCTCGGCATCCAAGGGGCTTCAGCCACGATTGGGTAGAAGGACAAGGTGCCGAATATGAACATGATAACGAGACCGCCCGTTCGCCGGGCGCCCTCCATAACCATCCCCCACATTATGAACGCTAAGTATGTCGGCAGCGGTGGGGCGAAATATTCCCAACCATTTTCAATGCTGCGCAGGCCGTTCCAGGCGTAATAAATCGCGATACTGATTGCGACCAGGAACAGTATGACATCGTACCATGGCACAGGCTTTTGCCCGTCTGCCTTCCGCATCGGGAAGACCAGAAACACCAAGCTGAAAAACACGCCCAGCAGCAGGTACAGATAGCTGTTATCAAGGATGACAATATTGATGAACAGTTTCAGATTAAATATCTGATTAACTGACAAAAAGATGCCGATGCAGGTGAAGGCGAGGAAAACCGCTCGCCAAAACCCGGAAAGAGGCCGGAGACGGCCGAACGTCGCTTTCGCTTCGGCCGCCTCCATTTCCTCCAGTTGGTCGTCTAGTCCTGCCATACCGGATCATATCCGCCAGCGGTCAGCGCTTCGTAGCGCGCCTTCATCCAGGCGGCGTAATCGGAGCCTTTGCCTGTGGCGTTCCAGGTTTTCATGAGAAGGTCCTGACGGGCGAGCAGGCTGTCATTGTGTGCCTGATCTTCTGCACTCCAAACACCTTGCTCCTTGAAGAGCTTAACAGCGCCAGCGTGGTAAGGGATGATCCACTGCATGACCTGACGATCAAGCGCGAAACCCTTCGCTGATGCATGTGCGTCTTTGTATTTGGCGTACTTGTCGTTCATCAGCTTGACCATCTCATAAGCTGACTGGTCACTCATCCGGGAATAGGTCATGAAAACCGGATAGCCGAATGTGCCGCCTGTGTGCACAACAGTGTCCGAAAGGCCAACGCCTGATGTTGCGACATGGGGCACAAGCCAAGGCGCGTGCTTACGCAGGTTGACCCAATTCTCTTTCTCATCAGCTGGCGCATCAAAGAAGTGCAGACCACGCGGCGAACTTGCCACCTGGAAAAGCATGGATGAATTGGTGGATGCGATGGCGGCATCAATGTTTCCGTCAATAATGCCTTGGATGGAGGCTTTCCAACCCGGCACCGTTACCTTGGTCACATCATCCCAGGTCATGCCGCCATGCGCCAGCCATGCCTGCATATTCTGGTTCAACGCCGGACCGCCAACGATCCAAGCGATGCGCTTACCCCTAAGGTCCGAAGACTTCATGATATTGGCGTCTTTAGCCGTCGCAGGCAGCGCGTTATTCGTGTCAGACCAGCCCATCAGCAAAAGCCGCGCAGGCTGCGGGCCCCATTGTGGCTTGCCAAAGTCGAGCACGCCTTCTTGTGCTTGGAATGACCCAACGCCCATGGCCGAGAATTCGACCTTGCCGCGCATCAGCGGCGTCATGCGAGATACGTCATTCTTGGCAGGCAGAACACGCAGCTTATAGCCGTCGTCCGCAATGGCGTTGCCAACAGCGACCATCGCCGCATAACCGGCAGACGTCGTGCCATAGGCCGTCGTTGAAATATTCTTCGGCAGCGAATCCGCTAGCGCATTGGCGGCAAAAGCCGCGCCAAGCGTAAATACGGATCCAGCCGCCAATTGGCGGAATTTAGACATGTATATTTCCTCCCTAGTGGATTTTAGTTTGTCAGGCACGCTTTCTGCGCACTCTTACACGAAATTATAGGACGGTATGACGAATAGAGTCCAGCATCATCAATTGCGGGCGGCATTTTCCGGCGGCATATTGATCAGCCCTCCTCGCAGCCAGGATATATCTTCCAAATGAATCTCTCCCGCATGCTCGCCGCCCGCCAGGCTGATGGAAACCCGGTGCGTGTCGGCATTATTGGCGCTGGCAAATTCGGGTCGATGTACCTGGCGCAAGCTATCCGCACGCCCGGTGTCCACGTGATGGGCGTCGCGGACCTGGATGTGCAGCGCGCCCGTGAGGCGCTGAAGCGTACACACTGGACGGAAGACCAATACGCGGCGCGCTCTTTTGAGGAGGCGCACAAGACTGGTGCGGCCTATGTCACTGATGATTCCATGGCACTGATCAACGCCCCGGGCCTGGATGTAATCGTCGAGGCCACGGGCAACCCCGCTGTTGGCATCCGCCACGCGTTAGAGGCATTCAACGCGGGCGTTCATGTGGCCATGGTGAATGTGGAAGCTGATGCCCTCGCCGGGCCGCTGCTGGCGCGGGAGGCTGCGAGTGCAGGCGTCGTCTACAGTCTGGCTTACGGAGATCAACCGGCGCTGATTGTCGAACTGGTAGATTGGGCACGCACAGTCGGGTTTGAGGTGATCGCAGCAGGCAAAGGCACCCGCTATCAGCCAAACCTGCATCAATCCACGCCTGCAACAGTGTGGGACCATTACGGTATTGATGCCGCCCACGCCCAAAGCAATCTTCTGAACGCCCAGATGTTTAATTCCTTCCTGGACGGTACCAAATCAGCGATTGAGATGGCTGCAGTCGCCAATGCCTGTGCGCTCACACCACCAAGTGCGGGCCTGGCGTTCCCCGCTCTAGCGCTGGACGAGCTTGCGGATGGCTTGAAGCCCCGCGCTGATGGCGGACTACTCGATGGCCGGGGCATGGTCGAAGTCGTCGCGAGTGAGCGGCGGGACGGATCACCGATTGAGCAGAACCTGCGTTGGGGCGTTTATGTCTCTTTCGCGGGCGATACCGAATATGCTCGCACTTGCTTTAAGGAATATGGCTGCATCACGGACTCCAGCGGCAACTACAGCGCCATGTGGCGGCCATTCCACCTAATAGGGCTGGAGCTGGGATTGACTGTCGCCAACCTAGCGCTCCGGGGTGAACCGACCGGTGTTGCAGACGCATGGCGCGGCGATGTCGCTGCCGTCGCTAAGTTTGACCTCCCAGCAGGTAAGGAACTCGATGGCGAAGGCGGATATACGGTTTGGGGCAAGCTGATGCCTGCGAAGGAAAGCCTGGCCGTCGGCGCGCTCCCTATTGGCCTTGCTCATGGTTTCACCCTTAAGAATGCCATTAAGCAGGGTGATCCTGTGCGCTGGACGGATATTGATTTTTCCGAAGATGATTTCGCCGTGAAGTATCGGCGTCGGATGGAGTCGGAAATCCAGCCAAGCTGAGCTATATCAGCCTCAACACACCTCTTCCCGTCTTCGAAGGATACTCCCCATGGCATTAGCACGCGGCCGTCAATTTCTGGCGATCCCTGGCCCGACCAATGTTCCGTTGCGCGTCTTGCAGGCAATGGACCGGCCACCGATTGATTTCACCAGCCCCGAATTCGCAGCACTGGCGGAAGAGGTGCAGTACGGCCTGCGCAAAGTCTTCAAGACAGAACATGACATCTTCATCTGGGCCTCCACTGGCCATGGTGCTTGGGAAGCAGCCCTCGCCAACTTCTTCTCTGCTGGTGAAGAGGTGTTGATTTGTGAAACTGGCTCCTTCTCCGAATGGTGGTTTGAGATGGCGGGCCTGCTTGGCCTGAAGCCTGAATATCTGCCAGGAGATTGGAAACAAGGCATTGACCCGGCAAAGGTGGAAGAACGCCTGCGCGCCGATACAGAGCACAAAATCAAGGGTGTTGGCGTTGTTCACAATGAGACTTCGACGGGCCTAACGAATGATCTAGCGGCGATCCGCAAAGCCATTGATGCCGCGGGCCACCCTGCCCTGTTATTGTGCGACACAATCTCCTCCCTCGGCTCCATGGACTTCCAGATGGACGGCTGGGGGGTGGATGTTGTCGTCGGCGGTTCCCAGAAGGGTTTGATGCTACACACGGGCCTTGGCCTGCTTGGCGTCAGCGCCAAAGCGCTCGCGCGCGCGGATGAGGCCGATGTGCCGCGCCGCTATTGGGACATCCGCCGCTCACTGCAGATACCCTATCACATGCGTAATCCAGGCACGGCACCAGCACATTTCTTCTACGGCCTGAAAGAAAGCATCGCCTTCATTGAGGAAGAAACCCTGGACGGCGTCTTCGCCCGCCACGCCCGCTTAGCAGAGGCCGTCCGCCGCGCCATCGCCGAATGGGCCAAAGGCGGCGCGCTCAACTTATTCGTCGAGAACGAAGCCAGGCGTTCCAACTCCGTCACAGCCGTTGAGTTTGCCGACGGCTACAATGCCGACGAATTCCGCTTCGCCGTCCGCGATGATTTCAACGTGATGCTGGGCGGTGGCCTTATGAAACTCGGCGGCAGGGTCTTCCGCATCGGCCACCTAGGCGACTTGAACGAGCCCATGGTTTGGGGCACCCTCGCTGCGATTGAGGCAACGCTGAAGCGCAAGGGCATCCCGCATGGTGATGGCGGCGTTGATGCGGCGATTTCGTATTTGGCGGAAGCGTGAAGCTCAATGATTATACAGTCTTAACGCCTTGATGAGGTTACCCATGTACCGGCTTTTTACCATTATGATTGTACCCGTGTTGCTTTCTGGATGTGTCGGTGCCGCAGTTAAATTCGCCGCATACACTGCAGGGCACGCGGCGGCAGAAGCTGGGGCTCAATCGGATCATCAAAAAGCAATCTACCTCCATGCTAAGCCAGATCGGTTTCCGATTGATCTCGCAGTCCATCCACCTGAAGCTACTTGCAGCCGAAATGGCGAAATAATACCCGCATCAAGCTCTTCTACGAAATCAGAGCCACTCACTCTTTCGAACAAACAACTTACCAACACTATAACCTGTGTTGCGCCTGGCTACCTGCCGACTCAATTCGCCTTCATTGGTTTGGTTGAGCGGTACAGATTACGTGGCGATTTCTTGAACCGAAAAATTTACCTCTACGATCACGTAAAAGACGCTGAAATCTGGCTGACGCCTGAAACCTTCCCGTCTCTCGCCGCGCGTGACGAACATTTTGCGGTTCGACGCGCACACGCTTCGCAAACCGACCAAGTTGTTTCTAAGGTATATTACAGGCGCTACGGATGCAGTGAGGATGATAGTGGAACAGTTGCCGCATGTTCAGATTTCGATGTTGGCCATTCAAGAGTTTCAGAAATCAATCGTGGCTCTATCGACGAGGCGTTCCGATCAGTAAAGATAAAGTCAGAATCGTAACCGAGGTTTGGAATAAGGTATGCCCCCCAATCCAGCTAAACTAAATGCCCTGCAGCTTAAAACGCTCACACTCCTTCAGGAGGTCGCGAAGCATCCGATGTATGTGACGGAGGACGAAGCGACGGGTGAGGCTATTATTCAGATGTTGCCGCCAGCCCATGGCAATCACTTCCACATCGGATCAGTCGTTGTGATGGGGAAGGATGCGACAGGGCTTTCTAACCAGGCCGTATGGAAAGCGCTTGGCCGCAAAGGGCTGGTCACGGAGCGGCCAGATGGCAAAGCGGCATTGACGCCAGCAGGCAAAAGTTATGACACGGGCATTCGTGACAAGATTCTGCACAGCAGCGATCATTAAGGCCTGATAGCCTCAGCCCCTGGAGAGACGCACCAATGCCCATCCATGAGCTTTACGCAATCCGCTACGGCTATCACCCTGACGGCCATACGGACGCTGAAATGGCGTTTGGCGGAGATCCATCTATCCGCGTTGCGGGCATGGACTTCTTCATCTGGCTGATTGTGACGGACCAGGGCAAGCCGATTGTGGTCGACACAGGGTTCTTTCCAGGCTTGGCCGAACGCGTTGGCCACGCACCGCTGATCAACCCGGCAGACGGGGTGCGCATGGCGGGCTTTGATCCAGCGGCGGTGCAAGATGTGATCATCACCCACGCGCACTATGACCATACTGGCAATCTAGGCGATTTCCCGAACGCGCGCTTCCATATGGGTGCCACCGAAATGGCTTCCATCACCGGTCCGTTGATGACCCACCCGGCGACGCGGGCAGGCTTCGGCAAACGGGATGTCAAAACGCTTGTGGGCTTTGTCTATGAGGATCGGATGCGCTTCTTGGATGATGAGGATGAAGTGTTTCCAGGCATTCGCTCATTCATCCTGCCTGGGCACACCACCGGGCAGTTGGCGCTAGAGGTCGATACAGCGCGCGGCCCTGTTATTGTCGCGTCGGATGCCGTTCACCTCTATAGCGAGCTCGAGACTGAGCGCCCCTTCCCCGTATTCCACGATATGGGTGCGATGATCATGAGCTATCGCAAGCTAAAAGCCCGCGCCGCGCGCCCGGACCTGATCGTGCCCGGCCATGATGCAGACGTCACCCGCCGCTATCCGGCCCTAGCGCCCGAGTTTGAAGGCAAGATCATCCGGCTAGACCGCGCGCCCCTGGCGGGTTGATTGCATAAGCGCGACCGCTTGGCTGCTTGAGCGCGCGTCAATTCCGGCTATTCTATTGAACACTATCAACCAATCGCGTTTCGAGGATTCCATTGATGCAGGATACGAGTACAGACGTCGTCGTTGTCGGCGCTGGTAATGCAGCCATGTGCGCTGCCCTTTCCGCCCGTGAGTCTGGCGCATCCGTGATCGTGCTGGAATGGGCCGATATAGAGAACCGTGGCGGCAACTCCGCCTATACTGCAGGCAATATCCGCACGGTGTTCAACGGAAACGACGACATCATTTCGCTCTGCTCGGATTTGTCTGAAGAAGAGATCAAAATCAGTGACTTCGGGACCTATACCCAAGACCAGTTCTACGACGACATGGGCAGGATTACCGAATACCGCACTGATCCCGATATGTGCGAAGCGCTCATCACCAAGTCCTTGGACACCATGCATTGGATGAAGGACAAGGGCGTTCGGTTCCTGCCGATCTACGGCAAGCAAGCCTATAAAATTGACGGTCGGTTCGTATTCTGGGGCGGTTTGGTTGTTTCCGCTTGGGGCGGTGGCCCGGGCTTGGTCGATGCCCTGCATGAAAAGGCCGAGAAAGACGGCATCGAGGTCCGCTACGAAACCCGCGCCCTGAAGCTCATCCATGACGATGATGGCGTCCATGGCGTGCGTGTGAAGCAGCAAGGCGGCAAGAGCTACAATATCAATGCGCGCTCTGTCGTGCTGGCCTGCGGCGGATTTGAATCCAACGCGGAATGGCGCACCCGTTATCTCGGCCCAGGCTGGGATTTGGCGAAGGTGCGCGGCACCCGCTACAATATGGGCGACGGCATCGCTATGGCTCTTGAAGCAGGTGCACGCCCCCACGGCAACTGGTCCGGCTGCCACGCTGTTGGCTGGGATTACAACGCGCCTGAGTTCGGCGACCTAGCCGTTGGTGATAATTTCCAGAAGCACTCCTATCCCTGGGGCCTGATGATCAACGCCAATGGCGAGCGTTTCGTCGATGAAGGCGCTGATTTCCGCAATTACACCTACGCGAAGTATGGCCGCGCCGTGCTTGAACAGCCCAACCAAATGGCTTGGCAAGTTTTCGACAGCAAGATCATCCCAATGCTTCGGGACGAATATCGTATCCGCCAGGTTACCAAGGTAAAGGCGAACACGATTGAGGAGCTGGCGGCAAAGCTTGAAGGCGTTGATGCAGAAGCGTTCCTGCGCGAAATCAAAGAATACAACGCTGCTGTCACCACGGATGTGAAGTTTGATCCGAACGTGAAAGATGGTCGTCGCACCAACGGTCTCGCCATCGACAAAACCAACTGGGCCAACACAATTGATGAAGGCCCGTTCGAAGCCTACCAGACGACCTGTGGCGTGACGTTCAGCTTCGGCGGTCTGAAGATCAATCACGAAAACGGCAAAGTGCTGGACCCGGCTGACCAAGCCATTCCGGGCCTGTACGCAGCCGGAGAACTGGTCGGCGGGTTGTTCTACAACAACTATCCGGGCGGTACTGGCCTCATGGCTGGCTCCGTCTTCGGCAAGATTGCAGGCACAGCTGCCGGTAAGGATGCCGTCGGCAACGCCTAATGCACAAGCGGTAAGCCCCATCACGACCACTCAACGGAGATCCCGAGAATGAAGCAAGATATCGCCGTTCTCGGCTCCGGGTCGTGGGGGGCAGCGCTTGCGATCGCACAAGCATCTGCAGGTCGATCTGTGCTGCTTTGGGCGCGACGGCCTGAACGGGCTGCCGAAATCACCCAATCTCGCAATGTGGCACCGTATCTGCCCCAGGATGTCCGCCTACCGGATAACATCACCCTCACCAGCGATATAGCCGACTGCCGTGGTGTGTCGACGATACTCGCCGTAACACCCGCCCAGGCACTTAGGGAAACACTGCGGGCGCTTGGGAGTGCAACCTGCATCGTTCTCTGCTGCAAAGGCGTTGAACGCGGCACTGGGGCGCTCATGCCTGAAGTGGCGCACGCTGCCTTGCCCGATGCCAAAATCTTCATGCTGAGCGGCCCAAATTTTGCCGCCGAAGTCGCACGTGGCTTACCGGCAGCCGCCACGGTGGCCGGGCCTGACCTTGAAGCGGCCGCCGCCCTATCGAATGATCTGGCCACCCCTGCCCTACGCCTATATCCAAGTGGCGATATGACGGGCGCGGCATTGGGCGGTGCCCTGAAAAACGTCATGGCAATCGCCGCTGGTGCGGTTGAAGGCGCTGGCCTTGGCGAGAACGCCCGCGCTGCCGTTGCAACACGCGGATTGGCCGAAATCGCCCGAATAGCGGTCGCCATGGGGGCTGAGCGCGATACGCTGATGGGCCTTGCTGGCATTGGTGACCTGATGCTCACCTGCTCCGGCTTACAATCCCGCAATTACAGCCTGGGTGTCGCACTCGGGAAAGGCCGTGAATTGGCCGACATCCTTGGCGAGCGCCAGACCGTGGCTGAAGGTGTCGCGACAGCATCCGCCGCCCGCGCCCTTGCTGAACGCCTTGGTGTTGAAGCGCCAATTACAGCAGCCGTCGATGATGTAACCGCCGGCTGCATCGACATTAAGTCCGCCGTTGCAGGGCTATTGAGCCGCCCGCCAGTGCAGGACGAACGGGCCTAACGGATCAATGCTGTAACGATCACCGGCTGCCAGGACAGGATGATCAAGGCGATCAACGTTGCGACGAGGAACGGGCTAAGCGCACGGAATATCTCACCCGGTTTTACGTTGGATGCGGCAGCGGCGATGTAGAGGCCTGCGCCAACCGGCGGCGTCAACAAGCCAAGCACCAGATTGATGCTGATCACGACGCCGAAGTGAAATGGGTCGATGCCGTAGCTGGTCTGCGCAATTGGTAGGAGGATCGGCACGACGATGATCATCGCCGCGATCCCATCCAGCATGGCACCAACGCCAAGCAGCAGGATGTTGACCAGCAGCAGGAAAACAAATGGGTTTTGAGTTAGGCCATTCAGCCATGCAGCCACATTTTGCGGGATTTGTTCATGCAAGATGATCCAGCCAAATACATTGGCCGCCGCAATCAAAAACAGCACGACGGACGACGTGATCGCGGTTTCCCGGAACAGTCTTGGCAGGGCTGAAAACTTAAGGTCCCGATAGACGAACAGCCCAAGCACGGCAGCGGATAACGCTGCCAACGCTGCCGACTCGGTCGGCGTTGCGATCCCGCCCAAAATGCCGCCAATAATGATCGCAGGCACCAGGGCTGATGGTGCGGCCTGTAGCAAAGCCTGCCGTGCCGCCTTGCCTTTGATTGCCTCCCCTTGCGGAAAGCCCGTTCGCCAACCGACGAAGGCAATGGCGCACATGAACCCAAATGCCAGCAGCAGGCCAGGCAAAATGCCAGCCATGAACATGTCGCCAATGGGGATTTGCGCCAGCACACCGTAGATTACAAACAGCATAGAAGGCGGGATAATGGGCGAGAGCAATCCACCTGCCGCTGTCGTGGCAGCCGCGAATGCTGGGCTGTAGCCTTGGCGGGTCATCTCCGGCGTCATAACGCGGCTCATAACGGCGATTTGTGCTGCGGCTGAACCAACAATGGACGCCATCATCATGTTGGCCAACAGGTTCACATATGCCAATCCGCCCCGGTAAGCACCAACGAATACCCGCGCCGCACGGATCAACCGCGTCGTCACCCCGCCTTCGTTCATCAGCTCACCAACAAGCATGAACAGCGGGATGGCAAGCAAGCCATATTTCTCAAGCCCACTAAAGAGTTGCTGCGGATAGCTCTCAAACAACACGAGATCGCCAGAGGCCAGAATATGCGTAACTGCGGTGATCCCCAGCACCAACGCAATAGGGGCTGCCAGGAACAGCAGAATAATGAAGGTGCCAGCTACCGTCATGACATCGGTGCTGCTTGCGGAGACCGGAGCGCTTCCAGCAGGTTAGCCAGGGCATGGACCGTCATTGCAGCAGCGGTCAACGGCACAATCAGCCAGATCCAATACTTCGCAACACCAATTGTCTGCGTTGGCTCACGGTAGATAAAGTTAAAAGTCTCACCGACGAACGCATCCACGGAATAGGAAAATGAGGCTAGCGTCACAGGGTCATACCAGCGCCAGCAAAGCCAGAGCAGGAATAGGGAGAATGCGAAGATGATGGCGTCAATCAGCAGCGCTACCGACCGATGCAGCCGCGGCGGCAATGCGTCTGTCAGGATTGTGACGGATACACCGGAACGCCGTTGAATGGTGATCGACATGCCGAGGAACGCCATCCAAACCATGGCATAGATCGCCAACTCATCCACCCAGAATAGTGCAGCACCCGCTGTGCGGGTCGCCACATTGAGCAAGATCAAGCCCGCCACAGCAGCCGCAAGCAGGCCAGCGGCTGCCGCCTCAATGCCAGCAAGGCGGCGGCTGAGTGTGCTTAGGACTGGAACGGGGCGGGTGGTCAAAATGGTGCTGCCAGATCACATAAACTAGATACAAAAGGAAACGCCCCCTCACCCATATCCGCCGCTAAGAGGCTGCAGACCATGTGAGGGGGCGTATTCGCCCTATTTAAAGTGCCGCAGCTTCCGCACGAAGGGCGGGGATGCCGGGCGCTTTTGGCAGCCAGATTTTGTCCCATTCTGCCACGGCGTCGCCGTAGAACTCTGGGCCAACTTCACGCACCTCAAGGCCTTCTTTCTCTTTCAGCATTGGCAGGAAGGTGCGCTCAACTTCTTCCGTTGCATCAAGCACAACATCCAGGTGCTTTTTCATCAGCTCTGAAACCATCTTGCGGTCTGCTGAATCAAGACCCTTCCAGGTCCGGCCAGATACGATGCCCACCATTGGGAACATCATCTGGTTGGACACGACGACTGTCTTCGCCAGCTCCCAGTATTTCAGCTTGATGGTGAGCTCAAGGTCCATCTCAATCGCATCAACCTGGCCATTGGACAGGGCGTCATAGACGTCCGGCAGCGGCATGGGGGTTGGGGCGGTTCCGAGGATCGTGTTGAAATCCTTGGTCGCAGCGAACGGCGTCACGCGGATTTTACGGCCTTTGAGGTCTGCAATGCTCTGGATTGGCTTTGCGGACACAATCTGGCGCACACCAGCCATGCCGTAGCCAATGCCGACAACGCCAACCTGGCTTGGTAGCGTATCAAGCAGCGCCATCGCCGTGGGGGACGTTTTCAAGAGTTTTGCCGCCTGGGCGTTGTCTTTCACCAGGAACGGCGTGAACAATGCGGAGAATTCAGGCGCACGGTTGGAGATTTCAGCAACCGTCATGAACGCCATATCAACAGCACCGGACTGCATCTGCTGCAGAACTTCAGCCTCATTCCCAAGCTGGCGGGACGGATAGACCGTGACCGTGTGCTTGCCACCCGAAGCGGCCTTCAGGTCTGCTGCAAAAGCGTTCGCTTCCTTGGTCCAGATATGTGGGGGCGGCGTGATCAGCCCCATCTTCATGTCTTTGGCCTGAGCGGTACCAGCCACCATCCCAACAGCAGCGGCGAAAGTCACCGTCGCTTGCAAAATCCGTTTCATATGCTGCTTCCCTTTTCTTATGAATTATCGTGCGGCCCCAAGGTATATCGCGGATTCAGGTGGGCGTGAATGTGTTTAAGCTGCGCCATCGATTTTCAGCTCTGCAAGCTCGAGCCCGACCGCCTTTAGATCCACCTTATTCACGCCCGTAAGCGGCAGATTGTCTTTGATGAGAATGCGGCGCGGATGAGCATAGGCAGGGCCGTTCTGAAGCGTATAAGCCTTCAGATCAGCCTCACTCACGGTCTCATCATGTAAGACAACCGCGGCAACAGGGCATTCGCCCTTGGTGGGATGTGCCTGGGGTAAAACCACGGCCTGCGCCACTGCAGGATGCTTTAGCAGCAGGTTCTCGACCTCTTTTGGATACACATTCTCACCACCGCAATTGAACATGTCGTCCACCCGGCCTTCAAAATAGAAGAACCCGTCTGCATCCTTCGACAGGATATCGCCGGTGCGCAGCCAGCCATCAACAAACCGTTCAGCCGTGACCTCCGGCAGGTTATGATACCCAGGCGTATTGGCAGGACTTCTGATCCAGAATTCGCCGATATCATCCCGCTCACCGCCATTCGGGCCGACAAGTTTTACCTCAGTCCCCGGCATGATTGAGCCGACAGACGCGCGCGGAACAGGCCGTCCATCCAGCGGCGGGGATAGGCAGCCGCCTGCTGTTTCCGTCAAGCCGTAGCCTTGGGCTGTGGGCACGCCGAAGACGCGCGCCAATTCATCCATCAACTCACCATGGGCAGGCGCAGAACCGAGCCGGAGAATTTCAAGTTTCGAGAAATCGAGCGCCTCAATCAAATCCCGCTGCTGCAACATGAGCGAGAACATTGTTGGCACGCCGCCAGCTTCCGTCACGCCATAATCCGCTAGCGCTTGCAGATAAGCCCGCGCATCAAACCCGCCCATCAGGACGATAGACCCCCCTGCCCGTAGTTTGGGCTTAAAGGCGATGGTCATGGCGTTCTTGTGATAGAGCGGTGCTGCAATCAATCCGCGTTGGTCTAGTCGCGCTGGCCAGTGCTTCTGGCGGATTTCGATCAGCCAAGTCGTATTACCATGGGTGAGCGTCATGCCCTTTGGGCGACCGGTGGAGCCAGATGTATAAGGATGGAATGCCGGATCATCGCCCGTAATGTTTAGCGGCTGAAATTCTGAAGGCTGCGCTGAAGTCGCAGCCCAGAAATCGCTCCAGCCTGCGGGAGAATCGCCGAGCGCTAATTTGATTGGCACATCCTTGGCCGCTTCTGCCAAGCGCGCATTCACGGCAGGCTCTATCAATGCGGCCTTGGCACCGGCATCGGCCAGGATATAGGCCAATACATCAGGTGCCTGCTTGATGTTCATCGGCACGGGTACGACGCCAGCGCGCATCGCACCAAACATGGCCGCGAAGAATTCCCAGCGGTTGGACATGCCAAGACCCATGCGATCACCGGGCTTCAGGCCAGCTGACACCAGTAAGTTGGCAACACGGTTCATAGCCGCGTCCAGGGCCGCGAAAGTGATGCGGCGCTCATAGCCCTGGGAGACGTCTATAACCGCTGTTTTGTGCGGGTAAGCGGCCCTCGCACGCCAAAAGAACCAGCCGAGTTGCCCCTCGCCTTCATGCTCATGCCGATCATTCATCCTTAGCTCCCGCACTCTGTCCGCTTGACCTCAGACGCCGATGCGCCGCAGTGTCATTTGCAGAAATCATATCGGACCAAGGACGCCCTGAACATGATCCACGCCATCGCATTAAGCGCGCATCTGCTCGCCGCCATCATTTGGGTCGGCGGCATGTTCTTTGCCTATATGGCGCTGCGTCCGTCTATGCCCGTGCTATCGCCGCCTGACCCTGTGAAGCTTTGGGGGCGGGTGTTCTTCAATTTCTTCAATTGGGTCTGGCTGTCGATCATCGTCCTGGTGTTGACGGGCTATTGGATGCTGTTCGCCGTCTATGGCGGCTTTGCGTTGGCACCAGCGTATCTGCACATCATGCACGGCCTAGGGCTGGTGATGATCGCGCTCTACCTGCACCTGTTCTTTGCCCCCTATGGACGGCTGCAGAAAGCCTTGGCTGCAGATGATTTTCCAGCAGCGGCAGCGCAAATCCCAAAGATTCGGCGGATTGTGGCGATCAATCTTGTAATCGGCCTCGCCAATGCTGCCATTGGCTCAGGTGGTCGTTACTGGCCTTGGTGAGGCCTCAAACGCTGTAAAGCAGCCAGTTAAAAAAGTCGCCGCCGCCCATAACAACATCAGTTATGAGGCTCGGTGCCCACATCACGACACGAATGGCACCGCTGACCGCAGCTTCAAGAACGCCTGCGAAGAATGGCGCTTCTTCTGGCTCCGCCATGGCTGCGACGAGCGCACCCCAGCCAAATCGCGCCAGGCCAAAGCCGATGCCGATAATCAGATAAAGGTAAAGCAGGCTCCGCAGAAAACGCATACGTCATGATCCAGTCAGTTGATCCTGTATGGATGCCCGCCGAATGCGATGGGATCAAGGCGTGAAACAAATTCTGTTGTGCGATAGCGATCTGGTGGCAAGCGCTTTATGCTGCTTCGCAACTGATTTATTGCCGATCAACGGGGAAATATTCGTCATGGAACTGATCTTCCGAGCAGACGCCTACGCCAAAAGCTGTGAGGCCGTCGTTCAGAAAATCGACGAAAAAGGTGTCTGGCTAGACCGCACGATTTTCTATGCTGAGGGCGGCGGTCAACCGGGCGACAAAGGGGTTCTCATCGGCCCAGATGGCACCAAACGCACAGTCGCCAATGCGATTAAGGGTGATGGCCCAGAAACATCGGTACATGTGCTGGCCGAAGATGCGCCAGCACTTGCTGTCGGTGATAAGGTCACCGCAGAGATCGATTGGGACCATCGTCACACACTAATGCGTATGCACACGGCCATGCACCTGCTCTGCTCAATCGTGCCTGCCGGCGTTACGGGAGGTCAGGTCGGGCTGGCTAAGAGTCGGCTGGATTTTGATGTGGGCGAAACCACTCTCGTCAAGGAAGATATCCAGGCTGCACTTGATGGCCTATCTGGCAAAGACGCGCCGGTGACATTCCGCTGGATCGATGATGCAGATTTGGACGCCAATCCAGAACTTGTGCGCACAATGTCTGTGGCACCGCCTCGGGGCAGTGGCAAAGTCCGACTCATTTCCATCGGTGATGACGCGATCGATCTGCAGCCCTGTGGCGGCACCCATGTTGCAAATACCTCTGAGATTGGGCGCATCGTTGTTGGCAAGATTGAAAATAAGGGCAAGCGTAACCGGCGCGTCAACATCACACTGGAGGACCCAGCATGACCGATACTGCTTCTGCGCTTGTTTCAACGGAATGGCTGGCTGATCATCTGGATACGCCCGGCCTCGTAATCCTGGATGGCAGTCACCACTTGCCGACCACAGGACGGGACGCCAAGGCGGAATTCGAGGAGCGCCACATCGCAGGTGCGCGCTTCTTCGAAATTGATGAAATCGCCGACAAAAATACCGATCTGCC
The DNA here is from genome assembly GCA_938083135.1 of uncultured Alphaproteobacteria bacterium. Classification (GTDB taxonomy): domain Bacteria; phylum Pseudomonadota; class Alphaproteobacteria; order Bin95; family Bin95; genus VMCJ01. The sequence continues at coordinate 4,941 of CALLKY010000092.1, read as the reverse complement.
CCACATGCTGCCACCTGCTGACGAATTTGCGGCCAAAGTTGGTGCCCTTGGCATCGGCGATGATGATCTGGTTGTTGTTTACGACACAATCGGCACAACTGGTGCGGCCCGGATTTGGTGGACATTTCGTGCTATGGGCCATACGCGCGTCTCCGTGCTGGATGGCGGAATGCCGAAGTGGCTGGCGGAAGGCCGCGCGGTAACGGCAGAAACCGCACCTGTCCCACCGAAAAAGCGCAGTGCGCGACGCCAGGCAGCCCTGGTCCGCAGCCGCGAGGACATGCTGGCGAATATTGATTCCAAAGCTGAGCAGGTTGTTGACGCCCGGAGCGCTGGCCGATTCAACGCCAGTGAGCCAGAACCGCGCGCGGGCATGCGTGGTGGGCATATTCCAAACAGCAAGAATGTTCCCTTCCCTGCTGTGATTCGTGAGGATCGGACGTTCAAAACGCCGGATGATGTCCGCGCGATTTTTGCCGGTGCTGGCGTGAACCTTGAAGCTCCGATTACGACCACCTGTGGGTCCGGTGTCACGGCTTCAACACTCGCGCTGGCATTGTTCCTAGCTGGCGTTGAAGATGTCGCCGTCTACGATGGCTCCTGGAGTGAATGGGGTGCGCGGCAAGACACACCTATCGATCAATAAGAAAGCACTGCTGACATGATGAAAGATAAGAGCAACAAGCACCCCGAAACGCTGTTGACCCATTCTGGGCGGGATCCACAAGCGCATTTCGGTGCCGTCAATACGCCGATCTTCCGCGCTTCGACGATCCTGCAAGCCTCTATGGCGGAATATAAGCGCCCCAAAGGCCCGCGTGAGCAACGTTATGGCCGCCGTGGCACGCCAACGACATTTACGCTGGAGGACGTGATTGCGGATGTTGAAGGTGGTGCGGGCTGTGTTATCGCTTCATCCGGGCTGAACGCCATCGCACTGGCACTCCTTTCTCAAACCAAAGCTGGTGACCATGTCCTGATGGCCGATTGCGTGTATGGCCCAGCGCGGAACTTCGCTAACAAAATCCTGGCGCGCTTCGGCGTGACTACGACATTCTTCGATCCTGCAATTGGTGCTGATATCGACGGCATGTTCCAGGACAACACGACCGTTGTTTACATGGAAGCGCCTGGATCGCAGACATTCGAGATGTGCGAGGTGCCTGCAATCGCCGCCGTTGCCCGTAAGCGTGGCGCGATTTCTATGACTGACAATACATGGGGCACACCACTATTCTTCAGCCCATTTGCCCATGGCTGCGATATCTCCATCCACGCCGCGACCAAGTACATAGTCGGGCATTCCGACGCCATGCTGGGTGCGGTGACATATAATGAGGCGACAGAGGAAAGCGTGCGCGATATGGCAGGCACGCTCGGCGTGTTTGCAGGACCGGACGACGTCTATCTCGGCACGCGCGGTATGCGTACATTGGCTGTGCGCCTTCGCCAACACCAAGAGAGCGCATTGGCGATGGCGGATTGGTTGTGGAACAGGCCGGAAGTTGACCGGGTGCTGTACCCTCCCCATCCCAAAGACGCTGGTCACGCGCTCTGGAAGCGGGACTTTACTGGCGGCTGCGGGCTGATGGGCTTCGTTCTAAAAGAGGCTACAGATACAGGTCTTGCCGCCATGCTAGATGGCTTGGAGCTTTATGGAATGGGTGCCAGTTGGGGTGGGTTTGAAAGCCTGATCCTGCCCGCTGACCCCGGTGCCAACCGGACGGCCACCACATGGAACGCCCCTGGCCCGCTGATCCGTATCCATATCGGTCTCGAGCATATCGATGACCTGATCGCTGATATGGACGCCGGATTTACGCGGTTGGCGCGGGCCTCAAATTAGGCCCGCACAGCCACATTAGCCGAACGCCAAAGGTGGCTTGCCGCCGGTAGCGACCGAGACAATCCGGTCAACGGTGACGCCGTCACTTGAGAAAGGGAAGTCACCAATTTCGATGCCGTCATTTTCGCCGGACCGCCAGTATACCGGGCGGCGTGTCTTCGCGGCGATTTTGACGCGTTCGGCATGTGAGGCATCGACGTCGTCCAGCAAATCGCCAGCATGGACGCCCTTTTCGACATACCGATGCTGCGCGCCAACAAGGCGGGTGCGAAAGCGCTCGCCTTGGGCGGCATCGGCTTCAAGCAGCATCAAATGCGGCATCAGGCCTGCGATCTCACCAGGTGCTAAAGACTGTGCGCACGGTAATTCCGTCTCACCACCTTGACGAAGCCAAAGTGCCTCAAATTCCTTGATCACGCGCGCGCCAGCTTGACCGTTGATTTCTTGAGCCATGATGTGTCCCTCCAGACATGTAATCTCGATGAAGGGAGTATCCTCAGTCCGGCTTTGCACGCGCTGAACAATTGGAAGGCGCATTTCGGCAAAGTTTTCCATAAAATTTGCCTGAATATTGCAGATGGCCAATAGACGCTGTCTTGCTGACAAAGAAAAACGCGCGCCGGTTGCCCAGCGCGCGTTTGTCAGTCTCAAAGCTCATTCGTAGGATCAGGCACCCCAGGGCTTGATCGCTGCTTTAAGCGCCTTGTAGCCTTCAAGGAAGCCTGGGCGGGTGTCGCCGTAGACTGTATCGAAGGTGGCCAACGCGTTGTCGAGATAGTCTTTGACTGCGGCGTTGCCTGGGTTGGCATCAATGTAAGCATCGCGGATCAGCACGAAGTGAATGCGTGGGTCGTAAGGCTGCTTCGTGCCGCCCATGCTTTCGTCACCATCAAGCAGGCGCAGCAGCATGGCATCAGCAGAACCAAGCGTTTGCTCATGGATCGGCGGACCAGACATACGATGCATGACGCTTGTCATGTCGCGGCCATTGCCGGTCGTGTAGCCCATTTCGTTCCAAAGTGTGCGCATGGTTTTGTCAGAACCTGTGTGCTTCAGCACGCGGTCTGCGAAGGCGCGGAGAGGATCGGAAACGTCAGCCATGAGATCGGTCAGGCGGTCACCATCAAGATCGGTCGCGAGGACAATTGAATCCTGCTGCTCGATCAAATCCCACAGCAGAATGCCGTAGTTGGTGTCAGAGATGTGCTGCTCAATGCGGCCACCCCAGTTCTCCATGCCATCTCTAAAGTCCGCCGGGAGAAGCTTGACGATCGCGTCAACGGCTTCCTTGTGCTCGACATAGCCATCGACCGCATATTTACGACCAACTTCGAACTTTGTGCCCTGCAACATCCAAGAATGGATGCCGGCATTGATGCCATCTTCCATCGCCTGGGTTGGCTTCATGGCGACACGGCCAATCTTGCCGGTTTCATGCACCATTTTCAGGAACAGACGGTTCGCATAGGCCATCTGAACGCCCGGCGTGTTCATCTCAGAATGGATGATGCCGGTTTCAGGGCTGACGGTGAATTTTGCACGATCCTGGGAATAAGGCAGGCACGGCATGCAGCGCACAGCTGTGATCGGGCCATATGGGCGAACGTTACAGAAAACGCCAGCCTGGGTGCGAAGCGGCGCATTGCCGGACTTGCCCATAACAACGACCTTGCCGCCCTTGCCGTCGTTGACATAGGCATCACCAGCCGTGGACCATTTAATGGAGGTAACCGGCATGTTGCCGAACCAGCTAAGCGGCTCAAGCTTGTGATCGTGGCGATACTGGGACCACATTGGCACGGCGTAGTACGGCAGGCCAAGCACATCGATCGCAGCAATGGTGCCAACCAGCGCATAGGCATCCGTCAGGGAGTGCGCGACGGGTTTTGCTTTGCCGTCGTGATTGCCGCCCTGCCAGATGACTGCATCCGGATAGCCCTCTGGCTTAACGTCTGCAGGCTGAAACAAAGCTTCAAGTTCGCCGAACAGGTCGCCGCCATCGGCTTCCGTCCTCGCGATTTTCATAAGATCGATCATGTGTGTCCGTCTTTCATTGGCGGTTGACGCAAGAATGGGTCACGCTGCCCAAATGGCCCGTGCCCATACCTAAATTCGCAATAGCGCAAACATGCAACGACAGCGGCGCGAGGTAAAGTCTTTCGGAGTCGCAGAGGCGGATAGACCGTGCGTTCCCCGCCCAATCTGTCACCTAGCCATCAACCGCGCTCAGCGTCGTTCTCTAAAGCCAAAGCTCTATAAAGCTGTGTAAGATATGCCTGCAATTCTATGAGTAAGAACTGCGGTTCATCCCCTTGAATGACAAAAGACCGCGAATCTTTCGTTGCATTGGCTTGTTCAACGGCTGTGACATGCATATCGAATAAATCCCGCGGGCCGCATCGCCATTCGAAAAGCATTTCTGCAATCTTTTTCAAGGACGCTCTCGAAATTATCGTTTGTTTGTATTGCTTCTCATCGGCAACCATAAGAACGACATCAAGATAACGAGCAACAACCGCCTGAAATTTGTCAGGGGAAACTTCCCGCAAAGGCTTTTCCCCGGCGACAGCTTTTAAAGGCTTCGCAGATGATGAATGAGAGATTGCAGAGAGCGCTACCGCTTCCCGGCTGCCCCGCATCCCCCGCCTGCTTTCTTCAACCTGCTTTCGCAAACGCTCACGCTCGACAGCATAGGCCAAGACGCGGCTTAACGTATGTCCGCTCTTTTCATTTTTGGGCAAAAAGTCTGCCGCACCTGCCTGAATTGCATCAAACCCAAGTTTATCATCCTGGTTGCCAGTCGTAACGACAATCTGTGCTGTCGTCGCCCGATGAATTTTCGAAAGCGTCTCCAACCCGGTCGAGTCCGGTAGATTAAGGTCTAGCAGCACAGCATCAAATTCAACGCCAATCAGCGCTTCAGAGGCTTTAGCAACTGTATCAACGATCGTTACTTTGAAGGTGCAATAGGCGCTTTCAGAAGTGGCTCGGGAAATTTGAACAACGGGGTCTGGTTTTATAAGTGGATCCCAGCCCTTGTTATGCCGCCGCCTTGATTGGCGTCAGCGCATTGAAGTAGGCCTGATCTGGTGTTT
>CALLKY010000091.1 GCA_938083135.1 uncultured Alphaproteobacteria bacterium | reverse complement strand
ATCTACGACGCGACGGCGAAGATCGACAGAGAGGGCTTTGGCCATGCAGGCTGGCCTCCTTCACCAGCCCTCATGATGAATCACAAAATAACGCCAAACGGAATCCCTAATGATTCAATTGCCGCTCAATCCGCTCTAATTTCTTAGCTATTGGCTTAAAGCCTCTGGCATAGCTATCACAAATGGCGTCAAAGTTTCCTGAACAACTCAGCCAGACTGCCCGAACCGTCATCTGGAGCGGTATCGTCTGATTTTGAGACAGTTTGCGTCTTTGCAGGTGCCTCTGCAGGCTTAGAAGCAATAATCGTGCCAGCCGATGCGCTCGCAGCCGCTGCAATCGCGGCGCGCGCTGCGGCAGATTCGTTGGCTGCAGATCGCGTTTCAACCGCAGCCTCCTTTAAGTCTTCAGCTGCATCATCCAGAGCGTCTGCCGCTGCTTCAACCTTTTCAGCCCCACCAACGACGACACGCTCCCCAACTGTGCGCGCTTGCGTCGCAACGCTTTCAGCTGCGGCTTCCGCCTTTTCAGCAGCAGCCTTCGCCGTGTCCGCCGCATCATCAACGGCAGCGACGGCCGAGGCCTCTGCCTTATTGACGTTAACCCGAACAGCCTCTGCAACAGATCCATAGCCGCGTGGGTCCATGCTGCCGTAAACCGCGCCAGCGTTTACCGGTGGCGCAAATGCGGGCGCGGCAGCCGGCGCGCTTGCCGCACCACTGGCCGGTGCGGCGAACACCGGATTCGGCTGCGCTTCTGGTGCTGGCATAGGCTCCGACGGGGGTGCAGCAACAACAGGAGGTGGCGCGGCCTCGACAGCTGCAACTTCGCGTTCCATCGCTGCTGCTGCAACAGAGGCAGACGCCGCGGCGGATGCCGCCGCAGCGGCCGCGGCTGCAGCAGCAGCAGTAGAATTATCTGAATGAACAGCCGTGCTAATAGGCTGCGCGACTGGGACCGCTGCTGTCCGCATAGGCGGCGGAGCAGAAATCGTGTGCAGGTTATCAAATTCGTAATAGCCGAGACTTGGCGTATCGACGAAATCTAGAAGCCCACGAATATCCGACGCTTCCGCCATTTTTAGCTCTCCAACACAAAGATCGGCGCAGCCCTGAGAGCCCGCCCATACAAAACGCGGACAGCCCCCAAGACCACAACCACTTGCTCACGCGTGAAATCGAACGTAACAAAGCCGCGCTCGCCCTGCAATGCGCGCATATTCCTCTACGTTCGCCTAATGAATTGAAACCAAAGTCATGACAGACCCTGCCCTGCTCCCGCTTCTAGAGCGCATCGCCGACGCCTTAGACCGTATGGCCCCACCACCTGCACCTTCGGGTGCGTTTGGAGATGCCGACGCCTTTGTCTGGCAAGCAGAAACCCTTAGTCTTCAACCGGTTCACCATGTTGCCCGGGTCGAAATGAAGCTTCTGCGCGGCGTAGACCAAGTCCGCGATATCCTCTGCGCAAACACAGAACGCTTCGCCAAGGGCATGCCAGCGAACAATGCACTTCTCTGGGGTGCGCGCGGTATGGGCAAGAGTTCACTGGTGAAGGCCTCCCATGCGGAAGTCAATCGGGACGTTGATTCGCAGGATGCGCGGGTCGCGCTGATTGAAATCCACCGCGAAGATATCGAATCGCTGCCGATTCTCTTGCGCCAGATCGACAGCCAGCCCCGCCGCTGCATCGTATTCTGCGATGATCTTTCGTTCGATATGGGCGATGCCAGCTATAAGTCGCTAAAAGCCGTTCTTGAAGGTGGGCTGGAAGGCCGACCGGACAACGTCATTTTTTACGCAACATCAAACCGCCGCCACCTCATGCCGCGTGACATGATCGACAATGAACGGGCGACTGCGATCAATCCGGGTGAAGCCGTTGAAGAAAAGGTTTCACTTTCAGACAGATTTGGCCTGTGGCTTGGCTTCCATAGCTGCGGACAGGATGTGTATCTGGACATGGTTACCGGCTATGCGGAAGCCTTTGAGGTTGATATTGCGCCTGAAGACCTCCGTCGCCAGGCTTTGGAATGGGCGACCACACGCGGTGCCCGGTCCGGTCGTGTCGCATGGCAGTTCATCCAGGACGTTGTGGGGCAGTCGGCGTTGGAAGCGTCATAGGCTGGCAACTCAGACGTAAAATGGCGACATGATTAACCGTCGTTAACCAAGGCGTAACAGTGTTTCTAGACACTCATTGGCGGACGAATCCGTATGCCAGAGTGAGTGACCAAGGAATGGCACGCCAAGCACAATCTTCTGCCGATGGGCCAGCGCCGCAACCCATGGACGGCGCGCGGCTTCTGGCAATGGCCAGAGATAGGTCAATTGCTGGGCGCGAATCTCTCGCAGGGTCCGTATCCTTAATCCTCGCAGGCCAGGGCAATGGCTTCTCAGAGTCCGAATTCGGACTAATGAATGACATTCTGCGGACGCTGATTCGCGATGTGGAGCGCTCCGTCCGCCAAACACTTGCCGGCAATCTCGCAGCATCAGAACACGTGCCCGATGATGTGCTGGAAGCGCTGATCAATGACGAAATTGAAGTCGCCTACCCGGTACTAGCGGATAGCCCCCTGCTGACAGACTTTGCCTTGGAAAAGGTTATTCGCAATCAAGCGAGCGGGCACCGAATTGCCATTGCAATGCGTCAGGAGATCAGCGCCGCTGTGAGCGATGCGATGATCGATACGGCAGACGTGGAAGCCATCACCTGCCTGATCAACAACAGTGGCGCGGAGATTTCGGAAGCCGGGTTTGGAACATTGGTGGAGGACGCGCAATCGATTGAAGGATATCGCGCCCCACTATGCCGACGGCTGGACCTAAAGCCCGTATTTGCGATGCAATTGGCGGGCCTCGTCTCTGATGCCCTTAGAGACAACTTAGTCGAACGGTTTGATATCCCGCCGGAATCTCTCGAAGCCGCCATTAAGACCGCGACGCGCGCGACGGGCCGCGCAATGGCCGGAGGCGCGCAGAATGAGACTGGCAATTTTGGCAGCAAAGGCCGTGAAATCAAGTTGATGGTCGAAGCCCTGCGGCGGCAGGAATGGCCACAGTTTGAGGCCGCAATGGTCCGCCTGACCGCAATGCGCCCCCAACGCTTGCGCGAAATCTTGTATGAGGCAGGCGGCGAGCGACTTGCTGTATTGTGTAAAGCATGCGGCATCAGTAAGTCAGATTTTGCGGCGATCTATATTTTCAGCCGGAAGGCGAATCCGGCTGCGACAGTGGTTGATGCAGACACAATGCACCGCACATTGACGTTCTATGAGCAGATTTCAAAGCCACGCGCAGAAAAGGCACTTGCGCGATGGGCTGCTGAGCCCGCACCGACACGTCATTAACCTTCCGGATGCAGCGTTGGGCCGGTTTGCGCTTGGTCCACCGCGCGCCCTCGCCTATCCTGCGACCATCACAGCAGATTCGGATGGAACGACTTTATGTCTATTGGCTTGGATGATTTAACAGTTGAAGCGGCGAAAACGCCTGTCGAGCTCGCCACGGATCGCTTCTATTTCGTCCGCCACGGGCAAACTGCAGGAAATGCCAGCGGCATTGTGCAGGTCCCGACAATTTCATTGGATGAAACTGGTGAAGCGCAGGCGGCGGCGGCTGCAAAATTACTCGCCAGTCATCACATTGATCTCGTGGTCGCAAGCCCGTTTAAGCGCGCTTTTGATACGGGCGTCGCTGTCGCAGGCGACCGGCCGATGACGGTAAACCCCAATATTGCAGAGCGCCTGTTCGGCGATTGCATGAATAAGCCTGCTAGCCAGCTTGATTGGCGGAAAACTGCACCCGGCGGCGAAAGCATGGATGAATTCATCCATCGAACACTTGTTGGTCTGCGTCAGGCGCTGACCTGGCCTGGGTCAATCGCGGTCGTGGCGCATGGTGGTAATCTACGTGTGATTTGCGGCAGCCTGGGCGTACCGCTCACGGAAACATGCCTCGTGAACGCCACACCTTTGCTGTTTGAACGCGACGCTGGCAAATGGCGCATGACGGAACTTGCCCGCCAGTAAGGCCATTTGCTGGGATGGGGCTAAGATTTACCCATTTTATCCAGTTGGCGCTGCATAGCTTCGAGTTGTTCGCGAAGACTGTCCAACCCACTCGCATCATTGCTATTTGATGGTTTGGGCTCTGGCTTTGCCGCTTCTGGTTGCTGAAACTGCGGCCAGAAAGCCTGCATCGCTTGATTAAACGCGGCCATGTTCTTTTCAGCCGCTTCCTGCATCGCCTCCAAAGGCGCATTGACCGGGAAACCGGCACTCAGGCCAGATGGCATATTGCGCTGCATTTCATCCTGATGCTGCTCAAACCATTGTGTCATGCATTCAAGATATTGCGGCATCATCCAGCCGCCCATGCTGTCGCCATACATGCCGATCAACTGACGTAGGAATCCGATTGGCAACAGGCTTTCCTCACCCTGCTCAGCTTCCACCAGAATTTGCGTAAGCACGGAGCGGGTCAGGTCTTCGCCAGTCTTGGCATCCTGCACGACGAATAACACGCCCTCGCGCACGAGAACGCGCAGGTCATCTAGGGTCACATATGCACTGGCATCGGTATTGTATAGCCGCCGGTTCGCATATTTCTTGATTATGATCGGGGCGGTCTCATCTGCGGTCCGCGACGCCATGGGCGCTATTCCTTCCGACTTGATATTTGTGTTGCATCGCAAAAAGACGTTGCCTGGTCAAGCTAATTGGCAGAATCCTAGTGATTCGCTATTGACGCTGCGCGGGATTTGCCGTCGCGTCTTCCTATGACCGCAGGACCAAACCATTCCAGCTCGCGACTCGGGCCCAGACTCGGGCCACGCCCGTTGCCGCTGCATGCGTTTGCTGCCTGGGGGGCCTATATGGCCGCGATCACCTCGAGCGCCAGCTATGGATCTGCGCGTTTGTTGCTTGGGGATGAGGCTGCGAAACGCATCCACGCAGACCTCAAAGATGATGCGATGCGCCATGCGCTAACCCAAGCAACAATCAAGGAGGCTAGCGCCCGCTGGGCTGCGTTTAACAAAGGCGTTTCCCTCTACCAGTCCCATCCCTTCAATCGACCAGAGACCACGCAACCGACAATCTGGACCGATGGCCGCGCGCAATTGCTCGACTATGCACCAGACGCGCCGGGATATCCGGTGCTGGCAATCCCGTCGCTTGTGAACAGTTATCACGCACTAGACCTACTGCCAGACTCTAGCCTGATGAACGGCCTTGCGGACGAGGGGTTCCATCCGTTCCTGATGGATTGGGGGGTGCCAGGCGAAGACGCGGCCGAATGGACCATCGACCGCTATGTTCTTGACGTCCTCAAGCCTGCCCTAGCCTCCGTAACCAAAGCAACCGGGCGACCGCCTATCCTGCTTGGATATTGCATGGGCGGGCTGCTGGCGACGGCGCTTGCAGCATTGAACAGCCAGAACACTCAAGCCCTAGTGCTGCTGGCTATGCCTTGGGATTTCCACACGCCATCGAAGGCGCAGGCGGATGGCGTCGCCAAGCTTGGGCCGATGTTTCAGATGAGCGCCAAAGCCACGGGCGCTGTACCAACCGATGTCCTGCAAACGCTGTTCTTCTCACTAGACCCAACATTGGCGCTAAGAAAATTCCGCGCGTTCGCTGAAATGGATATGGCCAGCAAAGCCGCCCATGCTTTCGTCGCCATGGAAGACTGGGTCAATGGTGGGCCAGACTTGGCCGCCCCAGTTGCGCAATCTGTGCTGACAGAATGGTACGGTGAGAATGCTCCTCACCTTGGCCAGTGGCGCGTTGCGGGCCACGCAATTACGAACGCGTCCTATACTGGGCCAACGTTGGTTGCCGCGCCCACGCGAGACCGGATTGTGCCACCGGCGAGTTCTCGCGCTTATGCAGCCGGGACCAGGCAGGCTGAAATCCTCGACGTCGACGGTGGGCATGTGGGCATGATCGTCGGCAGTCGGGCGAAGGAGCGGCTTTGGCGGCCGCTGTTCAAATGGCTCCACAATGCCGCTCAATAAACAAGCTTGCGCCATATCCGGCCCGACATTACGTTTATTGCAGTGCAGCAATATTTTTGACCTCTGCTGGGAGAAGCTTCCATGACTGACGTAGCAATCGTCGCCGCAAAGCGCACCGCCATCGGAACCTTTGGCGGCGCATATAGCAACGCCAGCGCGGATAGCCTTGGCGTCACCGCAATCAGCGCCATCATGGCCGATGCGAATATCCAACCGGATGAGCCAAGCGAACTGATCTTTGGCCAAGTGCTAACCGCCGGCCAAGGCCAGAACCCCGCACGCCAAGCAGCCATCCGTGCCGGCCTGCCGGACAGCATGCCTTCCTACACCATCAACCATGTCTGCGGTTCCGGGCTGAAAGCCGTGGGCCTTGGCGCACAGTCGATCAAGCTTGGCGAGAGCGGTATCGTAATCGCTGGCGGCCAGGAAAACATGACCCAGTCTCCGCACTGCATGACGCTTCGCGCTGGCGTTAAAATGGGCGACGCCCAGATGGTCGACACCATGATCAAAGACGGCCTATGGGACGCCTTTAACGGCTACCATATGGGTGTCACGGCAGAGAATGTTGCCGAGAAATGGCAGATATCCCGCGAAGAGCAGGACGCCTTCGCTGCATCCAGCCAGAACAAGGCCGAAGCCGCACAGGCATCTGGCCGCTTCGCTGCTGAGATTGCCGCCGTCACGATTAAGGGTCGCAAAGGCGATACGATCGTAGATACGGACGAGCATCCAAAACACGGCACAACGACAGACACGCTGGCCAAGCTTCGCGCGGCCTTTAACAAAGAAGGCACTGTTACGGCTGGCAACGCATCCGGGCTGAATGATGGTGCTGCAGCCGTTATGCTGATGTCCCTTGAAGAAGCTGAAAAGCGCGGACTGGAGCCACTTGGCGTAATCCGCAGCTTTGCTCAAGCAGGCGTAGATCCAGCATTCATGGGCTCAGGCCCAATCCCTGCCAGCCGCAAAGCCTTGGCGAAAGCAGGATGGGACGTGGCCGACCTTGATCTGATTGAAGCCAACGAAGCCTTCGCCGCCCAGGCTATCGCCGTTGGTCGTGACCTAGGCTTCGACCCTGAGAAATTAAACGTCAACGGCGGTGCGATCGCCCTTGGCCACCCAATCGGCGCATCCGGTTGCCGCGTTCTAGTGACGCTGCTGCATGAAATGAAAAAGCGCGAAGTTTCCACAGGCCTGACCACGCTTTGCATCGGCGGCGGTATGGGCGTTGCGATGTGCGTAGAGCGCATCTGAGATTGACGGACTGGCGGCGTTGAGCGCAGGCTGATCGCCGCCATGTCCAATGATCGAGATTACCCAAATAAGCCGATGATCGGCGTCGGCGTTGTCGTTCTCAAAGGCGATGACGTCCTGCTGATCAAACGCGGCAAGCCGCCCCGTGTTGGCGAATGGAGTCTGCCCGGTGGCCTGCAAGAGCTAGGCGAGACGGTGCGCGACGCCGCATGCCGTGAAATCATGGAAGAAACCGGCGTCGAAATCGTGCTCGGTGATATTCTGGACGCCATTGACGTAATCCGCCAGGACGACGATGGCCGCATCAAAACACACTACACCCTGGTCGATTTCATGGCCGTCTGGAAAAGCGGTGAACCCGTTGGCGGCGATGATGCCATGCATGCGGAATTCATTCCGCTGGCCAATATCGAAGGCATGGGCATGTGGGATGAAACCGTGCGGATTATAAAGCAGGCAGCAGCGCTCAATCCTGCTGCTTAAATGGCATTCCCACTATTTCAAAAACTTGTAGGCACCCTGCCCGGATGCCAGCAGCGCGCCGTCATCCCCATCAAGCAGCCTGGCTTCCGCAAAGAATGTGGAGCGGCCCGACTTCATCAACTTTCCTTCGCACACGAGCAAATCGCCCTTCGCCGCGCCGATAAAATTACAAGCCATGGATACCGTCACCGCATTCCGTCGATGTCCCGCTTCAGCATCCTTATTGCCCGCAAACATGCCAGCCGCATCAATCAACGCGGAGACAACGCCGCCGTGGGGACGTCCTGCGCGGTTCAAATGTTGGGGGCCAAGCGGTACACGGAATTGGCAGAACCCGGGCTCCCAAATCGCAAGCTGGAAGCCCATCACGGCTTCAAAACGGGCTGGGTCACCGGACGGTAGGAAGTTCTCTGACATTCGAAATTGCTTTTCTGGCGGGAAGGACTGCCGGATTGTATAGTCATGGCCAACGTATTCAAAAGGGAGGCTCCCATGTCCGTCAGCATGATCGGATGGTCGCATTTGCCGTTTGGCCGCCATGAAAAAACGGTCGAAGACATGGTGAAGGCAGTCACCAATGCCGCACTTGAAGACGCGGGCCTTGAAGCTAAGGACATCGACATCGTCGTTGTCGGCCACTTCAATGGCGGCTTTCAACAGCAAGATTTCCCATCCTCCCTGCCATTCCAGGCCGACCCGGGCTTGCGCTTCACGCCATCGACGCGGGTTGAAAACGCCTGCGCCACCGGGTCCGCCGCGATCCATCAAGCCATGAACGCCATCAATGCTGGCCGCGCCCGCCGCGCGCTTGTTGTTGGCGTCGAGAAAATGACGGACACCCCTGGCCCAGAAATCGGCGACATCCTGCTGAAATGCGCCTATGTGCGTGAGGAAGCGGATACGCCTGCCGGATTCGCCGGGGTATTCGGCCAACTCACCCATCGGTATTTCCAACGCTATGGCGATCAATCAGACGTGCTTGCCAAAATTGCTGCGAAGAATCACGCGAACGGCGTCGGCAATCCATTTGCGCAGATGCGGAAAGACCTGGGCTTCCAGTTCTGCAACACAGTCTCAGACAAGAACCCGCTGGTCGCTGGCCCGCTCCGCCGGACGGATTGCAGCTTGGTATCTGATGGCGCCGCGGCGATTATCCTTTGCGCAAATGATGAAGCCGCGTCCGCAGATAAAGCCGTGACGTTCCGCGCCGCTGAACAGGTCAATGACTTCCTGCCCATGTCCGCCCGCGACATGCTGGAAATGGAAGGCCCTGCCCTCGCCTGGGCCCGCGCCAAAGAAGCGGCTGGCATCACATTGGATGACCTATCCGCCGTCGAGACCCATGACTGCTTCACGACTGCAGAACTGCTGGAATACGAAGCCATGGGCCTAACGCCCAAAGGCAAAGGCCGCATCGCGATTGATGAAGGCTGGGTGCAGAAAGATGGCAAGCTGCCGATCAACCCATCAGGCGGCCTGAAGGCCAAAGGTCATCCCATTGGTGCAACAGGTGTATCCATGCACATCGTCGCGGCGATGCAGGCGCTTGGGCAAGCAGGCGACATGCAGGTTGACGGTGCCGAGCTGACAGCCGTGTTCAACATGGGCGGCACAGCCGTAGCCAACTATGTCTCCGTGCTAGAACCGCTAAAGTCCTAGCGGATCCAGCACAGGACTGAGAATCAAGGCTCCCGGCGGCCTGCGACGTATGAAACGCCCTCTGGGCCAACCTTTTCCGTGTGCGGAATGTTTGCAGCCAGGCTGAAGCTATCGCCTGGGCGGCAAGTTTTCTCAGAACCTTCGAAATTCACCGTAATCTCGCCAGCGGTTACAAATAGCCGGGCGTCAAACGGGTGTGTGTGGGTGTCATTGAACGTATTGGCGTCCATGCCACTTTCGCGGCAGGCATAGCCATCACGGGCCAATTCAGTTTCAAACGTTGCGCGATCCATAGGGTCACTCCATTTTCTAGAACGGCCGCCAAAATCGCACGGCCTGCCGTCGCCAGCAACATTCCGTTATTCGGGCGGGTCTTCCGCACCGCCCCAGTTTTTCCGAAGTCGGCGCAGCGCCAATCGCATTCGGGATTTCACTGTCCCTAGCGGCAAGCCTGTGCGTTCCGCGATTTCAGCTTGGGTCAGGCCTTCATAAAAGGACATGCGGATGGCCTCGGCCTGTTCGTCAGACAAAGCTTTAATCGCTTCACGCACCTGCTCCGCTTCCTGAACCCGGTTCAAAATCTGATCAGGACGTTCAGGATCTGTTGTGAAGGTTGGATCATTCAGATCAATTTCAGGGCGTTTTTGCTTCCGCACGCCATCAATCCGCTTATTCCGGGCGATGGTGAAGAGCCAAGTCGATACCGCTGCGGCTTCAGGATTATAGGACTTCGCCCGCCGCCACATAATCAGCATGGTCTCTTGCGCCAATTCCTCCGCCAATGCGTTGGTTGCACCCAAGCGCAGCATGTAGGCCTTCAAGCGCGGTGCGAAGTGCTGAAACAGGTTGGCGAAAGCCTCACGATCACCATTATCGGCAACGGCCTTCATCCAGGCCGCAAACTGCGCATTCGGTGATGGCGAACCCCCGTCTGTCATGCCGTCAGGGCGCGCCTTCGACCAGGACTGTACCCACAAGCTGCCCCTTCTTAAGGTCCCGCACTTCCAGGCGCGCACCGCCATCTGGCGTGACGATGTGCAGAAGCACCCGCGACCCGTCGAGCGTAGCGCTTTCCAGCCGTTCGCCTGCTTTCAGTGCGGCTGTATCTGTCACCGGCGGGCCGGATGGCGAGCCTGTTCGCTGCACCAACGTCACCACAATCACGACCAAACCCGCCGCGATGAGAACGCCCATACCAATTACTAATGCTTTTACCAAAGCCATTCCCACCGCCGCTCACTCGATAAACAGGCGCTCCTTATAGACTAGAGGCCCCGCTGATCCTATCGCCAACCTTGCATAGTGTTGATTTCATGCTGCACTGCTTGCCCCCCAGCCCGCATCACGCTAGGCAAGTCTCGATATTCCGCCTTGGCCGCCTAAGATAAAGCAGCCCAACATGATCGGCAGCCGCACCTGTTATGAGTGATGATCAGGCCGACCCAGGCCCCCTATCCGCAAGCGTCGAAGACGACCAAGCAGGCGCGCGCTTGGATCGCTTCCTGGCCGATGCGTTTCCTGACATTTCCCGCGCCCGCATTACGGCTATGATCCAGGCCGGCGCCGTCGCCAGGGAATCTGGTGGCGCAATCACACCCTCATACCGGATCAAGCCGGGCGAAACCTATAATCTGGAACCGCCAGAACCTATCGACGCTGAACCCTTGCCCGAAGATATCCCGGTGAAGGTTATCTATGAGGATGACAGCCTGATCGTTGTCGACAAGCCTACAGGCATGACCGTCCATCCAGCCCCCGGCCAATGGACAGGCACCCTGGTCAACGCGCTGCTGCATCATTGCGGGCAAAGCCTTTCTGGGATCGGCGGCGTGAAACGGCCCGGCATTGTTCATCGGATCGATAAGGACACGAGCGGCCTTCTCGTTGTCGCCAAAACGGATGCAGCGCACCAAGGCCTGTCCAAGCAGTTCGCGGCACATACGGCAGAACGAGCCTACAACGCCATCGTATGGGGCAAGCCAGCACCCGCATCCGGCACGATTGATGGTGCTATTGGCCGCGATCCTCGTAATCGCAAGCGCATGGCCGTCGTGCACTCTGGCGGTAAGGACGCGCGCACTCATTACACGACGCGCGCTGCCAGCGGCCTTGGTGCAGCATTGTTGGAGTGCCGGTTAGAGACGGGCCGCACCCACCAAATTCGCGTGCATATGGCCGAATCCAGCTGGCCATTGATCGGCGACCCTTTGTATGGCCGCGTCAGCAAGGCCCGTCGCGCCCGTTTGGATGATGCCGCACTCGACGCAGCGCAAGATTTCCGCCGCCAAGCGCTGCATGCCGCCACATTGGGCTTCATCCATCCGCTCACAGGCGAAACATTGCAATTCGAAAGTCCGCTCCCAGATGATATGGATGCGCTGCTCAAGGCGCTTGGGGTAACCCTTTCTGGAAAATGACGCTTTATTAATGCGTCTCTGTCGCAATTCCGCCTTATTCAAGGGCAGAATTGGTACACGACACATTGGCAGGATGGCTGATAGGACAATGCGATGACTGAAATGGCCCCCGCGCCCCGCAATATGCCCGTGATGACAGCGGACGGTAACTTGCAGCGCTACCTGCAGGAAATCCGCAAATTCCCCATGCTGGAAGCAGATGACGAATTCGCACTCGCCAAACGCTGGCGCGAGGAAGGTGACGTTGATTCTGTCCACACGCTGGTCACCAGCCATCTGCGCCTGGTCGCCAAGATTGCCATGGGCTATCGGGGGTACGGCCTACCGGTCGCTGAGCTGATTTCCGAAGGCAATGTCGGGATGATGCAGGCCGTAAAGCGGTTTGAGCCAGATAGGGGCTTCCGTTTGTCCACCTATGCGATGTGGTGGATACGGGCCTCTATCCAGGAATATATTCTCCGCTCTTGGTCACTTGTGAAGATGGGCACGACGGCGGCGCAGAAGAAGCTGTTCTTCAATCTCCGCCGCATGAAAAGCAAAATTCATGAGATCGATGATGGCGACCTGGCACCAGAGAGCGTCACAAAGATCGCAACGGACCTGAAAGTCACGGAAGACGAAGTCGTCCAGATGAACCGCCGCATGACAGGCGGGGACCAATCCCTGAACGCGCCCATGCGTGCGGATGGCGAGTCTGAATGGCAGGATTGGCTGGCGGATGACACAGACACCCAGGATGTAACTGTTGCTGAAAGCCAGGAACTCGATCACCGCCGGGCCATGTTGCAAGCGGCCATGAAGAACCTGACGGAGCGTGAACGCCGCATTCTGGTGGAACGCCGCCTAAAGGATGACCCTGCCACACTGGAAGAACTCTCCGGCGTGTTCGGTGTCAGCCGTGAGCGGGTACGCCAGATTGAAGTGCGCGCCTTCGAGAAAGTCCAACGCGCAATCCGCAACATGGCGATGAAAGAAACGCTGGACCAAGAGAAAGCTGTGGAAACATTTCGGGCGGACTGATCACCCTTCCCAGGCCACTAGAAAGAATGGTTCCGGGCGCGCCAGTCCGCTAAGCTGTCCATCCAAGGATTGAAGGCAGGACCAGCGCCCAGATGAACGAACATTCGAAGCTTCCATTAACCGCCACCCATTGGGGCACCTACCGGGTTGAGGCGGAGGATGGCGTCGTTAAAGCGCTGCACCCGTTCGAAATTGATCCTGATCCCTCCCCCATCGGCACGGGCATCGTTGATGTGCTGGATGCGCCAAGCCGGATCAAAGCGCCAATGGTGCGGAAATCCTGGCTAGAGAACGGGCCGGGTGCTGCGAAAGACAAGCACGGTGCGGAACCTTTCGTCCAGGTGAGCTGGGAAGAAGCAGAGAAGATCGTCGGCGATGAACTCGCGCGTATCTCCCGCGAGCATGGCAATGAAGCGATCTATGCTGGCTCATATGGGTGGGCAAGTGCCGGGCGCTTCCACCATGCGCAAAGCCAGATGAAACGGTTCCTGAATTGCATTGGCGGCTACACCACATCCCGCGACACCTATAGCTTCGCGGCAGCGGAAGTGACGGTTCCGCACGTGCTTGGTGGCTATCGGGAAATCGTCTACGCAGCCTCCCCCTGGGAAGCGATTGCGGAAAATACCAAGCTGTTTGTGGCTTTCGGCGGCGTGCCACTAAAAAACGGCCAGATCAGCCAGGGCGGTGGCGGCAGGCATGTCCAGCGTGGTGGCGTTCAGGCTGCAGGGGCGGCGGGTGTTCAGTTCGTCAACATTTCCCCGATCCGCGCTGATGTGCTGGAAGAAGCACTGACCGAATGGCTGGCTCCACGCCCTTCAACCGATGTCGCAGTCATGCTGGGCTTGGCACACACGCTTTTGAGCCAAGACCTGCACGACCAAGCATTCCTTGATGGCTATACGACCGGATTTGATACATTCCGCGCTTATCTATTGGGTGAGAATGACGGCGTCCCTAAAACCGCTGAATGGGCCGCAGAGATCAGCGAAATTCCAGCAGACAGCCTGCGCAGCCTCTCACGCCGGATGGCCACCCGGCGGACGATGCTGTCCGTCAGTTGGTCCCTCACCCGCCAAGACCATGGCGAGCAGCCGTTCTGGGCAGCGATTGCGCTGGCATCTATGATTGGCCAGATCGGGCTGCCCGGCGGCGGTATCGGCTTTGGCTATAGTGCGGTCAACACGGTCGGTCTCGATTTCAATATGTTGAAGGCCGCATCGCTGCCGCAGTTCGACAATCCGATAGACCGCTTCATCCCAGTTGCACGCATCAGCGACATGCTGCTTAATCCCGGCAAGCCCTTCGATTACAACGGCACGCGCTATACCTATCCGGATATCAAGGCCGTCTACTGGGCCGGTGGCAATCCGTTCCACCATCACCAGGACCTGAACCGGATGCTGCACGCCTGGCGCCAGCCGGACACCATTATCGTCCACGATTGGTGCTGGAACGCCGCTGCAAAGCACGCGGATATCGTCCTCCCCTGCACCACCCACCTCGAACGGTCAGACCTAGCCATCACGCCCCGTGACCGTTTCCTGGTCGCCATGGAACAAGCCAGCGCGCCAGCAGGCGAAGCCCGGGACGACTACGACATCCTACGCGGTGTCGCACGGCATATGGGCGTTGAAGCGAAGTTCAGCGAAGGGCGAACGGCGGAAGAATGGCAGCGCTGGATTTACGATGTATCCCGCCAGAAAGTCTCCAGCGACGGGATTGAGATGCCATCGCTGGATGACCTTCGACAGAAAGGCTGGCACGAGGTCCCGCCACCCGCAAAACCAAACGTGATGCTGGAAGCCTTCAGGGCGGACCCAACGGCCAACCCACTCCGCACACCAAGCGGCCGCATCGAAATCTTTTCTGAAACCGTCGCCAGCTTTGGCTATGCAGATTGCCCCGGTCATCCGGCATGGCTGGAACCACTAGAATGGCTGGGCCAAGCGGATACGCGCTATCCGCTGCACCTGATCTCCAACCAACCATCAACAAAGCTGCATTCGCAACTGGACCATGGCGGTCATAGCCGGAAATCCAAGATCCATGGCCGGGAGCCCGTCACACTCCATCCGGATGATGCCGCAGCGCGCAACATCAGTAACGGCGATATCGTCCGCCTGTTCAATGACCGCGGCGCATGCCTCCGCGCCGCCATCATCAGCGATACCATCCGCCCCGGCGTCATGCAGCTTCCCACCGGGGCTTGGTTTGACCCACTGGCGCCCGGCCAGCCCGGCAGCCTCTGCAAACACGGCAACCCGAACATGCTCACCCCAGACAAAGGCACCTCCAGCCTGGCCCAAGGCCCGATTGCGCATACCTGCATGGTGGAGATTGAACGGTACGACGGGGAATTGCCAAAGGTCACGGCGTTTGATCCGCCAGAGATTTTACAGCAAAGGTAGAAGACCCCGCGCCCTCTCGGCGTTTGCTGCGCAAAAGCCTGACGGGCTAATGATAGAGCATGGGAGCGTCCGCCTTTTGCGGGGCAAAAGGCGTTGGTGTCCCCGGCAGGATTCGAACCTGCGGCCCCAGGATTAGGAATCCTGTGCTCTATCCGACTGAGCTACGGAGACGTTGGGGCAGCATATAGCAGATGGGACGGGCTGAATGGAAGCGCCCAAGGGTCTCCAGATCACGAAGATGCGTTTGGCCTGCACTGCGCTGAATAGCGTAAGCTACCTTGCAATGTCACAGCAATCTGGAGCTTTCCAATGCCTAAATTCCTGCTCGGCCTTCTGGCTGCCGTTATGATTTCCAGCGCGGCACACGCTGATACGTCCAACCTTGTCCGCAAACAAAGCCCTTATTCAGCCGAAGAAACGCTGAACAGGCTTGAAGCAATTGTTCTCAGCAAAGGTGCGACCGTGTTCGCCCGCATTGATCACGCCGCCGGTGCTATGAAAGCCAATGCCAAGCTTCGGCCAACGGCGGTGCTCATTTTCGGCAACCCAAAGATCGGCACGCCGATTATGCTGAAATCGCAGGAAGCGGGCCTGGACCTGCCGATGAAAGCGCTCGCCTATGAAGACGCTAGAGCGGATTGAGCGGCAATTGAATCATTAGGGATTCCGTTTGGCGTTATTTTGTGATTCATCATGAGGGCTGGTGAAGGAGGCCAGCCTGCATGGCCAAAGCCCTCTCTGTCGATCTTCGCCGTCGCGTCGTAGAT
>CALLKY010000090.1 GCA_938083135.1 uncultured Alphaproteobacteria bacterium | reverse complement strand
CGTCCCTAGCCAGCACTTTCACCTCTATCTCAAAGAGTGCGAATGGCGCTTCAATCACAGGCCCACCGAAAACCTCTTGAAAGTATTACGCAAGTGGGCAAACCTCTGAACCGAAACCCTTAGATAGGCCAGCCCCAAAATCATTACTTCTACAATCTAATCGAATTTTACTGATATTCAAGTGATAATTTAGCTTAAGCTCGAATGATTTACAAATTTGTAAATATATATGGTTAATTTTTTTAACTTTTTACTGCACCCGCACTTAAAACCCACCCAAGATAGACACTCTATATATAGCCCACCTCCACCCCCAGCGAAAGTTTTTACACATTCTGCACGTGCACCTTTACCAAGTTTATGGAAACCCGCAGAAATCCGCCATTCATGGTGAGTCATTTTCTGAATGGACACCGGTCCCCATTTTCTTCCCCAACGCGCCTTTTTTTTGGGCCGAAGGCATGTCTCAGGTATTCGTCGTAACTCCGTATTAAAGACCATTGCGCAATATTGCCCCTGTAACGCGTCATGGATGCCCGCTCTGGGTAGTCATGTGCCTCTTGAGTTAAGGGTGTGAAACGAATGGCGGGCCAAGCCCCATCCATCCAAACGGACCTCCTAGCTGCCCTAAATGCAGCTGGCGATGTGGTCTATGAATGGGATGTTGCGCGGGATTCACTGACATGGACCGGTGATGCCAGCGCTATGTTTCAGCTCGATGACCTTAAAAAGGTCGAATCCGGGGATCTGTTCCACGGGCGCATCAATTCCGAAGACCTCAAAGAGCGCCTAAAGCGCCTTTCTCGTCACTTCGCCTCTGGTGCCCGTTTTGACTGCGAATATCGCATCCGCGCCGGTAATGGTGATTTCATGTGGCTGCACGAACGCGGCCATGCTGAATTCATGCCCGATGGTCGCCCCTTGGTCATGCGCGGCATTCTACGGGCGATCACCAATCGTAAGCGCGCGGAGCAGCGCCTTGAATATCTCGCGAATTACGATGATCTCACCGGCCACTTCAACCGTTTCCGCCTCCGCCAAGCCATCGATTATGCACTGACGGCGTGTAAACGCTTTGGCCGCACTGGCGCATTCCTAACGGTCGACATCGACAATATCGCCCTCATCAATGATGCCTTCGGGTTTGAAATTGGCGACGCCGTGCTATCGGGCCTCGCAGAACGGCTCGACGAATTAACAGCGGCCAGCGATATTGTGGGCCGAATTGAAGGCGATTGCTTCGGCCTCCTGCTCGACCACAGTGATGAAGATGCCGCGGCGGAGACTGCGGAAAAAATCATTTCCGGCGTGCGCGAGACCCCCATCAAGACCGTGATCGGCGAAGTGGCGATCACAGTGTCTGTCGGCGGTATCGTGTTCCCAACCTCCGCACAGACATCCTTCGACATTATGTCTCGGGCAGAAATGGCCCTCAGGCAGGCAAAGAAAGAAGGCCGCAACCACTATGTGGTCTATCAGCTGACAGAAATGCAGCGCCAAAGCCTTCGTCAGGATATGAGCATTGCCAAGGAAGTGCAGGAAGCGCTTCTAGATAATCGCCTTGTCCTGGCCTATCAGCCCATCGTCGACACGATGACAGGCGAAGCGAGGCTGTATGAATGCCTCCTGCGGATGCGCCGCCCTGACGGCCAGATCCTGCCTGCCGGTGCCTTTGTGCCAGTGGTCGAGCAGCTTGGCCTGATGCGCCAGATTGATCGCTGCACACTGCATCTGGCAATGGAAGAACTGTTCAACGATCCATATGTCCGCTTAACGCTCAACATTTCTGGCATGACAGCCAGCGACCAAGCATGGCTGCGCACGCTCGTGAGTTATCTTCGTGGCAAGCCAGAAGTCGGGTCCCGCCTGACGATTGAGATTACAGAAACTGTTGTGCTGCAGGATTTGGAAGAATCCGCCCGCTTCGTCTCCTCCGTACGTGACCTAGGCTGCGCTGTAGCACTGGATGATTTCGGTGCCGGCTACACGTCATTCCGCAATCTGCAGGCACTTGCTGTGGATATGGTCAAGATTGATGGTGCATTTATCACGGATCTTGAAGACAAGCCGGATAATCAGCTTTTCATCCGCACTCTCCTCGGCCTCGCCCGTGGCTTTGGCCTGACGACCGTAGCTGAATGTGTTGAGACGGAAGCTGAGGCCGAAATTCTAAAACGCGAAGGCGTTACATATCTGCAAGGTTATCTGTACGGCAGGCCAGAACTAACCCGGCCCGCCAATGACAAAATCATCAGCCTTGCCGACGTTCAGAAGCCAAAGCCAAAGCTGGAAATCTCCACAGCGTCTTAGGGTCAGGCTCCGTTTCTGAAATCAGCGATTCTCTGCTTGATCCCTGGACGCATGACGGACCGGGTGAGTGCGGCCATGTCTGCATCGCGGGTATCAATCGCCGTCGCTTCTGCCAGCGCCGTAACGGTTTCGGCGTCCAAAGTCTGCATTTTCTCCGTGAACACTGATATCTCCGCAGGCCAGTCATCAGCCGCTGAAACGCCGTCGATCAATCCTATTTCAAGCGCCTCTGCAGCCTTGATCGGACGGGATTCCGTTTGGATTGCCCGGGCACGCCCAGCGCCGATCCGCCGTGCAAGGCGGCGCGTTCCCAAGATGACACCGAAGCGCGGGCCCGGCATGAAAAAACTGGTTTCCGGCGTCGCAATCACCCGCATAGCGGCAGATGCGAGATCAGCGCCTGCTCCAACGGCGCGGCCTTGCACCAGGGCCAGAACAGGCACAGGGCAATAATGAACCGCCTGCAGCATGGCCTCCACTTCGACAAAGCGCAGCGCAAGATCGCCATCGGTCAGTGCCTCGAAGTCCCCAAAATCGAACCCGGCGGAGAAATGTTTGCCATCAGCGCGGATGATCACAATGCGAGCGCCATCCGCAGGCGCTACTTCCACCGCTTCCAACACGCCACGCGCCATTTCAGCGGAAAGCGCGTTGGCTTTTTCTGGCCGCGCCAGGGTAATCGTGCAAACGCCGTCAGTCTGTTCGACCCGAACGGGGCTGGTCATCGTATTATGCTCCATCGAATAGAATCTGTGTGCCTAGGGGCGGCTCCCATGAATGTGCCGAAGCTTGACCAAAGGCGCCAGCCCGTCGTACCGCCAAGCCATGCTGATAGAAATTACCCCAGAGACGTTCGACGTCGAGCTAGAGATCGCCTACGCGACCGCAAACAATTTTACCGGTCAGCAGATTTACCGCCGCCCCCGCGCCCTACTCCATCCAGATGCCGCGGAAAAATTGCAAGCTGCCATCATCCTTGCGCGCCGATTGGGCTATCGGTTCAGGGTGTATGACGCATTCCGACCGCTTGAAGCGCAATGGGCGCTGTGGCGGGCTGTGCCGGGCTCACCCTATGTTGCGGACCCACGCCGGGGCGGACCACATACCAGGGGTGTCGCGGTGGATTTAACGCTGCTTGATCGTACAGGCCAACCGCTGGATATGGGCGGACCATTCGATGAGCTTTCAGAAAACGCATGGCACGAGGCTGATGTGTCAGAAGCAGCACAACGCAATCGCCATCTTCTGCTTGGCCTGATGACTGCAGCGGGCTGGGACTGTTACCTAAAAGAGTGGTGGCACTATCAGCTTTTTAATCCGCGCGAATACCCGGTGCTGAGCAACGCCGACGCTAACGCGGATATGATGTAAGCCCTACTCGAACGTCACCTGATGGGCGAAACTCTGACCGTCAGAAATTGTGATCTGCTTGAACCCAAGCAACACGGCCAGATCAAAGAATGTGCAGGTGCTCTCGACCTCCAGCTCGGTGAAGATTGGCGTGGCGCGGGCTTGGGCTGTCATTGCTGCCAGAAGCGCCCGGGCGCGATAGATGGTGTCAATATATCCATCCTGTAATGCAACGATTACAAGCTTTTCGGATTCCGCCCCCTTGGCATAAAGCACATGGGTCGGCGGGTAAGGTGCGCGCAGCTGGGCGGTCGTGATGCCTGTAACAAAACCCAACCGCCGATCACGATTGGCTTCGGGCAGCGGCGTCGCGCGTGGATAATAGACCTCACTAGATTGCGGCTGCGGATAGTAATATCCCGCGTGGCGATCATCAGCCGACGCTGGCCCCGCCAGACTCACCAAGGCACCGAGTGCGGCAGCGATTGCAATACGGATCATGTGGCCGCTTCCTTGAGTAATTGATCTCTCAACACACGCTTTAGCACTTTGCCAGAAGGATTGCGCGGCAGGGCATCTTTCAACGCAAGACGTTTCGGTACTTTGAAGCCGGCGAGCTGCCGCCGACAATGCGCCTGCAGCGCTTCAAGCGTCACCGTCTCGCCAGGACGGGCGGCAATCACTGCAACAGGAACTTCGCCCCATTGTGGGTCTGGAACGCCGATCACTGCAGCTTCCAGTACTTCGGGCATCTCGTAGATCACCCGTTCAACCTCACTTGATGCGATATTCTCCCCGCCAGACACAATCATGTCCTTCATGCGATCTGTCAGATACAGGAAGCCGTCCGCATCAACATGGCCAACATCGCCGGTGCGCAGCCATCCGCCTGGGTGGAATGCGGCTGCCGTTTTCGTCTCGTCGCTCCAGTAACCAGCCGTGATCTTAGGGCCGCGCAGGCAGATTTCTGCGTCTACACCAGAATCAACGGACCTGCCAGCATCATCCAAAATCGCGAGTTCGAGATGTGGGATAGGCCGCCCGACGGAGCCGATCTTCTCGATCTCCCGGCCAGGCTCCACGAACGTATCGCCGCCATTGCTTTCTGTAAGGCCATAAGCATCTATATAGCGGGCGTTCGGGAACGCGTTGGCGAAGGCATGAATACGCGCTTCAGGGGTACGCTCACCCCCGCCGATTACCCAACGTAAGCTGGCCGCGTCAGCCCAACGCTCAGGCGGTAAAGCCAGGATCATATTGGTCATTGTGGGTGCGAACCAAGCGCCATTCAGTGCATTATCCCGAATAACACGCAGTGCGGTTTCGGGATCGAATTCCCGCTCCAATGCCATTAATCCGCCAAGTGCGAAGATCGACAGCCCCGGCAAATCCAGCCCGCCGACGTGATAAAGCGGCCCAACTGTCAGAAGACGTGTTTCGGCTGACAGGCCAAGCGCTGCAACCTGCCCCAGATGTTTCCAGTAAAACTGCCGATAGGCGTGCATCACGCCCTTCGGTCGGCTGGTCGTGCCAGATGTGTACATGAGGCGCATGAGATCGCCTTCTGCCCGTGGGACAGGCTTTTCAGGCGCTTCAGCCCCCTCAGTCACGTGCCGAATGTCCAGTTGCGCTGCTTCATCCAGGATCGCGACGCGCGGGACGGCCTCCCGCTCAAGCTGGGTTGCTTCCCCACTGTATTCCGCATCCGCCACCAGCAGCTTAGCGTCAGAGTCGGTCAAGATGTAGGCGATTTCACTTGTCGCTAGTCGGTAATTCATGGGCAGCAACACAGCACCCCGGTGGCTTGCGCCAAACACAAGATCCAGGAATGCCGGGCTGTTTTTCATCCAAAGCGCAACCGTATCCCCAGGGCGCACCCCCTGCCCTTCAAGCCAGGCAGCGGCTGCACGAGCGCGGGCGAACATCGCACCATATGTGACTGTCTCACCCGCAAACACGAGTGCTGGGCGATCCGGTGTTGCGCGGGCATGAAAGCCCAGAAAATCTGTCAGATTGGCCATGCGTGCATGCCCCCAAGCAATTAGATGGCGCCTGCCGCGATCAACGCATCGATTGCAGCATCGTCCAGCCCTAGCATACCGCCGAAAACCTCTCGATTGTGTTGACCTTTTGCAGGTGGCGCAGCGCCTGGGTCTCCCGGCGTGCCAGTGAGCTTAAACGGCAACCCCACAAGCGGAACCATATCCCCTTCGGGTGTCGGACAATCAACCACCATATTGTTTGCGCGGACTTGGGGATCATTCAGCACTTTATCAATCGTATTGATCGGGGCCGTCGCGACGCCGATACCCTCCAGAATGGCGATCCATTCATCGACATTCCGGGTCGCAAGGCGAAGCTCGATCTTGCTGCGGAGCGCTTCGCGATTATCGCACCTAAGGGCATTTGTTTTGAAGCGCGGATCATCTGCCAATTCTGGCGCACCAAGCGCCGCGCAGGTTTTGAGCCACATGGCTTGGGTCGGTGCGCCAAGCATCAGCTCACCATCCTTCGCGCGATAGGCGTCATAGGGTGCGAGCGTGCTGTATCCTGCCCCTTCCCGCTGATCAACATGGCCTGCCACCAGATATGACGCTGCATGGAAACCTAGCAGCGTCACGCCAGATTCCAGCAGTGAGACATTCACTCGCTGCCCTCTGGCCTTTCCGCGCTCCCGGGCCATCAGCGCAGTCATGCAGCCGCTATATGCGAGCATTCCGGTGGAGAGATCGACTGTCGTGACGCCGGGCCTGACAGGCGAACGGCCAGGCTCACCTGTCAGAGAGGTAATTCCAGCATAGGCCGCAACCATCGTGTCATAGCCAGGCTTATTCGCGAGTTCGCCTTCAGCCCCATAGCCCGAAATAGATACGTAAATCAGGTCTGGGTTTAGATCATGAATGCGCTCCCAGCCAACTCCCAGTTTTTCTGCGACTTCGGGCAGGAAGCTCTGGATCAGAACGTCGGCTTTGGCGATCAATTGATCCAGCAGGTTCCGCGCTGCTGCGTGCTTCAAGTTCAGCGTCACATCCCGCTTGCCGCGATTGACCGACAGGAAATTCGTACTCTCGCCTTCCCTCAGAACCATTGGGAATCCGCGGTTCATATCCCCTTCCGGCGATTCTACCTTGACCACATCCGCGCCATTTTCAGCCAGCATCTGGCCGCAAAACGGCCCCGCTAGTACGCGACTTAAATCTACGACAAACAGCCCGTCTAACGCGCCCATCAGCCTATCATCCCTATTTATTCCCGAATTTCCCAAGCACAAAAGCTGGCACAATCGCGATTGTGAACACCACCGCCAAGGCCAGGAAGCAATCCTGGAACGCCAACGCCAATGCCTGGGCGTCGATCATCTGCATCACATAGTTATTCGCAATGGCCGTGGTGCCTTCTTCCCCAAGACCAGCACTGCTTAGTCTCTCATCCAATTGCAACATCAACTCCCGCGTCGCACCATTGGATGGCGTCTGGGATCGCATCATTTCCTCACTGTGGGAGGAATGCCGCATCTGTAGCAGCACGACGATCAAGTTGGTGCCGCTGGCCCCACCAAGTTGGCGGATGAAATTCATGTTGCCGGACCCACGCGCCAACTCGTCCGGCTTCAATGCCTTGAAGGCCGCAGCGGACAGGGATGGCAGGATAAACGCTAGGCCAAATCGACTAAGCGCCGCGAATCCAGCAAACGTCCAGAATGAGACATGGGCGTCGCCGGTGCTCATCGCCGCAACACCAGCAGCGAAGAACGCGAGGCCGATCGCCACCATGATATGTCCGGGCGCTTTATCGGAAAGTCGCCCAGTAATTGGCAGCACAGCCACGAGCAATAGCCCCGCTGGCATTAACAACATCCCGGCGCGGGTGGCTGTATAGCCCTGAACATCCTGCACAAACACAGGGATCACATAACTGGATGCGAAATTACCCGCACCGAATACGAACGCCACTGCAACAGCAGACGCGAAGCCCGGATTGCGAAAAAGATCAAGCGATAGAATCGGCGCATGCGTGCGCGTTTGCCAATACACAAATGCCACGGCCATTATCGCTGAAAGCGCCAACTGCCCGGCGATATTGTTTGACGACCAGCCATATCGCGGCCCGCCCGCAATCGCGTTCATGGCGATTCCAAGTGTGCAGAGCAGTAGCCCAAACCCCCACCAGTCAAACGGTGGGCGGGCGCGTTTATCTGTTTTGGCAGGCATGAAGACCAAACCGCCAATGAACGCGATGAAAACGGCGGGCAACGGCAGCATGAACATGAACCGCCAGGAGAGCTCATCAATGGCGATTCCGCCAACGGCGGGACCAATCGCAGGGGCAAGCACGACCCCGCTGCCGAAAATTCCCATGGCGGAACCGCGGCGGTCTGCCGGAAATGCTTCCACAATCGTCACCATCACCAATGGCTGGACGATCCCCGCGGCTGCCCCCTGCATAACGCGGCCAATGATAAGTGCCGTCATGCTGGTCGCCGTGGCGCAAATAAAGGCACCTATGGTGAAGACAATCAGCGTCCACAGGAATGCGCCGCGCTTGCCAAAGGCTGCGATCATCCAAGCGTTTAGCAATTGGCTAGCGGTCATGGTGGCGAGGAATGCGGTTGCCATCCATTGCGCTTCGTCCTGGCCTACGCCGAATGCCCCGCGCACTTGGGGGACAGCGACGTTTACAATTGTCGCCGACAAAACCATCGCAAAGGCACCGAAAAGCCCCGTCGCAGTGACCAGCCAGCGGTAAGCTGGGCCGAACCGCGCCGTTAGGCCAGCAGCGCTTTCGTCCCGTATCGGCGCGCTCGCGCCGCTGTTGCCGCCGGTCATCGGGTGGGGTGCTCAAAAAAATTTGCTTGCGATTCAAGCTATCCTAGAGGATATCCAAGCCATGAAAAGCGTCGCCAACAGTCTTATCGCCTTTGGAATCATGCTCACCGTGAGCGTGAGCCTCCCTGCTTTCGCACAAACCCAGACTTTTGGGGATTGGGCGAAGCAATGTGAAAAGGCAGGTAAGGGTGAGCGCTGCTTCCTTATCCAAACCGTAAAAGCCGGTGAGCGGCCAATCATGGTCGTGATTGTCGCCTATTCGCCAAAGCGTGACCGGGTGGCGGCGATGATTGACGTACCGCTTGGCATGCACATCCCGACGGGTCTGAAGATCAACGCTGCCGGGTCTGCCAAGCCGCTACCGTTTGAACAATGCTTGCCAACCGGCTGCCGCGCGATCCTGTCGCTTGATCCTGCGACCATCGAAACGCTGAAGGCTGGTGGCGACGCATCCATCACTGGCCGTGGCCGGGACGGTGAAGATGTTCAAATGCCGATCTCGAGCAACGGCTTCAAGGAAGCTTTCGAGACCCTATAGCCGGACCAGAAATGCACGGCTAAGCTTCCTATCGAACGAGACCGTTTGATTGAAGGAAGCCCGCATGATTTACGAACTCCGCACCTACACAGTAAAGCCTGGCACTGCGCCGCTGGTCGCCAAAAACTCTGGCACAGTCGCCCGTGATATTCGCGGCGACAATTACGGCAAGCTGGAAGGCTATTGGCTGACAGAAGTTGGCCCGCTGAACCAAGTCATGCATCTGTGGAGCTATTCAGACTTGAACGAGCGCGCGCGGCTCCGCATCGAGCTTTCTAAAAATCCGCGTTGGGGGAATGAATACCTCCCGCTGGTGCGGGAACATATGCTCCGCCAGGATATCCGCCTGCTGAACGCCCATATCGCTCCGACTGCACCAGCAAGTGATGGCAATCTGTATGAATTCCGGAACTATCGCCTCCGCCCCGGTGCTATGGGCAAATGGACGTCGATCTTTAAGGACGCCATGGAGCACCGTGAAAAATACTCCAAGATCGTCGGCATGTGGGCAACAGAAGCCGGACAGCCAAATGAGGTCTGCCACATCTGGGCCTACAAAGACTTCGATACACGGATGAAAGCACGCGGCGGGGCCGCGGGCGACCCGGGCTGGCAGGCATTCCTGAAGCAGAGCGGATCCATGATCGAAGAAATGTGGTCAACACTTATGGTCCCCTCTGACCACTCACCGATGAAATAAGGCAACGCATTATGGAAAGCAGATTGAAGGGCAAAGTCGCCATCGTCACGGGCTCCTCCTCAGGGATCGGTGCTGCTGCGGTGCGCATGTTGGCGGACCGGGGCTGCAACGTCGTCATCAACTATTCCCGCAGTGAAGGCCCGGCAGAAGCTGTCGCCGAGGAATGCCGCGCAAAAGGCGTTGAGGCCATTGCCGTTAAGGCCGATGTCGGCGAAGACGCTGATTGCCGCCGATTAGTGCAGGCCGCCGTCGATAAATGGGGCCGGGTGGATTGCTTGGTGAACAATGCCGGGACCACCAAATTCGTGGCGCACGATGATCTCGATGGCTTGGATGCAGACGATTTTCTGGGCATCTATCGCATCAACGTGGTTGGTGGATATCAAATGGTCCGCGCTGCACGCCCGCACCTAAAGGCGTCTGGTGATGGTTCCGTTGTGAATGTGTCGTCTATCGCTGGTGTGATGGGTACAGGCTCCTGCATCGCCTATGCGGCCTCCAAGGGCGCGGTCAATACGATGACACTATCGCTGGCCCGTGCGCTTGGGCCTGAAATCCGGGTGAACACCGTATGTCCAGGCTTCGTCCAAGGCTCCTGGCTGCGCGAAGGCATGGGTGCTGAGCGGTATGACACCACCAAGAAACACCTGGAAGACACAACTGCTCTCCGCCGGGCTGGCGGGCCGGAACACATGGCAGAAGCCATTCTGATGTTCCTGGAATCCGGCAGTCACATCACGGGTGAATTCCTGCTGGCAGACGGCGGCATGCACTTGGCTGGTGCGCCGCTGCGCGCAAACTAACCGAAAAGGAGGCTAGAATGGCAGGTAGACTGGACGGCAAGGTCGCCATCATCACCGGCGGCGCATTTGGCATGGGAGCAGAAACGGCAAAGATTTTCGCCGCAGAAGGAGCGAAAGTCGTTATCGCCGATATTCTGGAAGAAGAAGGCCCAAAACGCGTCGCGGAGATCGAATCCGCTGGCGGTGAAGCCCGATATTGGAAGCTGGATGTCACCCAGGACAGCGAATGGGCGGCCTTAGTCCAGAATGCCCAAGGCGCATTCGGCCAGATCGATATTCTGGTCAACAATGCCGGCGTTTCCGGCAGCGCCTATGACGATCCGTTTGATGATGCTGGATGGCGCTTGTTGATGGCCGTCAACGTTGATGGCGTGTTTTTGGGCATGAAGCACGTGATCCCGGTTATGGCGGGGAAAGGCGGCGGTTCAATCGTCAATCTGTCTTCGATTTCCGGCAATACCGGCCAGAGCAATATTCACCATGGCTACAACGCGTCCAAAGGTGCTGTGCGGACAATCACAAAGTCCGCCGCAGTCCGCCACGCGCCGGAAAATATCCGTGTGAATTCAGTCCACCCTGGGCTAATGCCGCCCATGCGGACATCGGGTGCGACGGCAGACCCGGTTGTTCGCGCCAAAATGCTGAAACGCGTGCCCCTGGGCCGCAACGGCACAGCTGAAGACGTCGCGAAGGCCTGCCTGTTCCTGGCGAGCGATGACGCCAGCTACATCACCGGCTCCGAACTGCATGTAGATGGTGGGCTATTGGCGAGTTAAGGCAATTCCCGATCAATCTGAATCAGACTGATCGGGATAAATTGCCCGCAATCGATGTGAAAGAATGCCGGGCTGCGTGGCCAAGCGACGCACGGCGCTCTAGGCTTTGATCCGCATGGGCGCGGTCCGAACGCCGCGGACTTGGCCGCCTGTCCAACGGACAGCGTCTGGGTCAGTGACCTCGAATTCGCCAATGCGGTTAAACCAGACACGGAGTGCCACGTCCATCTCCATCCGCGCCAGGTTAGAACCGGCACAGCGGTGAATACCGACACCGAAGGCGATGTGGCGGTTGCGTTCGCGGTCGAGTACCACTTCGTCTGGGCGATCAAATACATCTGGATCGCGGTTGGCAGCGGGGAAATTCATGATGACTTTCTCACCGGGCACCATATCCGCTTCGCCAAATTTAATCGGGTCCAGAACACGCCGGGCCATTACAACAGGGCTGTAGTAGCGCAGCAATTCCTCGACAGCCGTTGGCAGTATTTCCGGCTCCGCATAAAGGCGCTTGCGGTCGTCCTCGTGGGTTCCGAAATGCCAGAGCGCTGAACCGATTGAACTCCATGTCGTGTCGATACCTGCGACCAACAGCAGGAAGCACACGCCGATGACACTGTAATCGCTAAGCTTTTCGCCGTTGATTTCAGCCGCCATTAGTTTGGAAATAGCATCATCACGGGGGTTATCCCGCCGCTCTTCAATCATCTCCTGGAAGAAATCACGGATCAGGCGGCGGTACTTCATGCGCGCTTCAGGGTCCGTTTGACCGAGTTCGATAATCCCCCGCGTCCAGTCCGTGAAATCATCGGCGCGGCCAGGATCAATGCCAATGATATAGGCAATCACCCGTGGCGGAATTTGCTGGGCGTAATCAACTGCCGCATCCATTTTGCCGGACGCGATGTGCTTATCGATCAGCTCGTTCGCAAGGTTTTCGGTGAAGGCACGGTATTCTTCAACAGCTTTGGGTGAGAACAGCGGCAGGATGAGCTGTTTGTAGGGTTTATGCTCTGGCGGATCGGCAGAGATTGGCGGCAGTTCTGAGCCGAACTCCTTTACTTCCGCAATCAGCAATTCCCGCATTTCTGGTGCCGGTGGAATAACACCGGGAGAGCGGTTGGAGAGCGTGGGTGCAGCGCGCGCCATTTCCCGCACATCATCATACTTTGTCGGCAGCCACGCCCCGCCCCAGCGGGTGGTATGGGCGATCGGGCACTTATCGCGCAGTTCTTCCCAAACGGGCGCGGGGTCCTTGATGTAGCCTTCGTCCATCACATCGAAGTCTGTCGCCCAATCATGGACAGGGCACCCTTCGCGCGGGCTCATATCACTTGGATCACGGTCGCTCATCGGGCGTTACTCCTCAACGATGGTGATAGCAAATTCCGGGCAATTGGCGATGGCCAAGTCTGCCTTGGCTTCCAATCCAGCTGGCACATGGCCGTCATTCAGTGCGCTGGCGATGCCGAGATCATCAACCTCGAACAGCTCAGGTGCTAACGAATAGCAACGGTTGTGGCCTTCGCACTTGTCAGCATCGACGCATATCCGCATAGAAACGGCCCTCCAGTCAGATCATTTTGGCTAATGTATCCAATAGCGGCAGGATTTCATCCGACGGTGCGGATGGCAGATCAAACGTTACACGGGAAACGCCAGCACCTTGGAGCTTCTTCAGCTCCTCCTCAACCGGGCGGGCGGCGAAAACACTGATTTCGATGTCATCTGGATTGCGCCCAGCTTCAGCCGCCATTTGGCGGAAGTGCGGTATCTGGGTTGGAATATCAACGCCGCGGCCACCGCCTAGCGGAATCCAACCATCCCCGAACCGGATCGCCCTGCGCGCACCATAAGGGAATGCGCCGCCAACAATAACCGGCGGATGTGGTTTCTGAACGGGTTTCGGCCAGGTCATCATTTCGCCGAATTTCACAAACTCGCCGTCATATTTGGATTTGTTCTCGGTCCAGATGGCCTTCATGGCCTCGATCTTTTCACGCATCAGGCGGAAGCGGGTTTTCGGGTCCGTGCCGTGATCCGCCATTTCCTCCTCGTTCCATCCAGCACCCACGCCGAACAAGAACCGCCCACCGGAAAGCTGGTCAATCGTCGCGACTTCCTTCGCGAGTTGGATGACATCCCGCTGGATCACAAGGCAAATGCCAGTGCCTATCTTCAGTGTTTTGGTGGAGGCCGCGATGGCACCGAGCGCCACGAACGGGTCCATCACGTCATAGTACTTCTTCGGAAGATCGCCACCGCCCGGCCAGGGCGAAACGCGCGGCAGCGGGATATGGCTGTGTTCTGGCAGCCAAAGCGATTCAAAGCCGCGCTCTTCCAGTGCTGGCCCTAATTCTTGCGGCGCAATGGAATAGTCCGTGAAGAAAATATGGGCACCAACATGCATGGGAGTAGGATCCTCAGCCTAATAAATAAGCTGCAAGCCTACCTGCCCGCTGCCGCTATGCAAGCCCTACATGGCAGCGATGGCTCTAGCGAGCCGTTGCACACCTTCTTCAATCACCGCCGGTTCCGCCAGGGAGAAACTAAGGCGCATCGTCTCGGCACCCGATCCATCTGCGAAAAACGCCTGGCCTGGCACGAACGCTACCCGGTCATGCATAACCGCACGGTCCAGCAACTTGCGCGCATCCAGGCCCTTCGGCCCCTCCATCCACACAAACATGCCGCCTTCCGGCTTGCTCCATTTGTAGCCAGCTGGCATATGCCGCTCAAGCGACGCCAACATGGCGTCCCGCCGCGTGCGGTAGGCTTGTCGGACAAGGGCGACCTGGGCGTCAAACATGGTTTCAGCCACATAGGTCAAAGCCATTTGGTTCAAAGTCGCTGAATGCAGGTCCGACGCTTGCTTAACCAGTACCAGCTTGTCGATCAGCGGTTCTGCGGCGACGATCCAACCGACGCGGAGGCCCGGTGACAACGTCTTTGAGAATGTACCGCAATATATGACACGGGAGTTCTCGATCCCGCCTTCAGTCTCACTGTCAATTGCGATCAGGGCTGGCTGCTCTTCACCGTCATACCGGAGAGCCGAATAGGCACCGTCCTCAATCACGACCGCATTGGCTGCAGCCGCAGTCGCCAGAACGCGCTTTCGCTCCGCTAGTGTCAGTGTTTCGCCGGTTGGGTTAGCGAAATCTGGCACCACATAAGCAAACTGTGCGGGCATTCCGTCACCAGGGGCCGGAATTTCGGTATTGGCGCGGGGATCAAGGCGTGCATAGTCCGGCTCATATGCGTTGAAGGCTTGTAGCGCGCCCAGATAGGTCGGCCATGTCACCAGTGCCGGATCGTTCGGGCCGATGAACAGTCGGCCAAGGAACTCGAGCGCTTGCTGTGAGCCACAGGTGATTAGGATGTTGGCAGGTGTGCAGTCCACGCCCATGCGCTTCATATAACCGGCGATCCATTCGCGAAGTTCAATGGCACCCTCGCTAACAGAATATTGCAGCGCGCGTTCTGCTTCTGCCGGCTTACCAAGCGCGCGCGCAAAGCCCTGCTGAAAAGCTTCCACCGGGAACAGATTCGGGTCCGGTATGCCGCCTGCGAAAGAAATAACGTCAGGCTGCTCCAGGATCTTCAATAGCTCCCGGATCTCGGAGGCACCCATGCGCCCGGCGCGGCTGGCATAGGCCTCATCCCAATTGATGGTCATTGCAGGTCTCGATACTAAAGGGCGGTGATTATTCGACGGTCAGAAGGGCCGCCGCAACCCGGCGATCCTCTGCCATCAGCACATTATAGGTGCGGCAGGCCGCACCGGTATCCATAGGCTCCACCACAATGCCGGCATCGCGCAAGCCCTGGCGGATTTCCCGAGACGGCAGTTGCGCGCGGCGGCCGCATCCCAGCAGCAGCACATCAGCCGCCTGCAGGTCGATCAGTGGCTGAAAACTGGTGAGATCAACGTCTTCCCATGTGACTGGTGACCATTGGATGATGTGTTCCGGCAGGACCAATAGCGAATGCACATAGCGCACACCGGACACATGGAACCGGTTCTCGCCATAGGTTTCGATAACCTGACGGCCAGCTGGAATGACAGGGGTGACGTCAGCCATAGCGCGACTACCCTACTCGCTTAGTCGATTTCAGGCGTCGGGATATGTGGGCTATCGGACGCAGGCTGGCGGATATTCCGTACATCCTTGAACTGCAACAACAAACAGGCTGCAACAAACACAGAGGAATACGTTCCGATCAAAATGCCCCAAATCAATGCATAAGTGAAATTACGGATCACCTCACCACCGAAGAACGCCAAAGCCCCAAGCGCGATCAGCGTCGTGACAGAGGTCATCACGGTGCGGGACAGCGTGTCATTGACGGAGCGGTTGAGCAGGCTTGGCAGCGCTTCGGTTTTATACTTACGCAGGTTCTCACGAACGCGGTCAAACACAACGACAGTATCGTTGATCGAATAACCGGCGATGGTAAGCAGGGCTGCGACGGTCGCCAGATTAAATTCCCACCCCGTGACAGCGAACAAGCCAATGGTGATCGCAACATCGTGCGCAAGCGCCAGAACGCCAGCCACAGCAAACTGCCATTCAAATCGGAACCACACATAGGCGACGATGCCAAACAACGCCAAAAGCACAGCAATCGCGCCGGCTTCTTTCAGTTCCTCGCCTACCGTTGGGCCAATAAACTCTGTCCGGCGGATTTCTGCATCGGCCCCCAAAGCCGCCTTAACCTGTTGAATCGCAGTCGTTTGGTCCTCAACAGCATCGCCTTGGCGCTGGACGCGCACGAGTACGTCCGTTGGCTCACCAAATTCCTGAATCGTCACCTCGCCCAGATTGAGCGCATCAACCTTACCGCGGAGTTCCGTGATATTTGGCTGCGTTGGGTAACGCACCTCAATCAGCGAGCCGCCACGGAAGTCAATGCCGAGGTTCAAACCAAGCATGAACAGTGCGACCATCGCCCCGATAATCGCGCTGGCCGAAAACACATATGCAAACTTCCGGCTAGGAACGATGTTGAAATTCGGGCGGTTGCCGAAGATGCGAAGCGGGATAATCGCCATGATCTCTGCCCTTTATATCGGCAAGCTGGTGCGGCGTGGCGCACGGCGGAGCCAGATCACCACCATCAACCGCGTCAGGAATATCGCCGTGAACAACGATGTGATGATGCCAATGGTCAACGTGACCGAGAAGCCTCGGATTGGGCCAGAGCCCATCGCGAACAAAATGACAGCCGCAATCAGCGTCGTCACCTGACTATCAATAATCGACGAGAGTGCGCGGCGGTAACCGCTGTCAATCGCTGCCACCGGTGACTGGCCGATGGACAATTCCTCACGTATTCGCTCAAAGATCAGCACGTTCGCATCAACCGCCATGCCAATCGTCAACACGATACCGGCAATGCCGGGCAGTGTCAGGGTCGCCTGCAATGCAGAGAGCGCGCCGATGATCATCCCGCCGTTCAGAATAAGCGCGAATGCTGCGAACACCCCGAACAGGCCGTAGGAAACTGACATGAACACTGCGACCGCGAGGAATGCGACGATGCAGGCGATCTTACCGGCTTCAATCGAATCCTTGCCAAGGCCAGGGCCAATGCTGGCCTCTTGAATGAACTCGACAGGGGCCGGAAGCGCACCAGAGCGCAGTAGCAGCGAAAGCCGTTGGGTTTCAGGTACAGAGAACTGGCCCGTGATTATGCCGTTGGCACCAATCGCAGCCTGAATGGTCGGCGCGCTGATGATCTCATTATCAAGAACAATCGCCAGCGGCTCGC
This sequence comes from uncultured Alphaproteobacteria bacterium, assembly GCA_938083135.1. Lineage (GTDB taxonomy): Bacteria > Pseudomonadota > Alphaproteobacteria > Bin95 > Bin95 > VMCJ01. Next base: position 6,333 of record CALLKY010000090.1, on the reverse strand, counting down.
CAATATGACGACCGGTCAGGTCCAGAAACCGCCTGGCACCCGCACCGTTAAAGCGGAACGAAACAACGGGGCGGCTATCCTGGAATGACGGCTGTGCGTCGATCAACAAAGCGCCTGGAACCACAGGCGAATTTCGGACAACGAAATACTGGCTTGGTGGAGGTCGCGGCGTCATCGCCTTCTGCTCATCCGTGAGCGCCTGCGGCAGGCGCTCTAAGCCGGGACGCGCCACAAATGTCGTTGGATCAGACGTTGTATCAACAAGCCGGAAAGCCAATTGCGCAGTCGTGCCGATAATCTTCTTAAGCACTTCAGGCTCATCGAAGCCGGGCACTTGCACGACAATGCGATCGTCGCCTTGGCGCTGAATGATCGGCTCTTTTGTACCAAGTGCGTCAACGCGACGGCGGATGATCTCAATCGTCTGGGTCAACATCGCCAAGCGCAGGCGTTCTTCGTCGGTTTCTGTGAAACCAACGGTGATTTCGCCCGCGTCACCGATAGTCACAACGGCGCTCGGGTCATTCTCCTGGATCAAGTCAGCAGCGCGCTGGGCGTCATTCGGATCCAACGTGCGGAACTTAACTGCTGCCCCGCCCCGTTCCGGGGGCGTGCGGCGAATACCAGTGCCACGCAATGATTGGCGAACCGTATCTTCGAACGCCGCAGCGCGGGATCGGACACCGGCAGCGATATCGACCTGCAGCAGCAAGTGGACGCCGCCTTGCAGATCAAGACCCAAGCTGACGGTTTTACTCGGCAGCCAACCCGGGATACCGGAATCATCAACCGCCGTAGCGCTCCGCCAGAAATTGGGCGAGCTATATGCCACTCCAAGGGCGCAGATCAGCACGATCAGCGCGGCCTTCCATTTTTCAATATAGAGCATGGTCCGCGCTTTGCGCCCCTTGAATTAGCGCTTGAACAGGCCGCCGAGCAGGCCGCCACCTTTGTTATCTTCATTCGCCGCCGGTGGCGGTGAACCTTCTGGCGGTGCTGATTTGGTCACCACCTGGGAGATCGTCTCCCGGATGACTTTGACCTTCATGCCTTCGCCAAGTTCGACTTCAACCTCAGGGCCTTCTGGCGCTTTGGCGACTTTGCCGATCAGACCGCCAGCAGTCACAACCCGGTCACCACGACGCAGATTGCTGACCATCTCACGATGCATTTTGGCTTTTTTCTGCTGCGGACGGATCAACAGGAAATAGAACACCACGAAGATCAGCAGGAACGGCAACATCTGTTCGAAGCCGAAGCCGCCGGCACCGGCGCCGCCGGACTGAGCGTATGCGGGCGGGAAAAACATGAGCAGTGCTACTCCTGGAAGGGATTGAGCGATTAATCGAATGTGCCGATATAGAGTGGCGCGGCCCGGTGTGCAACCGATGCCGCCGAATTGGCCGCCCCAATCAGGGGGCTGCGGCGCTTCGCCCGCATGCTATCAAGCAAGTTCAGGACGATCACGGAAGTGCTCCAACGCTTCTGGATTGTCTAGCGCTTCCTTATTTATGATGGCGCGACCGTGCACCATATCGCGCACCGCCAGTTCTACAATTTTGCCCGAACGCGTGCGCGGAATATCTTGAACTTGCACGACTTTCGCCGGAACATGGCGGGGCGAAGCATGCTGACGCACATGGCTACGAATGCGTTGAATCAGGTCATCATCGAGCGTCAGGCCATCCCGGAGCCTGACGAACAGCACGACGCGCGTGTCGCCCTGCCACTCCTGGCCGATCACAATGCTTTCAACGACCTCCTCCAACTGCTCGACCTGGCGGTAAATTTCCGCCGTGCCTATGCGCACGCCACCAGGATTCAATGTTGCGTCTGACCGGCCATAAATCACCATCCCGCCCGTTTCCATGAACGCCGCATAGTCGCCATGGCGCCAAATGTTCGGATAAACATCGTAATAAGCCGCATGATAACGGGAGCCGTCTGGATCATCCCAGAATCCAAGCGGCAGGGAGGGGCACGGCTTCAAGCAGCAAAGCTCACCCTTCTCACCAACCGGTGCGCGTGTGCCGTCCTCAAGCAAAGTCGCTGTATCCATGCCCAGCATCGGTGCTTGAATTTCACCACGATATACGGCGTTCGTTGGGTCGCCGCCGACCAAGCACGCGACCAAGTCTGTCCCGCCCGCGATGGAGGCCAGGCACACATCCTCTTTCACATGCTCATACACATAGTCGAAGCCTTCCGGCAAAAGCACGGAGCCAGTTGAAAGAATGGTCTTTAATTCCGATAAGTCATGGGTGGTCGCCGGCGTAATTCCGCCCTTCTGGCAGCCCTCAATAAACTTTGCCGAAGCCCCGAAGACCTTGAACTTGTGCTCCGCGGCATAATCCCAAAGCACATTGCCATTCGGATGAAACGGCGAGCCGTCATACAGCAGCAGTGTAGCACCAGATGCGAGGCCGGTCGTGAGCCAATTCCACAACATCCACCCCATTGTTGTGAAGTAGAACAAACGATCCCCAAGCTTCACGTCCACATGCAGGATGTGCTCTTTGAGGTGCTGTAGCAGTACCCCACCAGCGCAATGCACGATGCATTTCGGCACGCCAGTGGTGCCAGATGAATAGAGAATATACAGGGGATGATCGAACGGCAGCTGCTTATACGGCATAGGCCCGGCTGGAAAATCCGCCAGCCAGGTATCGAAAAGCTCAGCATCCGGAAGGGTCTTTAAATCTGGGCGATTCTCCAGGAATGGGATCACCACCAGCTTTTCCAAGTTAGGCAGGCCTGCAACGACTTCTGCCACCTTCGCGCGGATATCTTGGCCTTTGCCAGCGTAGACATAGCCATCCACGGTCAACATGACTTTAGGTTCGATTTGGCCAAACCGGTCCAATACACCCTGCACGCCAAAATCTGGTGAGCACGATGTCCATACGGCACCGATAGCCGCAGCGCCCGCCATGCAGGCCACACTCTCTGGAATGTTAGGAAGATATGCGGCCACCCTGTCACCAGGCTCCACGCCCATGGCAAGCAGCGCCTGGGCCACACGGCTTGCCATTGCTTCCAGCTCATCGCCGGACATTGTCCGCTCCATGCCATCTTCACGGCGGAAGATCAGCGCTGGGCCTTCACTGGCGTGGCGGAGCAGGTTTTCGGCGAAATTCAGCTTGGCGTCCGGGAAATACTGCGCACCCGGCATCTTATCGCCATCAATCAGGATACGGTCGCCTTTGGTTTCAGCAATGACCTCAGACCAATCCCAGAAATCGCTCCAGAATGCCGCCTGATCCTCCACGGACCAAGCATGCAGCGCGCGATAATCTTCGAATTCCCGGCCATGGACATCGGCCTGATAATCCATAAACGCACGCATATTCGACGAAGCGACGCGCGCTTCAGATGGCGTCCACATGGGCTCGGACATAGAAAATCTCACTCAGCAAACATTCAAACAATATTCGGAAGCATAGCGAAGCAGCCCGGCGGCTGCCAACGGGTTTTGCCGTCAATTAGGCCGTGTGCGCGCCACGCATAGCGGGCGTGCGGAAATTGCACGGGTTGCATCATGCCCTTTGTATATGATCCGCTTTGAAAGATATGTCTGCGCCCGCATCCAACACTCTAGAAATCAAACCGGTCGCCGCCTCGCTGTTCATGCTGGGCGCGTGTTCGATGTTTGCGTTCAATTCGATCTTTGTGAAGTTGGCGGCTGACACAGGCCTGCATCCGTTTCAGATCGCCTTCTTCCGTAATTTCTTCGCCCTGCTAATTATTTTGCCGATGGTCCTCGCCACCTCTGGCACTGCGGTGCTGCGTCCGAACAAGCCCGGTATGTTGGCCTTTCGGGGACTATTGAACGGCTCATCCATGATGTGCTGGTTCTATGCCGTGCCCCTGATGGCGATCACCGACCTCACTGCCATCGGCTTCACTGGCCCAATTTGGGCGACATTGCTGGCGGCCATATTCCTCGGTGAGAAGATGAAGCTGCGGCGCTGGACCGCGATCATTGTCGGCATACTCGGCGCACTAATTGTCGTCCGGCCGGGCTTTCAGGAGGTCAATTCAGCCGTCTATCTGGTGCTGTTCTCCTCCGCCACCTGGGGGGCCACGCTCATCGTCATCCGGCGACTAACGTCTGTAGAGCATATCAACACGATTTTGGTCTATCAGGCGCTCGCGATGGCAGTCATCGCCTTTGTGCCAATGCTGTTTGTTTGGCAAATGCCGACCTGGGAAGGGTGGGCCTGGATGTTGGGTCTTGGCGTCCTGGCCATGGGCGCCCACAGCCTGCATGTGCGCGCGTTCTCCATGCAGGAAGTATCAGCGCTACAGCCGCTCGACTTCGCCCGCTTCCCGATCAGCGCTGTCGGGGCATTCCTTCTGCTTGGCGAAATTTTGAGCCCATGGACAGCGCTTGGTGCCTTTGTCGTGTTCGCTGCCGGTATGTACATCTCCCACCGTGAGGCCCAGGTCCATCGACGAGCGCGCGCCGCCGCCATCGCCGCTGCGGATACAGAGGCTGATATCGTCGCCGCCATCGCTGCTGAACCAACAGACATCAGGCCCGCAACCTTTGCGCAAACCACGCCGATTATCGCAGGCAGTGTACCAGCGCGCCGCAAGCATATTTATTCAAAACCAGGTGCGGGCGGTCTATGGGGGCCAAATCCGAATTATCTGTATACGACAGCCAGGGGCCAGGCAGCTCCCGGTTTGCAGCCGCGCCGAAAACGGCGGTGGGGTGCGCCTAAATGATCAGCCCATTCGTCGCCATTGATAAGCTGCCGTCTGTCCTTCGTGCGACGGTCTATGCGCTGCTGGCGGCGTTTTTCTTCTCCGGCATGGCCATCTTCATTCGGCAAGCAAGCTATGAGCTGCACCCAACGGTCATTGTCTTCTTCCGCAACGCCTTGGCGCTGCTTTGGATGCTACCCTGGCTTTCCCAAGCTGGCCTTGGCGCGCTTCGTACCAACCGGCTTGGCATGTTCGGGCTGCGCACGATCCTTGGCCTGATTGGCATGACGAGTGGGTTCTGGGCCGTAACACTAATCCCGATCTCCCAGGCGACGGCTCTATCGTTCACCTCCCCTATCTTCGCGACTATTGGTGCTGCTTTAATCTTAGGCGAAGTCGTCCGCCGACGTCGCTGGACGGCTGTCATTGTCGGATTCTGGGGTGCCATGATTGTCGTCGTCGGCAACAATGGTGGGCTGGCGGGCCTGGGTGCGCTGGAGCTTGGGGTCATCTTGGCGCTCGTCAATGCAGTCATCATGGCGATTAATAAGCTTGTCCTGAAGTCCCTAACCCGGACGGAACGCCCGGAAGCCATTATCACCTATATGGTGCTGCTACTAACCCCGCTTTCCCTCATCCTGGCCGTCTTCCATTGGGATTGGCCGTCGCTGGAGGGCTATTTTTGGCTGACATGCTTGGCTGGTGCAGGCACCATCGGGCATCTCTGTATCACGCGTGCCTTTCAAGCGGCGGACGTTAGCGTCGTCCTACCGTTCGACTTCGCCCGCTTGCCTATTTCCGCCCTACTGGCATTCCTGGTGTTTGCCGAGGTTCCAACTTTCTGGACCGTAATTGGCGGCCTCGTGATCTTCGGCGCAACGTTCTACATCGCGCGCCGTGAGGCACAGATTGCGAAGCAGCAGCGATTGGCAGATGCCGCATCTAAAGACTGAGTGGAATATCTGTCGCTGCAGATAATTTTGCACACTGCAATTCAATAGTTATAGTGGCTTAAAGATACATTTGGGTGACTTAGAGCCCGCTGCCTTCTATTTGCCACAAAAATATTGGAACCAGACTGCGCTGAGTGACGTTACGTCGGCATTTCGCTTCACCTCTGCTAGCCAAAGGAGAATGAAAATGAACAGCAAGGTTTCGACGATCAGGATGACTGCAATTGCTGCCGCCCTTACATTGGGCTTGGGCGCATGCAGTGACCTTTCAAATACGCAGGAACGCACCCTAAGCGGTGGCGCAATTGGCGCTGGCGTTGGCGCGGTTGGGACAGTGGTCACCGGTGGCTGTGTCGCGTGCGGTGCTGCCGTTGGCGGTGCTGTTGGTGCGGCTGGCGGCTATATCTACGACCAGCATGAGAAGTCAAAGGGCAACTAAGCTTCCAGGCTGAGTATATTGTTTAGGGCTCGGATTGCGTTCTAACGCAGTCCGAGCCCTTTTCGCATCTTGGGAAGCCAAGGCCGAACATGCTCTAGAGCAGATTCCCATCATTCTGGTTCATAGCCTGCAGCTGTGAAGTAGCTCCTGCAGTCGTTTGGCGTGAGGTCGTCGATGGCGTCTCGGATGGCGTCCCAGAGATCTGGGAGATTACGGGCGGCGGCTTTTCTG
>CALLKY010000089.1 GCA_938083135.1 uncultured Alphaproteobacteria bacterium | reverse complement strand
TCTACGACGCGACGGCGAAGATCGACAGAGAGGGCTTTGGCCATGCAGGCTGGCCTCCTTCACCAGCCCTCATGATGAATCACAAAATAACGCCAAACGGAATCCCTAATGATTCAATTGCCGCTCAATCCGCTCTAACATCTGACTTCCTATTACTTGTGAATATTTTTCTCGTAGTAGTCATCTTCTGCATTGCGCAGGCGATCCATCCCGACTTTATAGACGATAAACGCAAAAATACCAATAACGCCAAGACCTATAATGCCCCAAGGAAGCATTGCAATAAAGCCGGCAGCAATAAATATGGTGTAAATCGCAATGCAGAGGAGCGTAAAAATAAGCAAGAGTGTATCGAGTTTCATAAATATCGCTCTCGTCATGTGTTTCTATGTAATATTTAGGAACTGGGAGACGGTTAAGCAAGGACTGCAGCACGGCCCGTCTGTCTATTTGACCCTAGCCAGTCTGCTTCTGTGCAATGCTGCGTCCATCGAACGTGACGCTCTTGACCAAGGCAAAGACGGGCGCCCCAACGGTCAGCTCTAGGTCTGCCAAGGCTTCCAGGGTGATCCGGGCGCGGAGGCGGGCGCCATTAATATCAACCAGCGTCTCCGCATGAGCCGCACCGGGTGCTGCCGATATCTCCGCGATGTGGCCTTCGAGGATATTACGGATGCTGATGCCTTCTGGCCGCTTGGTCGCTAAGGCAACGTCCCGGGCGCGAATGCGCAAACGCACGGTTTCGCCAATACCAAGGTCGGCCTCGGGGATCGTCAACGGCTGGCCGCAGCAGGTCAGGCGCGTCAGGCGATATTTGGGATCATGGCCAGTGACTTCGGCGGTCGCCAGCACGCTTTCCTCGAACGGCTCCACCAGTAGGCCAAGATCCAGGCGCTCCAGCATGTCGCCAATTGTACCAGACGCGACAGCGCGACCTGAATTTAGCAGCACCATATGGTCCGCCAGCCGGGCTACCTCGCCGATATCATGGCTGACATAAAGTACCGGGATCGCCAGCGTATCCGTCAAACGTTCCAGATAGGGCAGGATGTCGGCCTTGGCCGCCTGATCGAGACCGGAGAGCGGCTCATCCATTAGCAATACCTGCGGACGGGATAGGAGCGCGCGTCCAATGGCGACACGCTGGCGCTCCCCGCCGGAAAGGGCTGCCGGCATACGTTGCATAAGCGGCCCGAGGCCTAGCAGGCTGACGGTTTCATCGAAATCAATCGCTGGGCTGTCGCCATTGGCACGCTTGCCCGAACGTTTGGCCGCGAAATTCAAATTTCCAGCGACAGTCAGGTGCGGAAACAGATTGGCATCCTGGAACACATACCCAACGGGGCGCTGGTGGGCTGGCATGAAGGCCTCTGCACCTTGCCATTCCCGACCGTTCACCGATAGGCGACCCTGCATCCGCGTCAAACCCGCGATACAGCGGAGGACGGTTGTTTTGCCGGAGCCCGATGGGCCAAACAATGCTGTGACGCCGGACATGGCGGCCGTGAAGGTCGTATCTAGGCGGAAGTCGCCAAGCGCGCCCTCAAACGCGGCATCGATCTGGCCGCTCATGCTGAGGCAACCTGGCGGGCGGGGCGGCGGTTTAGCAGCAGCACTGCCAGCACCACGATGAACGCAAACGCCACCATGCCGCCTGCTAACAGATGCGCTTTCCGCCATTGCAGCGTCTCAACGTAATCATAGATCGCAATGGAGAGGACGCGGGTTTCGCCAGGAATGTCGCCGCCAATCATCAGCACAACACCGAACTCACCGATGGTGTGTGCAAAGCCCAGCACTGCGCCGGTAAGGATGCCTGGGCGGGCTAGTGGCAGCGCTACGTGCCAAAACCGGTCCCACGGCCCGGCCCCCAAGGTCGCGGCGGCTTCCAGTGGCTTTTCCCCGAAGGCCTCAAACGCATTGCGGATAGGCTGGACGACGAATGGCAGCGAATAGATGATTGAGCCGATCACGAGGCCTTCGAATGTGAACGCCAAGCCATGACCGTTCAAATATTGCGCCGGGCCGTCCGGCCCCAAAGCCAGCAGCAGATAAAACCCAAGCACCGTCGGCGGCAGCACGAGCGGCATGGCGACAATTGCGGCCACAGCCTCTTTCCAGCGGCGAGGCGAACGCGCAAGCCACCAAGCCAGCGGCGCGCCGAGCACGAGCAGGAATGCCGTCGTGACGGTCGCCAGACGGATGCTCAGCCAGATCGGTTGCCAGATGTCATCCATCAGTTTTCGAAGCGCTGCTGATATTCATTGGAGCGTCATATTTAAAGCGGCGCATAATAGCCAGCGCTTCCGGGCTTTTGAGGAAGGCCAGAAAGGCTTTGGCGGTTGCATTGTCCTGCCCGCGCGCCAAAAGAACAGCGTCTTGAGCAATCGGGCGATGCCTATCGGCTGGAATGAGCAGCGTGTAGCCCCGTTTGGTTCCGCCCACTGTCAGCGAGGCCGCGACGATCGCTAAGTCCGCAGCGCCGACCGCTGCGAATTGGTACGCCTGCGTGACGTTCTTGCCCTGAACAATTTTTGGCTCCAGAGCTTCAAACGCATTCAACGCCTGCAGCACGTCAAGCGCGGCAGCGCCGTATGGAGCGGTCGCAGGGTTGGCAATGGCGATCTTACGTAAGCTTTGGTCGCGCAGGCTTTCCAGCCCAGTAACGCGGCTGATGTCCCCGCTAAACAGTACAAGACGCCCGAGTGCATAGGTGAAGCTTGAGCCCTTGATGCCGAGGCCGTCAGCTATGGCGAGAGCAGGCCGTACCTGATCTGCTGCCAGGAATACGTCATAAGGCGCGCCCTGGCTGATCTGCAGGAACAATTGCCCTGTGGCACCAATGCTCAGCCGGGTTTTGCCGTCAAAGGCGTCTGATATTGCCCGGGCGGGTGCTGCGAAGTTTGCGGCGACGGCGATATTGGCAGTCTCAGCAGCGGCGGGACGGAAGGATAGGGCAAGCGTCAGCAGGAGTAGGCTGGCGCCAAACCTCATAGCACCTTGCCGGGGTTCATCAGCCCCGCCGGATCGAATACGGCTTTCACCCCGCGCATGAGCTCTAAGTCCAGTTCAGGTTTGAAATAGACCAGCTCATTGCGTTTGAGTTGGCCAATGCCATGCTCGGCTGAAATAGACCCATCCATCGCCACGACGATCTCATGGATGACATGGTTCAGCTTGTGCCATTGCTCCAAGTATTCAGCTTTATCAACGCCTTCTGGCTGCGTGACGTTGTAATGGATATTGCCGTCGCCTGCATGCCCGAACGCGCATGGGCGGGCACCCGGAATGGTCTCCGCGACGGCGACATGGGCGCGCTCGATGAACTCGGCGATACGCGATACCGGCACGGACACATCATGTTTGATGCTGCCGCCTTCTGGGATCTGCGCTTCGACAACGGCTTCGCGGATGCGCCAAAAATCCTTCGCTTGGCCTTCGCTCTCTGCGATTGCGGCGTCCAGGACTAGACCTTCTTCATAGGCCTGCCCCAGCGTTTCCTCGACAATATCGCGGAGGCCGCTGTCGGCCCGTCCCGCACTGGCGCGGAACAGCGCGTAGTTTTCATACGCCTGGTCAAACGGGTCTCGCACACCGTGGACATGCTTGATCGCCAGGTGAATGCCGAAGCGTTGGATGAACTCATAAGCGGAAATCTGGTCGCCCGTGCCAGTTCGAAGGCGCGATAGAAGTTCGATCACGCCCGCCACGTCACGCACAGCACAGATCGCCGAAATTTCCTCACGCGGGCGCGGGAATAGCTTGCAAGTGGCCGCAGTGATAATGCCAAGCGTGCCTTCGCCGCCAATGAACAGGTGCTTCAGGTCATAGCCAGTATTGTCTTTGCGTAACCGCTTCAGGCCATTCCAGATGCGCCCGTCAGGCAGGACAACTTCTAGCCCCAGCACCAGATCACGGGCATTGCCGTAGCGCAGCGTGTTGATGCCGCCAGCGTTCGTGGAGAGATTCCCGCCAATCTGGCAACTGCCCTCTGCGCCAAGCGACAGGGGGAACAGCCGGTCAGCGTCCTCTGCCGCGCCCTGGATATTTTGTAAAATGCATCCAGCCTCAACGGTGATCGTGAAATCCATTTCGTCAAGTTCGCGGATTGTGTTCATACGGGAGAGCGATAGCAGTACCTGGCTGCCATCAGCATCAGGCGTGGCACCACCGCAAAGGCCTGTATTGCCGCCTTGGGGCACGACGGGCACGCCCGCTTCAGCGCAAGCTTTCACAACGCCGGCCACTTCTTCCGTATTTGCGGGCCGCACGACGATTGCCGCCGCACCCGTAAACAGGCCTCGAGGCTCCGACAGGAGCGGTGTGATGGCGTCCGCGTCTTCAACAATGCCCGCAGCGCCGACAATGGCGCGAATGCGGTCTTTTAGGTCAGCGGCGAATGCTGGCGTCGGCGCTTCCGGCATAGCGGGCGAGCCTTTCAGTTAGGCGACAGTTCAAGCCGCTAACGATAGGGCCAGCAGCGAAAAATTCAATGTGTCGGCGTTGCGTCTGGCGCATAGGCGATGTGCGTTAGATGGCTATTCGAACAGAAACTCTTTGTATCCGCCCGCAGCGATGGCCTCCGAGATACGCCGATACCGCACAGTGCCGCCGTTATATCCGAGCACGCGCGGGGTTTGGCGACCCTCCACATTCTGGTTCACGCCCGTCTGCCAGGAATTCACATCGGCGGAGAGCAGCATCGCAGATGCCTCCTCGACGCGGGTCACCCAGTCCGCCACAGCCTCATGCTTGGGCTCGCATCTTGTATGGCCGTTTTCTTGCATAAATTTCAAAATGCCAGTCACCCAATCGACCAATTCTTCAATGTTGCGCGGAATATTGCCGCGCGCTGTGTGCGGGCCCAGGATCATGAACAGGTTCGGAAAGCCTTCGTTCTGCACGCCAAGCATCGTGCGCGGAAGTGTGACCCAGTCATCTTTGAGGCACCGTCCGCCAGGGCCCTGGATGTCCATACGGTCATAGGGGCCGGTCACGCCGTCAAAGCCAGTTGCGTAGATCAAAATGTCGAATGCATATTCTGTAGCGGTCGTTTGAACGCCAGCGGGTGTGATCCGTTCAATCGGTTCTTCGTTGATATCGACCAGATGCACGTTCGGCTGATTGTAGACCTCATAATATCCGCTTTCGAGCGGTAGGCGCCGGGTGCCAAAGCCATGGTTTTTCGGGATCAGCTTATCCGCGACGATGGGATCACGCACACGCTCACGGATCTTCTTTGCCATGTAGTCGCTGGCGAGCTGGTTTGCATCCTCGTTGATCAGAACGTCTTTGAAGTTTCCAACCCAAATACCGAATCCCGGCTCTGAATACAGCTTGTCCCAGAATGCCTCCCGCTCTTCTGCCGGCAGATCAAGCGCATTGCGGGGGTCTGTGTTGTGGATGAAGCAGGTCGCAGTTTCGCGGCAGCGGGCGAAAATTTCATCATAATTCGCTTTGATCTCGACTTGCTCTTCCGGCGTGATCTTGCGGTTATGCAGTGGAGCCGCCCAGTTCGGCGTGCGCTGGAACACATGCAGCGTGCCAGCGTCTTTAGCGATCTCCGTAATAGCCTGAATCGCCGTGGCACCAGTGCCGATGACGCCAATGCGTTTGCCTTTAAGGTCAACCGGCTCACGCGGCCAGCGGGCGGTGTGGAAGGCCTGGCCCGCAAAGCTTTCCCGGCCTTCAATGTTCGGCAATGTGTGGGCGGATAGCGGGCCGAGGCCTGTGATCAAGATCGGTGCAGACGCTTGCTCACTTGATTCCAGCGTCACGGTCCAAAG
>CALLKY010000088.1 GCA_938083135.1 uncultured Alphaproteobacteria bacterium | reverse complement strand
ATGGATCGCTATAGCCACCATCACCGCCGTTTTTGGCCACACCTCACCCAATGAACCAAGCTGGAGGCACAAAATGCTTGAAAGCGCTGATTTGGCTCGGCTACCATCGGACAGGAGCCGCAAATGGGAAATCCCCGGTCGAATGCTTGAAGCACCGCTGCAAACGAACCCTATCGGCTTGGAGGTATTCGGCGTCGACCTTTCGGGTGTGCTGGATGGGACTATTCTAGCGGCGATCCAGCAGAATAGCGCCGCTTGCACGAAATATGGCCGTGAGCATAGTCTAAGTCGCAAATAGAAATACGGGAGACGCGATATGGCGATCAATGTGAACATCCGGCAGGCCAGCCCGAATGTGGGTGCGTTTGTTGAAGGCGTCGATCTCGCCAAAGATATGGACACTGGCACAGTCAGCCAGCTCCGTGAGGCGCTCGGCGCCCATGGCGTGCTGTTCTTCCGTGACCAGAACCTGACGCCAGACCAACACATTGCTGCCGCGGAGCGCTTCGGCCAGATCGATGTCAACCGCTTCTTCGCCCATGTGGATGGCTTCGAAAAGATCGCTGAGGTCCGCAAAGAGCCAGAGCAGAAGGCCAATATTGGCGGCGGATGGCATACAGATCACACCTATGACCAGATTCCAGCAATGGGCTCCATGCTGCTGGCGCGCGAAACGCCGAAGCTTGGCGGCGATACGCTGTTCTCCTCCATGTTCGCTGCCTATGACACACTCTCTGATGGGCTGAAAGCGACGATTGAAAAGCTGAACGCGGTGCATTCAAGCCGCCATGTCTTTGGCAAGAAGGCGCGCTATAAGGAGCGGGGCGAGGACTTGGGCGGGCGGCTGATGAACCCCGAACTGGCCCAGCAAGACGCCGTGCACCCGGTTGTGATCCGCCATCCAATCAGCGGCAAGAAGGCGATCTATGTGAACCCCGGCTTCACACTGCGCTTTGAAGGCATGACAGACCAAGAAAGCCAGCCGCTGTTGCAGACGCTCTATGCACACTGCCAGAACCAAGCTTTTATTTACCGCTTCCAGTGGGAACCGGGATCAATCGCATTCTGGGACAATCGTGCGACCTGGCACTATGCCGTCAACGACTACCAGGGCGAGCGCCGCCTGATGCATCGGATCACGATTGAAGGCGAGGCGGTAGCGGCTTAAGCCAACAGGTATTCGCCGCCGTTAATACTGCTTTAAGACCCCTGGCCGTTAATGATTTCGATTGCTCCCGAAAGGGGCAATTAGATTCGCAACGGCATGAGCAACCCCATGGCCCAAATTCTAATCGCAGAAGACGAGCCAACTGTGCGCGCGTTCATCGCGCGTGCGCTGGATATGTGCGGACATGAAACCAGTGTCGCAGAAGATGGCCAACGTGCCTTGGAAGTCCTAGCAGACCGGGACTTTGACCTTTTGTTGTCTGATATCGTGATGCCGGAAGTGGATGGCGTCACGCTCGCACTCAAAGCCACGCAGAATTGGCCAGACATGCGCATTCTGCTGATGTCCGGCTATGCCCACGAACGCCAGCGCGCCCACAATCTGGATGCCCTGGCCCATGCCGTGCTTGCCAAGCCTTTTGATCTAGCAACCTTGCGACAATCCGTGGACGCCGCCCTTGCTGGCCGAGATGCCAAGGCGCTACGTGAGGCCTCCACCTTACAGTAGGTGGATCAGGTTTTTGCGCCGTCCTCTTTGTGGATATCCGCGACCTCGATTGATTTCGCATGCGCAAGTACGCTCTGCGCCTCAATGAACAATCGTTTGACCTGTGGGAACTCAGCCTTGATGCTGCGTTCCAGGTCTGAAATCGAGGCCTCAACATCAATCGATGATGCCGTATCCGCGAAATCGACACTGAGCGCGCACAAGATATCCTCTGGTCCAAAATGCATCGTCAGCACTTCGTTGATGGCAATAATGCTTTGATCTACCTCAACAATATCCCGGATGCCTTTCTGAATGCGCGGTGATGCCGCCTCGCCGATAAGCAACGCCTTTGTCTCAATGGCCAACACAACAGCAGCAAGCGCCAGCAAAATGCCAATGATGACAGATGCAACGCCATCCAAAACTGGCAAATCCAGCAGGAGGACGCCAGCAAGCGCGATCGTCGCGATCATGAGACCGAACATCGCCCCTGCATCCTCCAACAGCACAACGACCAGCGGCGCATCCTTAGACCGGCGAATGTAGGAGAAAACGCTCTCATCCGGTCGGCGGCGGCGGTTCATTTCCTTAATGGCCGCCCAGAACGCGTAGCCTTCAAACACCATAGCCAGCCCTAAAACGATGAAGTTGATATGCGGGCTTGCAACGGGGTGCGGATGTTTAATCTTTTCAATGCCTTCATATAGCGACACACCTGCACCAATAGAGAACAGCAGGATCGCAACGACAAAGCTCCAGAAGTAGATCTCCATGCCGTATCCAAATGGATGGCGCGTATCTGCAGGTCTGGTTGATCGCTTAATGCCGTAAAGCAGGAGAAGTTGATTGCCTGAATCGACAATCGAGTGAATGCCCTCTGCAAACATCGCAGATGAGCCGGTAATCGCTGCAGCGGTTAGTTTCGATACGGCGATCAGCGCATTGCCGATAAACGCGATCATTACAACGCGTGTGGAACTGCCAGCGGCCATGTTTACGAGCTTTCTTTAGGGGATACAGGCGGATCGATCCGTACAGGAATTTCGCCAGACCGGAAATGCAGGTCTCTTTGCGGGAATGGAATTTCGATACCGTATTTGGTCAGCGCTGTCTCCAGCGCCCAGGTGTAATCAGCATTCACACGTCCCGGCCGCTTCACGGCCTCCGGTGCCAGCCATACTACCAGCTCGAAATCCAGGCTGCTATCGCCAAACCCGGTCAACCATACTTCCGGCGCGCGGGCACCGGTGCCCATGAGCTGATGCGGCACGCCCTCAGCCGCCTCCAAAGCGGCTTTGCGCACGAGCTCTTTATCCGTGCCATAGGCAACGCCGAACGAAAATCGCATGCGGCGAAAGCCTTCACGCAGCGTCCAGTTGGTCACGCGGTTGTTAATGAACTCCGCATTCGGGACCAGAATATCAACATTGTCATTGGTTGTGACCCGGGTTGCCCGGATGCCAATCTCTTTGACCTCACCCGTTAACCCCTGGTCCAGGTCCACGAAGTCACCAACTTTAATACCACCTTCGAACAGCATGATGATACCAGCAACCAAATTGCTGAAAATCGCCTGCAGGCCGAAACCAATGCCGATACCGATGGCACCGGAGAACACTGCAAGCGCCGTAAGATCAATCCCGATAACGTTGAGCGCCATGATGATTGCGCCGAATAGCAAGCCGATCCTGACCGCATGGCCAATCAATGTCTGGGCTGACGGCGTTAGCGATTGCGCCCTGCGGACCCTGCCTTGAATGAACGTAGACAACACGCTAGCGAACCAGATCAACACAAGCGCGATCACACCCGCCTTCAGGATCATATAGAGCGATATTTCACGCTCACCGACGGTGAATGCCGCACTGCTCAACAGGGCGATCGCGGGATTGAGGAGATGCAGAATATTGAGCGCGGCAATCGTCCACGCGACGGCTGCGATCGTGCGCGACCACAGCGGATCTCGCATGAAGCTGGTGAACAGCCGGATGACGACCCATGCATTCAGCAGGCTGGCGACAATGCGCGAAAGCTCATTGGGTAGGTTAAGCGCGGAAAGGGTTTCCGTCGAAATCCAGAGCAATAGGCTCCATACAACAGGAAAGACTAGGCGCTGCACGGTTTCCAAACCACGTCGCGTGCTGGCGTCAGCGTCCCGTGGCCACGCCCGGGTGATCAGCGCCCGAAGCGGGCGCGAGAGAAAATAGGCCAGCACGCCAGCGCCTGCGACAACCGCAAGCAAGATAAGCCCATCGACAGAAAAATAAGTCTCCGCGAGGCTTTCACTGGTCTTCTGAACATAGGTGAGGATAGGCTCTATCCGCCCACGCACACCTTCAACAACCTGTTCTGCCGTCTCCGGTGGCGGTACGGCCACATCTGGTTTGGGATCAGCCATGCATTTTTTCCTGCGTCCAGTGGCTGCTCGTCATATCGGCTAAATCCATTTCAAGAACTTGAAGAGCACAATCTCAAACCCAACGATCGCGCCAATGCAGATCGCGGTCAGCAGGAAACCGTTTGTATTTTCAGCCCAAGGGATGCCGCCAACATTGATGCCAAGCAGACCGGTTACGAACCCCAGCGGCAGGAAGATTGCCGCGATGATCGACAGAACATACATGTTCTTATTCATTTTCTCGGCCATTTGGTTGCCGATACTGTCATCCAGTACGCTGGCCCGCTCACGCGCCGCATCCAGCTCCTCCACATATTGCATCAACCTGTTCGCAGTCTCCCGCAGCCGCAAACGATCCGTCTCATCCAGCCATTTCGGCGGTTCGGCATGCAGCATGGCTACGGCATCCCGTTGCGGTGCCATATAGCGACGGAGGATTAGGATATCCTGCCGCGTCTCCCGAATGCGCTTGCGGGCGGCCAAGGGCTCTGTGGTGGTCAACACTGACTCGACTTCATCCAGTAAGTCATCGAAACCATGGATAACCCCAGCCATTCGTTCGGTCAGGCGCGTAATCAGACGCTCAAACAGGGACGGAATGCTCTCAGGGCCGGTCTGATCTTCCAGATAGCGGGTCAAAATATCACGCGGGGTCTGCAAACGGTGATGTCGGAGCGTAATAATCCGCTGACCATCTGACCAAATGCGCAGCGACAGCATATCCTCTGGGTTCGCACCTGGATTGGTGTTTACACCGCGCAGGATCGCGACGGTGCCGCGCTTACCATAAAACATGCGAGGACGCGTTTCTTCCGCCAGCAGCGCCTCCACCGTGATCGGCGTCAGCCCACTATCGTCACGCAGCCATTGC
Source organism: uncultured Alphaproteobacteria bacterium (assembly GCA_938083135.1). Lineage (GTDB taxonomy): Bacteria > Pseudomonadota > Alphaproteobacteria > Bin95 > Bin95 > VMCJ01. The sequence continues at coordinate 4,264 of CALLKY010000088.1, read as the reverse complement.
TGAACGCGGGGCGACGTTCGGTCGAGATGCAGCCAAACCGGTGCATCATTTACCCGCCAATTCTCCACAGTTGACCAATCGCCAAGTTCTGCGCCGCCGCGGCCATCAAGCGTCGCGGCGAAAATCAGGCCGTCGTCTTCAGGGAGGTTCCAGGCTGGGCCTGTAAATTGGGCATCAGTCACGTTCAGGTCTCCGCTACCGCGACAATATCAGATCTGCGGCTTTTTCCGCGATCATGATCGTCGGGGCGTTCGTATTTCCAGACACCACTGTCGGCATCACAGACGCGTCGACCACACGCAGGTTTTGAAGTCCGCGCACGCGCAAGGCTGTGTCTACCACGGCGCCGGGGTCGCTATCGACCCCCATTTTGCAGGTGCTGGCGGGGTGCCAGTTAGACCCGCCGATTTCCCGTGCATAGGCCAGAAGCTCATCATCCGTCTGTGCGTCTGTTCCGGGGCCGATTTCGTGGTCGTAGTGTGGGCGCATCGCTGCCGTCTCCATCAGGCTGCGGGTGAAACGCATGGCGCGGATTGTGGTTTCACGGTCTGCCTCCGTTCCCAGCACATTTGTGTGGATAGCCGGGTCTGCATGGGGATCGGCAGACTTGGCATGGACGGACCCTCGGCTTTCCAGGCGCAGCAGCGTCGGTCCAAGCGTCACGCCGGGGTCCTTATCCAGCGTGCGGTCCCGGATGGAGCGATAGCTACCCGGGAAGAACTGCAGCTGGATATCTGGTGATGCCAGCTCTGGCCGGCTACGGAAGAACGCGTTCACTGGATTGGTTGGGTTGGTCAGCACACCTGTTTTGTTGAAGAAGTACCGCGCCCCTTCGGCGAGTGCTCGCAGGCCATGAACGCGCTCGTTGAACGTGCCAAGCTTGCCCTTGAGCCGCCACCGCATACGGAAAATCTGATGGTCCTGCATGGCGGCACCAACGGCAGGCAGCGCATGCCGGACATCAATACCAACAGCCTTCAACCGCTCCGGATCACCCACGCCAGAGAGTTGCAACAGATGCGGCGAACCATATGCACCACCGCTCAATATTACCTCTCTCGAAGCTTTAGCTTCCTTCACTAACCCTTTTACATCATACACAACGCCCATAGCTTTGGTGCCATCAAACACCACCCGGTGTGCATGAGCATGCGTTTCTACATGAAGGTTTGGGCGGGACCGGGCAGGCTTCAAATAAGCTTGGGCGACGCTGTTCCGCCTACCCTTCGATATCGTGACTTGCGTTAGCCCAATGCCCTCTTGCTCCGCCCCGTTGAAATCTGGGTTCAGGGGCAAACCCACTTCCTGGCCTGCCGCCAGGAATGCCCGAACGATTGGCGTGACATCGGGGAGGTCCGATACTTGGAGCGGTCCGTCGCCACCGTGAAATTCATCCGCCCCGCGCGCATTGCTTTCAGCTTTGCAGAAATAGGGCAGCACATCCTCATAGGACCATCCCCGACAGCCAAGCTGGCCCCAATGGTCATAATCCTGGCGTTGGCCGCGCATGTAGACCATGCCGTTTATTGAGGATGATCCGCCAAGCACCTTACCCCGCGGCAGGTAGTCATTCTTGCCCGCAGCGTGGGTTTCCGGCTCGCTCTCAAAGCGCCAGTTGACGTTCGGATTGGTAAGCGTTTTGCCGAAGCCAAGGGGCACATGGATCCAGAAATTCTTGTCCTCTGGCCCAGCCTCCAGCAACAGAACCTTGTTCTTCGGGTCCGCGCTTAATCGGTTCGCCAGAACGCATCCGGCTGACCCTGCGCCGACGATGATGAAATCATAATCCATGCCGCAATCCTCCCGTTCGCAAACAGGAGACTGCGCGAATGCCGTCTGCGCAAGGGCAAATAGCTACAGCGAGACGGTTTCCGGTGCTTCGCGGCTCAGGATCATATCGGCTGCTTTTTCCGCAATCATCAGCGTTGAGGCATTGGTATTGGCCGATGGCATGGTTGGCATGATGGACGCATCCACCACCCGCAGCCCCTGAATACCGCGCACCCGCAATTGATCATCCACCACAGACATCGGGTCCGTTTCTGGCCCCATGCGGCATGTGCCCATTAGGTGAAACGCCGTGGTGCCAATCCCGCGCGCGAAGTCCATCACCTCATCATCAGTTTGAACGTCCGGGCCGGGCAGGTGTTCCTGGCGCACATATTTGCCAAGCTCCGGCGTGCTGAGCAGTCGTCGCGCCAGCTTCACGCCGCCAAGCAGGCAGCGCTGGTCGATCTCATGGGCCAGATAGTTTGGCTGAATTTCAGGCTTCTCGAATGGATCGGCTGAACGCGCACGTATGTATCCCGTGCTTTCGGGCCGCTGCTGCCAGGCTGCGACGGTCACGCCCGGGAAATCGTCCAACTGCGCCTGCACGCCTTCCTTGTAGGAGCCGGGCGTGAAGGTCAGTTGCAGATCGCCCTTATCTAGCGCCTCGTCAGACTTCCAGAAGCAATGCACCAGCGTTGGCGAAAGCGCCAGAACGCCCTTGCGGGTCGCCGCATATTTCAGCACTTCGCCGACGAGATTAAGGCCGCGCACCCGTTCATTCACGGTCCGTATGCCCTCGACCTTGCCGACCAGTCGGACGGGATAATGGTCCCGCAAATTCTCACCCACACCCCGCAGAGCATGGACAACCTCGATACCGCGCGACTTCAGCATTTCCGGTTCACCGATACCGGAAAGCTGCAGCAATTGTGGGCTGTTCACCGTGCCGCCGCACAGGATCACTTCCTTAGACGCATACACCTCAACTTCAGCGCCGCCGCGCCCGCCCTTGGCATAGCGAACGCCCTTGGCGCGCCCATCTTCCAAGATCAAGCCGCTTGCATGGGCATTGGTCCGCACATCGATACGGCCCGTCGCTTTTCTTGCCGGGTGCAGGAACGCCCGGGCGGCAGAAACGCGGCGGCCTTTGTGAATAGCCCGCTGAAAATAGCCAACACCTTCTTGGGTGGCGCCGTTGTAATCCGGGTTGCGCGGAATGCCGAGGCCGACTGCGCCATCCAAAAACGCTTCACAAAGCGGGTCCTGCCAGTCGATATCGGAAACGATCAAATTGCCGTCGCGGCCCCGAAACGTGTCGTCGCCATTGCCGATCCGGCGTTCGGTGCGGCGGAAATAGGGCAGGATATCCTGATAGCCCCACCCGCGATTGCCCATCTGCGCCCAGCCGTCAAAATCCATCCGCTGGCCACGGTTATAAATATGCCCGTTGATGGAGGACGACCCGCCCAACGTTTTGCCGCGCGGCGCATGGACCCGACGCCCATTGGTGCCTTTGCTCGGTTCCGAATCATACAGCCAGTTCACACGCGGATTGGTCAGAGTTTTCATGAAGCCCGCAGGAATGTGGATGAACGGATTCCAATCCGGCGGCCCTGCTTCCAGCAGGCAAACCTTAGCCCCACTCCCCTCCGCCAACCGCGCCGCCAACGTCGACCCCGCCGACCCCGCACCCACAATCACATAATCAAACTGATCCGCCATACCACCCACTCATTCACCGATTTGAAGCGCCAATGTAGGCGGGCGGGGCGTGTGCGATCAATCTAATTGCAGGCGGCATCGGAGTGTGGTCTCATTCATTTGGAAATCGCTAAGGTCCGCAATGCGGACAAAGCATCTCCGATCAACATCCCCCAAATTGGTAAGTATGGGCGGAAAGCGGACCTTCGCGGCACCCTGCGCCAACGGCTGGTGTGAGCCAAAACGGTCATTGCCAAAGTACCATCGTCAATCTGGGGTCAGGCGGGGCTCCCTCTGCGCGTTCAGGCGCGCCCAAAGGCTGTTCATCCTTGAACGGCGACAAAGTCGGTCAACTGCGTAGAAGACGCATGCAGCCGTTTATCAGGTACTATTCACGTATAGCTGAGAAGGCGCCTATTTTTTAAGCGGGAAGGCTACAATTGGGGCAGCACCGAAATAATTTCCAGCCGCTTGCTGTCAGTATCGCAGGAAAATGGCGGCTGCATTCGCTTGGCATATGTCTTGCTTAACGGTCTATGAAGACCGGTTTGCAGGAGCGTCCTTGTTGTCGAGTTTGGAGTTGGCGGCGGTAACAAAAGCGTATGGCGATGTCATTGCTGTAGATAGGTTCAATCACACCTTCGATAGCGGTGCTTATTGCTGTCTGCTCGGCCCGTCCGGATGCGGTAAGTCTTCGACTCTGCGGATGATCGCCGGCCATGAGGACGTCACAGACGGCGATATTCTGTTGGCGAACCGGGATATTACACATCTGTCGCCTGCGGAACGTGGC
>CALLKY010000087.1 GCA_938083135.1 uncultured Alphaproteobacteria bacterium | reverse complement strand
AGGAGCAAAGGCGCAGGAAGGGTGGGGCCCTTTTAAGGCTTTGCGACGCGGCCGGCGTGCAGCGGAGACGCGCCCTTCGGGTCCAACATAGGACGTCCGCGCGACGCTATACTAGGCTTGAGAAGGCATCCAGCCTGCGCTGCGCCTAGCACAGCGCCGCGCGGACGTCCTATGATGGACGAAACGGATCAATTTTATGGGGCCTGACCCTAGGAGAGCAAACCCATGGCGGTCGATGTACTGGTCGTCGATGATGAGGCTGACATCCGGCTGACTTTGTCTGGTCTGCTGGAAGATGAAGGCTGGGTGATTGCGACTGCTGGCGGCTCTGATGAAGCGCTGAGGCAGGTTATCGACCAAAGTCCGCCGGTCGTTGTCCTGGATGTTTGGCTTGAGGGCAGCCTGCTGGACGGCCTTGAAGTTCTGACGGCAATCCAGAAGGAGCGCCCGGATACGGTCGTGCTGATGATGAGTGGGCATTCAGACATTGAAACCGCAGTGAATGCCATCCAAGACGGTGCTTATGACTTTATCGAGAAGCCATTTAACGCGGACCGGATGATCATTTCTGTCAGTCGTGCACTGGAAGCAGGTCGGCTTCGTCAGGAAAACGCGGCGTTGAAGGCACAAACGCACCGGGATTGGTCGCTAATCGGGCAGTCCCAGCAAGTGGCGGCGTTGCGGGGGCAGATCGCGCGACTTGCTAAGGTCAACAGCCGTGTTTTGATCACCGGGCCCAGTGGTGCAGGCAAAGAGGTCATTGCGCGTAACATCCACTCACAGTCCGATAGAGCTGATGCGCCTTTTATCGCAGTAAATTGCGCCAGTATTCGGCCGGAGACGATGGAAGCGGCTCTCTTCGGCGAAGAAACAGCCGGCGGCATTATAACCCCCGGCTTACTGCAGAATGCAGATGGCGGGTCAGTGTTATTGGATGAAGTGGCGGATATGCCATTGGAAACCCAGGCGAAGATGCTTCGGGTCATCCAGGAACAGACGTTCACGCCTGTCAGTTCTGCCAATCAGATATCTGTTGACGTCAGAGTGCTTGTGTCCACATCCCGTGATCTGCAGGCCGCAGTGCGGGAGGGGAGCTTCCGGGAAGACCTGTACTTCCGGCTGAACGTTGTGCCTGTCGAAGCGCCAGCGCTCGCGGACCGGGTCGATGATATCCCAATCCTCATTGATTACTTTATTGAGCGCGCTGCAGCCTCTGGCCAGCCGCGCCGTATCCTTTCTAGCAACGCAATGGCCGCGCTGCAGGCTCATGCTTGGCCAGGCAATGTTCGGCAATTACGGAATGTTGTGGAATGGTTGCTTATTATGGCCCCAGGTGCGGTTGATGAGGAGATCGGGATGCAAGCTTTGCCGCCAGATATCCTGAAAGAAGATCCTGCCTCACTGTTGTCCGAACGCCGGACGGAGGTCATGGAATTGCCGTTGAAAGAAGCGCGCGAGGTGTTTGAACGGAATTACCTGTCCGCCCAGATCGCCCGGTTTGGCGGCAATGTCTCCAAAACTGCGAAAAGCGTTGGGATGGAGCGGTCAGCGCTACATCGTAAAATGCGTGCGCTCAATATCGGCCCCGGTGGCGAGGGTGCTGCGGCGGATTCCGATGAGGACGGAGCATGAGAGTAGTTGTCTGTGGCGCAGGTCAGGTTGGCGTCAGTATTGCCAGGCAGTTGGCGCTCGAAAACATCGACGTTGTGGTGGTTGATCAGTCTGCGGCCCTGGCCCAGCAACTCGGGGATTCCTTGGATGTGCAGGCGATCACAGGTCATGCGTCTGATCCTGATATTCTGCAACAAGCTGGCGCTGATGAGGCCGATATGCTCATCGCCGCTACAGCGTCCGATGAAGTGAACATGGTTGCCTGCCAGGTCGCACATTCGCTTTTTAACGTGCCGAAGAAGATCGCGCGCATTCGCACCAAGGGCTATATGTCCGAGAATTGGCGCGCCATGTTCTCGCGCGACCACATGCCGATCGACGTGATAATTTCGCCTGAGGCTGAGGTGGCACGTGCTGTTGTCCGTCGGGTAACGGCACCAGGTGCATTTGAACTCATTCCGCTGATGGATTCCAAAGCCCGCCTGATCGGTGTTCGGATCGCTGATAATTGCCCGGTAATCAATACGCCATTGCGCCAGTTAACGGCGCTCTTCCCGGATTTGCAGATCACGGTCATTGGTGTGCACCGCGAAGACCGACACTTCATCCCGGATCCAGATGATCAGATTTTCCCGATGGACCGGGTGTATTTCATTGTTGCGGCTGAACACATGGACCGCGCTATGGCTGCGTTTGGCCATCAAGAGCAGCAGGCGCGAAGGGTCGTGGTGATCGGCGGCGGCAATATCGGCATGATGATGGCCGATGCGCTGGATAGCGGCAATGTCAGCGTTCGTATTATTGAAATGGATAAGGCCCAGGCCGAGTCTGCGGCGCAATATATGCAGGGCTCTATCGTCATTAACGGCGATGCCTTGGAACCAGAGATCCTGCAAGAAGCCGGCGTTCATGATGCGGATGCGGTTATTGCAGTTACCAACAATGATCAGACCAATATTCTGGCCTCCCTTATGGCCAAACGCGCAGGTGCCGGACGCACGATTTCACTGATTAACCGGGCGTCGTTCTCTGCACTGGTGAATCCGTTGGACATCGACGTCGTTGTGAACCCGCGCGAAATCACGATCAGCACCATCCTTCGTCACGTTAGGCGGGGACGCGTGCGTGAAGTGCATTCTATCGGTGACGGATTTGGCGAAGTGCTCGAGGTTGATGCCTTGGCGACCAGCGCCATCGTGAACAAAAAGGTCGGTGAGCTGCCATTGCCAGAAGGTGCCATTGTTGGTGCCATTATGCACAATGATGAAGTCGTTATGCCGAAGCCGGATACGCGTATTCATGAGGGCGACCGGGTTGTTATCTTCACCGAGGAATCGGTCGTGCGGCGGGTCGAGCGGTTGTTCGAAGTCCGCTTTGAATTCTTCTAGGCGCAAACAGGGGGCCACAATGGGCCGTGTCGTATATGTAAATGGGGCTTATAGGCCCCATGCAGAAGCTCTGGTCCATTTTGAGGACAGGGGCTATCAGTTTTCTGATGGTGTTTATGAAGTAGTGCTGGTGCGCAGCGGCAAAATGGTCGATGCAGCGCCGCATTTGGCACGGCTGGGGCGCTCACTTGGTGAGTTGGATATCCAGCCGCCCATGGTTGAGGCACCACTTCGGGTGGTGTTGAATGAGCTCATCCGGCGAAACCGCATTCGCGAAGGTTTTGTCTATGCGCAGGCGACACGGGGCGTTGCGCCACGGGATCACTTTTTCCCAGGTCCAGTGAAAGCGGCGCTGGTTTGTTCAGCTCGGGCGCGCAGTTGGCCTGCGGCTGGCCATAAGCCTGCTGGCCAAAGCGCCATCACGTTGCGGGATGAGCGTTGGGCGCGCTGCGATATTAAATCCGTCGGATTACTCGCCAATATTCTTGCCAAACAGAAGGCCAAAGAAGCCGGAGCGGCTGAAGCAATTTTCATAGCCGATGACGGAGTTGTGCGGGAAGGCGGGTCTTCCAACGTATGGATTGTCGATGAGGCGGGGGCACTGCATACGCACCCGCTCGGGCCAGAAATTCTGGGCGGCGTCACGCGGGCAGCAGTGAAGAAGCTGGCGGCGGGCGCGCAAATTCAGGTCAACGAGGACCGGTTTGATCGCAACTTCATGCTTGGTGCCAGGGAGATGTTCATCACCAGTGCGACGTCGTTTGTCAAACCGATCACGTCGGTTGACGGTACTACGATTGGCAATGGCACCGTTGGACCCGTCACGCAGCGCATGTTTGACCTCTACAATGACCACACGCTGAGCGCCGCAGATTGAGCGCAAATGGCAGAGGCACTTGTAGAATGCAGGTACGGGGTGCACATTAGAACTTCAACAATAAGCGGTTGCGGCGAGCGACATGTGGTCAGCTTCGTCAAAAGACCCATTGCATGTGGATTGCCAGCATGAGCGGCGCGAAGTCTCAAAACCTCCAAGATGTTTTTCTGAACTATGTCCGGAAGCAGAAGCTTCCTGTGACAGTGTTTTTGATCAATGGCGTTAAGCTTCAAGGGGTTATCACGTCTTTTGATAACTTCTGCATGCTACTTCGCCGTGATGGGCATTCACAGCTGGTGTATAAGCACGCTATTTCGACGGTTATGCCTTCAAGCCCTGTTAATCTGCAGGATGCAACCGGCGAACCAGAAGATGAGGCCGAATAGCGTTGGGCGACGGTGAACATGATGATGGCCCAACACGCGCCATCATCCTAAGGCCTGAACTGCCGCGAATGGGGCCAAGGCCGGAAACTGCCGCCTCTCTGGAAGAAGCTATCAGTCTCGCGAGCGGCATTGGCCTGGACGTTGTTTATTCCCGCGAAGTGCGCGTGACGAAACCGAAGGCGGCGACACTGTTTGGCGCTGGCGTCATTGAGGAAGCAACGGAGGAGGCGAAGAACCTCCACGCAAGTCTGCTGATCATTGATGGCCAACTTTCACCGGTTCAGCAGCGCAATCTTGAACGCGATGTCGGCGTCAAGATCCTCGACCGGACCGGCTTGATCCTTGAAGTGTTTGGTGCGCGCGCGCGGACCCGGGAAGGCGTGCTTCAGGTCAGTCTTGCAGCGCTCAGCTATCAACGCACACGACTTGTTCGATCATGGACGCATTTGGAGCGGCAGCGCGGTGGTGCTGGGTTTATGGGTGGCCCGGGCGAACGTCAGTTGGAGCTTGACCGTCGTTCAATCGACGACCAAATCGGACGGATCAAGCGGCAGTTGGATGATGTTCGCCGGACGCGTGCGCAGCATCGCAGCGGCCGTAAGCGCAATGACACGCCAACGGTTGCGTTGGTTGGCTATACGAATGTCGGCAAGTCCACGCTGTTCAATAAGTTGACGGGTGCGGGCGTACTCTCCGCCGATCAGCTTTTCGCCACGTTGGATCCAACCATGCGCGGCGTTGAAATGCCGTCTGGCCGAACGTCAATATTTTCAGATACCGTTGGTTTTATCGCCGAACTCCCGACGGAGCTGGTCGAGGCTTTTCGCGCGACGCTGGAAGAAGTATCCGCTGCGGACGTCATTTTGCATGTCCATGATCTCGCGAATGAAGAACGGTTCGAGCAAGCCAGCGATGTCAGAACCGTGCTAGCCGATTTAGGCGTTGATGCCGAAAGCCGCGTTATTCTGGACGTCTATAATAAGGCTGATGCTGCTACTGCTGATGAACGCGCGCGCTTAATGCAGCAGCCAGACGCGCTGATGGTTTCCGCCGAAACGGGGGAGGGGTTGCCGGCGCTTTTAATTGCAGTCGATGAAGCGCTTTCCGCCGGGTCAGTCCGTATTGTTCTGCGTCTGCCCTGTGCAGCAGGGGAAGCACTGGCATGGCTGCATCGGGTCAGCTTTCAGATCGACACGGAAGTTCGGGATGAAAACATGATCGTCGAAGCTTCTATGCCGCAAAGTGAGGTTGACCGGTTTATGAAGCGCTGGTCTGGCGTCGCCATCGTGCAAGAAGCGAGCGCTGCATCATGACGCCTGATATCGATTTTGATGCGATCACGGCGATCATTGCTGAAATCGCTGCTGAAGAAGTGAAGGCGAAGCTCGGTGTGCTTTCGCGCGCAGAGGTGACTGAAAAGTCTGCGGGCGATTTCGTAACCTCCGCCGATCTGGCGGTTGAACGTCGCTTAGGTGCGGCTTTGCAGGACCTGACGCCCGACGCACAGATTGTCGGCGAGGAAGCGGTCAGTGAGGGCCGGGCGTCCATCGCTGGGCTGGCAGATGATCACCTTTCCTGGGTGATTGACCCGATTGACGGCACGGGAAACTTTGCCGCTGGGTACCCGCTTTCTGCCGTCATTTTGGCGCTCGTGCGTAAGGATGAGGTCTTGGCGGGCTGGATTCATGATCCGTATAGCGACCGCACGTTTGTTGGCTCGCTTGGCGGCGGGGCATGGTTTGGCGGGCGACGGCTTAGTGTCCACACACCTTCCGAAGGCCGTTTGATGAACGGATCAATCTACGGGCGCATGTTCCGGCGGTCCACAGGCTTTCAAGCCACTTGGGCCAGGGGGCGCGGCAAGATGGGGGGCATTTTTAACGCCCGCTGTGTTGGCCATGAGCATATGTCGCGCTTGGCAGGCCTGTCGCACTTTGGCGGCTATTCCAAACTTTTTCCGTGGGACCACGCGGCAGGGTTTTTGATGCACAGCGAGGCGGGCGGCGTGGGCAAGCTGATTTCGGGTGAGCCCTATAAGCCGTCGAACGCAGATATCCCTGGCTTGCTTGCGCCGGACGAAGATATTTGGAACAAGATTCACGACATCATCACAACGCCGGAAGCCGTATAGGCTTCGAAACACGATCTCATAGGAGAAGATTACATGGCGAAAGCTGCATTTTTGGGCCTTGGCGTAATGGGCTATCCAATGGCAGGCCACCTCGCTGCCGCTGGTCATGAAGTGACGGTCTACAACCGGACCTTTGAGAAGGCAGAAGCCTGGGCGCAAGAGCATAAAGGCAAGAGTGCACGGACGCCGGCGGACGCTGCAAGAGGTGCAGACTTCGTGTTTGCCTGTGTCGGCGATGATCCCGACGTGCGGGCCGTGGCAACTGGTGACCATGGCGCATTCGGCGCAATGAAAGTCGGTGCCATTTATGTCGATCACACTACGGCCTCCGCAGAATTGGCTCGTGAGCTTTATGAGACCGCTGAGAAAGCTGGCATCGCGTTCCTGGATGGCCCCGTTTCTGGCGGCCAGGCGGGCGCTGAAAATGGTGCATTGACGGTCATGTGCGGCGGTGATGCTGAGCCATTTGAGAAAGCAAAGTCGCTGATGGACAGCTACGGCCGTGCAGTCACGCTGATTGGCGAAGCGGGTAGTGGTCAGCTCTGCAAAATGGTCAACCAGATTTGCATCGCCGGGCTGCTGCAGGCTTTGTCTGAGGCGCTTAACTTTGGCTCCAAGGCCGGGCTCGATATGGAGACTGTGCTGGAAGTCATTTCGAAGGGTGCGGCGCAATCCTGGCAGATGGAAAATCGCGGATCGACGATGGTCGATGGCAAGTTCGATTTCGGTTTTGCTGTTGATTGGATGCGGAAAGACCTGCGCATCTGCATCGCTGAAGCTGAACGGAACGGCGCGCGCTTGCCAGCGACAGCTATGGTCGACCAACTTTACAAGAATGTGCAGCAAGATGGCGGCGGGCGCTGGGATACATCTGCGCTCATCCACCTGCTGCAGAAGTAAAAATCAGCGCTTCAGCGCCAATTTGGCTTTGATCCACTCGGCTTCCTGCGCCTCAAGCGTCAGGTCTGCTGGATCATCGCCGGCGCTGCGGATGGCCGATTCCATTGTTCGAAACCGGGCCTCAAATTTGGCATTGGCGGATTTGAGCGCTTGGTCCGGATCGATGTCTAGCTTCCGGGCGAGATTCACTGCAGCGAATAGCAGGTCGCCGATCTCTTCTTCCATCGCTGTTTGATCATCTTGTGCTTTGACGACCTCGACGAGTTCTTCGTGGGTTTTAGCAAGCGCATCCCGCCAGTCCGGAAAGTCGAAGCCAATCCGTCCCGCGCGTCGCTGTAGTTTGTAGGCCCGAGCGATGGCGGGAAGGGTGGCCGCGACACCATCTAGGGCGCTGGAGGGGGGATCGTCCGTCCCTGTCTTCGCTGCGCGCTCCGCTGCTTTGATGGCTTCCCATCCAGTGGGGCCGGCCTTTGCGGCATCCGATGATGGGTCGCCAAAAATGTGCGGATGCCGGCGTAGCATCTTCTCAGTGATCGCATTGGCGATGTCAGAAAATCTGAAGTTCCCTGCTTCATCAGCAATTTGCGCCTGAAAGATAACCTGAAGCAGTAAGTCACCTAGCTCGTCACATAACTCTGCGTCATCGTTCCGGTCAATTGCGTCCGCGACCTCGTAGGCTTCCTCAATGGTGTAGGGCGCGATGGTTCCGTGGCTTTGGACTAAGTCCCAGGGGCACCCATCAATGGGATCACGGAGCCGGCGCATGACTTCCATCAGGCGGCCAAGCGCTGCAGCGGCTTCGGGCGCGTTGGGTTGGGATGGCGCATCTGTCATTGGGCTTTGGCCTTAGGCGATGATTCGATATCGCAGCCTAAACCGACCCACTTTCAGGATCACGCCTTCATTCTGCCAAAATACATGCGCATCCTCACCAAGATGATCCTCTTAAGCAAGGAACTGCGGGGCGGGATCTGGTATTAATACCTAGCTCAGCTAGAGATTAGTTGGCGACAGGCCCGGGCTGGCGTATCTTCCACGCAAATATGGTTAACAGGAGAAACATGCATGACATATCGTCCTTGGATGCCCCGCTTGATGGCGCTAGCTGGCGCGCTGATCCTAGGCGGTCTGTCAGCCGTTCCTGCTGTAGCGCAGGACGCAGCAAAGTTCCCGGTTGAGCTCAATCGGTTAGAGCAAGACGGCCCCATCTGCCGAGTGTATCTGGTGGCAAACAATCCAGCGGAATCGGCCATCAAGGCGTTCAAGCTGGATCTGGTGTTCTTTGATAAGAACGACATCATCCGTAATCGGCTTTATGTCGAGCTTGGGCCTCTGATTCCCCGGAAAACTGCTGTCCGCCTGTTTGACATGCCAGAGACGGACTGCTCCGTCATTGGCTCAATTCTGGTGAACGACGTTGTGTCGTGCTCTAGCGCTGACGGTCAGGCGATGAACTGCCTTGCCCGCCTTGAGCTATCATCCAAGGCCGATATTCCGCTGCGCTACTAAAGCTTCGTTGGATTTGGCGCATCGCCGTAAACTTCAACCGGATCAAATACTTTCTCAGTTTCTTCAAACTTGAGCGCCACAGGACCAGCTGCGCCGACTGGGGCAGAGCGGTAGAAGCATGAGCGATACCCGACGTGGCAGCTCGCACCGCCATTTACGTCCACACGCAGCCAAACGCAGTCCTGATCGTCGTCGATCCGGAATTCTCGCACGGTCTGCACCAGGCCGCTGGTAGCACCCTTATGCCAAAGCTGTTGGCGGCTCCGGCTATAATAATGCGCTTCGCCAATTTCCAGCGTGCGCTTGAATGCTTCTGCATTCATATAGCCATGCATCAGAACCTCACCGGATGTGAAATCCGTCGTGACGACTGGAATCAGGCCGTTATCATCAAATTTCGGCGCGAGCTCATTGCCTTCTTCCACCTGTTCGATGGTGCGGCGCGGCGCAAATATTTCATCTGACATACTCGTCAAAACCTTATGCGATATGTTGTCGGATCAGTTGGGGCTATACATACTGTCCGAAGGGCGTATTTCCAAGCTATGTCGCCCCGAATGTTGAGGCTTATGTATGACTGCGCCTGTATCTACGCCGGAAGCTGCTAATTCAGATGTTGATCTGAGCGCGATAAATGGCGCGCAGCAAGAGATTGTCGATGAGTTTGACCTGTTCGATGATTGGACGGATCGATACCGCTACATCATCGATCTTGGCCGTGAGCTTGACCAATTGCCAGAAGATGCCCGGCCTGACGGCGCGCTGATCCGTGGGTGTCAGTCCCGCGTGTGGCTGACTTCGGGCGAAAAAGGTGGCGCGCTGACATTCAAGGCCGCGACTGATGCCGCCATTGTCGCTGGGCTCATTGCGCTTGTGCTGCGGGTTTATAACGCACGCTCGCCCGCTGAAATTCTTGGAACCAGCCCTTGGTTCATTGAAAAGATTGGCCTGGCCGAACATCTCAGCCCGACACGCTCCAACGGCCTGCATGCTATGCTTGGCCGCATTCAGGAGATCGCGGGGAGGGCGGCATGAGCACCACCGATAGCGCTATGCGCGCGCTCTACAATGACAAGCTTATGGCGTTCGCCAATGATATTCCGCTGCAACACCGCCTTGAAGAACCAGACGCAACTGTGCAGCGTCGAAGCCCGCTTTGCGGCAGTCGCATTACCGTCGACCTGAAAGTCGAAGGCGGTAAGGTCGTAGACTACGGCCATGTCGTCCGCGCCTGCACCTTAGGGCAAGCTGCAGCATCTATCATGGCGCGGCGCGTGATCGGCGAGGAAACACGTGTGCTGCTGGCGATTGCTGAAGCCGTTCGGCAAATGCTGAAGGATGGCGCAGCACCCAGCGACGACTTATGGCCGGAGTTGCAGATGCTCGCCCCGGCGCATGAGTACAAATCAAGGCACGGGTCCGTGCTGCTGGCTTTCGAAGCCGTTGAAGACGCAATTCAATCCATTTCCCAAGGACAGGAACAAGCTGTTGGCTGAACAATTCGATCTGGTTATCCAATCCGGCTCTCTGGTGACGCCCGGTGGCATCGCTGAAGGCGACGTTGGCGTACGCGACGGGCAAATCCGTGGCTTTGGTGCTCCGGGCAGCTTAAGCGGCGCTGAATTAATCGACGCCAAGGGTCTGCATGTGCTGCCGGGGGTTATCGATACCCAGGTGCATTTCCGGGAGCCGGGCGGCGAACATAAAGAAGACTTGGCTTCAGGTGCGGCGGCAGCGGCTCTTGGTGGCGTTACGGGCGTGTTCGAAATGCCGAACACAAACCCTTCCACTGATAATGTTGATGCCATGCAGGACAAGCTTGACCGTGCATCTGGCCGTATGTGGGTGGAGCACGCATTTTATGCTGGTGCCACCAATCGGAATCTTGAAAATCTGGCGGAGCTTGAGAAGCTGGCCGGGTGCTGTGGCATCAAGATTTTCATGGGCAGTTCGACTGGCGGCCTGCTGCTGGAAGATCCAAACGATTTGGTCCGCGCCATGCAGAACGGCCACCGTCGCGTCGCCGTCCATTGTGAAGATGAGCCGCGCTTGCGGGAGCGGAAGGCGCTGGCTGAAGCCGAAGGTCATCCCCGTGCCCATCCTGTATGGCGGGATGAACAGACAGCACTGATCGCAACGACACGTCTGGTCAATGCCGCGCGGGATGCTGGCCGCAAGGTCCATGTGTTGCATGTGACGACAGCGGACGAGATGGCCTATTTGGCCGACCACAAAGATGTGGCGACGGTTGAGACGACGCCGAACCACCTGACCATGTTCGCACCCGATTGCTATGAGCGCCTTGGTGCTTTCGCGCAGATGAACCCACCCGTGCGGGAAAAGCATCACCAGGAAGCGATTTGGCAGGCCATCAATGATGGCGTTGTCGATATCCTCGGCTCCGATCATGCACCGCATACGCGCGAAGAAAAGATGAAGCCGTATCCAAATACGCCCTCCGGCATGCCTGGCGTTCAAACGCTCGTTTCTGTCATGCTGACCCATGTGAATAATGGAAAGCTTAGCCTGCAGCGGTTTGTTGACCTGGTGAGCCACGGGCCGAACAGGGCATTCGGTATCGTTCGTAAAGGCCGTATCGTTAAAGGCTATGATGCTGATTTCACACTGGTGGACATGAAATCGAACTGGGAAATCACGGATGATTGGATCGCCAGCAAAGCAGGCTGGACGCCCTATGCGGGCTTTAAAGCGAGCGCTAAGCCAGTCGCTACGATCATCCGCGGGAATAGCGTGATGCGTGATGGCGCATTGCAAGGCGATCCATTAGGCCAGCCAATGAAGTTCCACGACACGCTGCTGGCCGGGGCCTGAACGCAATGATCATTGATTGCCATGCCCATTACGCGCCGGAGCTCATGTTTGAGCGCCTCGGTAAAGTGATTGACAAGTTCCCGTCGATCGAACTGCTTGCGAGCGATGGCAAGTATCGCCTGTCATTCATGCAGCGCGCGCCAACCCGCCCCGTCATGCCGCGCTTGCGCGAAACCGATGAGCGCCATGAATGGATGGAACGCGAGAAACTGGACGCCCAAGTTGTTGGCGGTTGGTTGGATGCATTTGGCTACGAGCTTCCAGCTGACGAAGGCGAGGCCTGGGCTAAATTTACAAATGACGTGCTGATGGAATCCGCCAGCAAGGACGATGCGCTTTTCCCGCTGTGCACAGTGCCGTTGCAGGACGGTGATCGCGCAGCCCGCGTGCTTGAAGTAGCCATGAAGGACGGCTTCAAGGGCGTTATGATTGGCACGCAGCCATCAGGCGTTGGCATGGGGTTAGAGGCAGGGCTGGATGACGCGCAATTGTCACCGTTCTGGGCTGCAGCGTCAGACCTTGAAGCAGCAGTCTTTATTCATCCGGAATATGACACCATCGATAAGCGCGTTACCGGCTACGACATGGTGAATGCCGTCGCTCGCATTAATGACCTCTCAACGGGTATCGCGCGCCTGCTTTACGGCGGCGTGTTGTCGAAGAATCCCGGCGCCAAAGTCGTCGCGGCAACAGGCGGGGCGGCGTTGCCTTATGCGCTGGGCCGTTTAATGCGGCACTACGATCTGCACAAAGACACCTGCGCTGACCCTTCTGCTGAATTCCAACGGATGTATTTCGACACCATTGTGTTCGAGCCATCGACATTGGATTTCCTGGTTAGCAAGGTCGGGGCGGATAAAATTATGCTCGGCTCCGACTGGCCGTTCCCGATTGGTGATTTTCAGCCGACCAAGGTCGTTGAGGGTGCGACTCTCTCAGCCACCGATAAGGCCGGCATCCTGGGCGGCAACGCTCGACGCGTATTTGGATTGGACGCCTAATGGTAGAGACAGCCGCAACGATCAGCGCCCGCGCCCGAACCTTGCTGACGGACCTCGTCGGGTTCAACACGATCAGCCATCTCTCCAATTTGGAACTGATTGAATATATCGAGCGGTATTTCGCCGATCTCGGTATCGCCACAGAACGCGTTTATAACGAGGAGGGCAACAAGGCCAATTTGTTTGCGACCATTGGGCCGCAAGTTGATGGCGGCTTGATCCTTTCCGGCCATGTCGATGTGGTGCCGGTTGAAGGGCAGGCTTGGACGGATGATCCATTCAATTTGGTCGAGCGCGACGACAAGCTGTTCGGGCGCGGTTCCTGCGATATGAAGGGCTTTGTTGCACTGGCCTTGGCGTCCGCACCGGCATTTCAGGCTGCCAACCTCGCCTCGCCAATCCATTACGCGATCTCCTATGACGAGGAGGTTGGCTGTTTGGGAGTGCGTGGGCTGATTGAGGAACTGAACCGCAAGACCATGAACCCGGCCATGTGCATCGTTGGCGAGCCGACGAGCATGCAGCCAGTGACAGCCCACAAGGGAAAATGGAGTTACAAGGGCATCGTTACCGGCCTTGAATGCCATTCCAGCTTGGCACCACAGGGCGTGAACGCAGTCGAGTATGCGTCAGAGGCCATCGTGTTCTTGCGGAAGCTGATGCGAGAGAAGATCGCGTCTGGTGCCCGGGATGAGATGTTTGATATGCCCCATACAACAGTGCATACGGGCGTCATCAATGGTGGTTCAGCGGTCAATATCGTTCCGAACAAATGTGAGTTTGATTTTGAGTTCCGCTATGTGCCTGCTGATAATCCAGCGGAAATTATGGCGCAGCTCACGGATTATATCCGCAATGAGCTTG
The DNA here is from genome assembly GCA_938083135.1 of uncultured Alphaproteobacteria bacterium. Taxonomy (GTDB): domain Bacteria; phylum Pseudomonadota; class Alphaproteobacteria; order Bin95; family Bin95; genus VMCJ01. Next base: position 29,122 of record CALLKY010000087.1, on the reverse strand, counting down.
AGCCACAGATGAAAGCCGTATCTGCTGAATGCGGGTTTGAGCTAGTCGAACGCTCCGTTATTCCAGGGCTTGAAATTGATCCTGGGCATGAAGTCGTGCGCTTGGCGAAAAGCTGCGCCGAACGGAATGATCACGGTAAGGTCGCCTATGGCACAGAGGCTGGCTTGTTCCAAGAAATGGGCGATATCCCAACGGTCGTTTGCGGCCCTGGCGATATTGCCCAGGCCCACAAGCCGGATGAATTCCTAGCGCTGGATCAATTGGCTAAAGGTGGCCAATTCTTCGAGCGCCTGGTTAACCGTTGGAGCGCTGCTGCGTAGGCTGCAAGAAAGGGAATAGTCTCATGACGACAGACAAGATTTATGATCCGCTGCCCGAAGGCTCGCAGCCAAAATACAAAACGGCAGGCTACTTCCGGACCGGGACATTGGCACCAGGCGGACAGATGCCGCCCCTGCGCACGCTGACGGAATTGACTGGCCCGCGCTTTGAGGCTCCGCCGCCCGTGGATCAGAACCTTGTTGCTGGTGTTGACGGCCTCGCTATTGGGCAGCTTATCCGCATAGTCGTTCGTGTTGTTGATGAGGATGATCGTCCGCAGCCGGGTGCGTTGATTGAGCTATGGCAAGCAAACGCTGCGGGTAAGTATCAGCATCCGGTTGATCAGCGGAAAGCGCCAATCGATGGCAACTTCCGTTCCTGGGGCAGGGGGCTTGCTGATGACAAAGGCGAAGTTGTGTTTCTGACCATCCGCCCTGGCGCATACCCTGTTCCAAACACTGATGGCTGGTGGCGTCCGCCGCACATCCATATCTCCGCCTATGGCTCAAGCTTTGTGTCGCGATTGGTGACACAGGTCTACTTCCCAGGTGACCCGTTGAATGAGCTGGATGCTATCCTGCAAGGTGTGCCAGACCCGAAGGCGCGTGAGCGGCTGATGCTGGTTCCTGATGAAAGTGTTGGCCTGCACGAGGAAGCGCTTGGGTATCGCTTTGATCTGGTACTGCGTGGACGGGCGGCGACGCCGTTGGAGAATTAGAGCATGGCACGCATTCCAACTGCCTCGCAGACCCTAGGGCCATTCTATTCCTATGAATTCATGCGGGATGATGATCCCGTCATCGCGTCTCCCAAAGCGGCTGGTCAGCATGTGACCCTCAAGGGGCGCTTATTGGACAAGAATGGTGGCCCGGTTCGCGAAGGGCTTATCGAGGTTTGGCAGGCAGATGCAGAAGGTCGATATTCGGGTCAGGACCCGGCGGCTGATCCTGAAGTTCGTGGCTTTGGCCGGTCCTTAACGGACATTGACGGAAACTTCGCCTTTCAGACCATTATTCCAGGTGCCTCGTCATCTGGCGGAAACAGCCTGCAAGCGCCGCATTTCGCCGTGAACGTATTTGCGTCCGGTCTGATGCGTCACGTCACAACAAGGATTTATGCGCCTGGCAGCGACATTGCTGATAGCTTCTTGGATGGTCTGCCAGATGCAGCGAAAGCGCTCATGTTGGCGCGAGGTAGTGATGGTGCTGATGGTAAGCACGTGCTTGAGGCTGATATCAGGCTCGGCGATGAGGGCGGCACGCCGTCATTTGAGGAATAGGTTGCCGCGCGACCTCTCGGCGATTCTGCGCAAAAGCCTGCCAGTCTACTGAGGGGATTGGAGCGCTTCAGTCGTTCGCTGGGCGAACGCCTTTGGTGACCCCAACGGGACTCGAACCCGTGTTTTCGGCGTGAGAGGCCGACGTCCTAGACCGCTAGACGATGGGGCCGGTCAGGTGAGGCGTCCTTATGGCGGAAAGGCTGAATGGGCGCAAGAGGAGCCATAAATAATGGCCTTGAATGCGCGCCGGTATTAATACGTAAAATCAATGGTTACGTTCCGTTAACTATTCGGCGCTAGCGTCTCCTTAACAGGTTAGGGGTATAACATGTCGGTTCAGGCTATTGTGACCAAAGCGCCAACGAAAACGATCCTCATCGTGGAGGATAACCCATTGAATATGAAGCTTTTCAATGACGTTTTAGAAAGTAGTGGTTACAGAACACTGAAAACAAATGATGGGCGCCAGGCGATCTCGATTGCCCGGGATGATCGCCCTGACCTGATTTTAATGGATATCCAGCTCCCGGAAGTGTCGGGACTGGAGGTGACGAAATGGATGAAGGATGACGAAACCTTGTGCGATATTCCGATTATCGCCGTGACTGCATTCGCCATGAAGGGCGATGAGGAACGTATCCGGCGAGGCGGGTGCGAGGGGTATATCTCGAAGCCAATTTCTGTCGCGACATTTTTGGAGACGGTCACCCAACATATCGGTTGATCGACTGGAGCCTGCTAATGACCGGCCGCGTCCTAGTTGTAGACGACATACCCATCAACCAACGCCTTTTGGCGGCGCGGTTGACGGCCGAATATTATGAAGTGCGCTGCGCAGGCAGTGGCGCTGAAGCGCTTGAAATGATGGAAAGCGAGCAGCCGGATGTCGTGCTGCTGGACGTGATGATGCCGGGTATGACCGGCTTTGAAGTCTGCGAGAAGATCAAGGAAAGCCCCTCTTTTGGCCACGTGCCCGTGGTTATGGTGACTGCGCTCGACTCCATTGAGGACCGTGTGCGCGGCCTAGAAGCGGGCGCAGATGAATTTCTGTCCAAGCCTGTTAACGATGTGGCGCTGCTAACCCGTGTGCGCGCATTGACCCGCCTTAAGCGCATTCTAGACGAGCTCAAATTGCGCGAGGCCACTGAAGGTGATCTCGGCATTAAAGACTCTATCGCCGAGGTTTCAGGCGATGAGGCGACTTGGGTGGCGATTGATCTGCCCGCAAGCGATATCGAAGCTATGGAAGATGCCGCCCGGATTTGCCGGAGCCGTCTAATCATAGCCGCTGATCAAGATGAAGCCGCGCAAATCGTTGCCGCTGGTGACGCGGAACTCGTCGCCCTTGAGGTTTCCGGCCCGGTTGATGGGTTGCGTGTCTGCTCCCAATTGCGGGCGCGCCCGGACACCCGTCATGTCCCCATCCTGCTGATCGGTGATTCCTGGGAAACTGAAGCGCTTTATAAGGGCATGGAGCTGGGTGCCAGCGACTATGCATTCCGTCCAGTTGACCATGCTGAAATGGTTGCGCGTATCCGTCTGCAGATCAAACGGCACCGCTTCCACGAACGGCTTCGGGATCAACATCGCCAGAACCGCGATATGGCGACACGAGACCCGCTGACGGGGGCTTTCAACCGCCGCTATTTCAACGATCATTTTGCCCGGCTACTTCGCCATGGGGCGGAGCATAATCAGCCGGTATCCTTGATATTGGCGGATATTGACCGCTTTAAGGCCGTCAATGATACCCATGGTCACCCTGCCGGTGATGCGGTCTTGAAGGATTTCGTTCTGCGCCTTGGCATCTGCACCCGTGCGACTGACTTGATCGCGCGTCTTGGCGGAGAAGAGTTCGCCGTTGTAGCACCCGATGCTGAAGAGGGCATTGCAAGCCGTATTGCCGAACGTCTGCGCGCATCAATTGCTGATGAGACATTTGACATCGGCGGCGAAACGCAGCTCAAAATGACATCCTCATTCGGTGTCGCCACAGCGACGGCTAGCGATAGTATGGAAACCCTGCTCGCACGGGCTGATGCTGCGCTCTATCAGGCCAAGACATCTGGCCGAAACCAGGTCGTATTTGCGGCTGAGTCCGAAGACAAGCCTGACCAAGTTTCTGCTTGATCCTTACCGAATGAATTCCGTGTTTGCTGGCCCTTGCTCCAAGGGCCTGTTCGTCGTTGACTCTAGGCGAATCAATCATTCACTGGAGCGCTCCCAATGGGCATAGGCATTCTTCAGCACATCAATATCCGCACAGGCGATCTCGCCGGAACAGTGAAGTTCTGGGAAGAGGCGATTGGCTTGAAAGATGGCGATCGCCCCAACTTTCAATTTCCCGGTGCATGGCTGTATTCAGGCGATGAGGCAGTGATGCATCTTATCGATGTCAGCGGCATGGATGAAACCGCGCTGAACGAGACAGGCTGTATCGACCACGTTGCGTTCGCCGCTGAAGGCTTTGAGACCTTCAAGGCGCAACTCAAGTCCCAGGGTTATGAGTTCGAGGAGCGGATTGTTCCAGGCGGACGGCTTTGGCAGTTGTTCGTGCGAGATCCGAACGGTGTGCTCTGTGAGCTGAATTTCGAGGCTGCCAAAGAAGCCGCTTAAGCCTTTTCGTACATTAGGACTTAGACACCATGGCCAAACGCCAGATGGCGCTTGTGGGATTTCTGCAAGCTCAAAACTGCTCGAACTATCCAGCGTCCTGGCGCCATCCAGAGTCCGCGACAGATTTTCTAACGCCTGAATATTATCAGCGGATCGCTAAGACGCTTGAGGCTGGCAAGTTCCATATGGCGTTCTTTGATGATCGCTTAGCCATGCCAGACCGGTATGGCGATAGTGCCGATGAATCCATCCGGAACGGCGTGCGCGTCGTGAAGCTGGACCCTATCCCGATCCTGGCAACCATGGGCGCGGTTACATTCCGCATTGGCCTCGGTGCCACCATGTCCACCACATATTACGAGCCGTTTCACGCAGCCCGCCAGTTCTCAACCCTGGATCATATGACCAATGGTCGGGCTGCATGGAACGTGGTTACGTCACTGAATGATTCCGAGGCCGCAAACTTTGGTCAAGATGCACTGCTCGGCCATGCAGAACGCTATGAACGGGCAGAAGAGTTTTTGGAGGTCGTCCATGGCCATTGGGATACATGGGCGGAAGACGCAATCATTCTCGATAAGGCCAATGGCGTTTTCGCAGACCCATCGAAGGTAAAAGCGCTCCAGCATGCGGGCACCTATTTCAAGAGCCGCGGGCCGTTCACGGTGCCGCCTACGCCGCAAGGTCGGCCCGTCATCATCCAAGCTGGCCAAAGCGGGCGCGGGCAGCAGTTCGCCGTTAAGTGGGCGGAACTGATCTTCGCAATCTTCCCGAACCTGGAATATGCGCAGCGGGTGTATGGTGAGACCCAGGCGCTGGCCGCGCAAACAGGCCGGGACCCAAACAGCTTCCGCCTCACGCCTGCCGCCTATGCCATTGTTGGAGAAAGCCAAGCCGAGGCCGAAGACAAGGCGGCGATGATTGCCGAACTGCACCAGCCAATCGACACGCTGGCCCTGCTGTCAGAGGCACTGAATTATGACTTCGCCGCCAAGGGTATGGATGATGCGTTTTCATCCGACGAGCTTGAGGCGATCAGTGGTCTCCAAGCGATCCGGGATCGTGTGATCCGGCTCTCAGGCAAAGCCAACCCGACGGTGCGCGATTTCGTTGAGCATTCCGCCCGTGGAACCCTGAAGGAAATGGCGCAGTTTGTCGGCACTGCAAAGCAAGTGGCAGACGGTATGGAAGAATGGTTTACCGGCAAAGGCTGCGACGGCTTTGTGCTGGCGGCAACACATATGCCGGGTTCCTACGAGGATTTCGTCACCCACGTTGTCCCGGAACTTCAGCGCCGCGAACTCTACCACAAAGACTATGCTGGCCCGACGCTCCGGGAGAATCTGGGGCTTAATTAGGCACCCCATAGCCACCGCCGCCCGGCAGCTTCAGGGTAATCGCCTGGCCGGGTTTTAGAACATGATCGGCGCGGGCGTTGGCCGGTTCGCCATCGATCAAAACAGCACCGCAGGCACCTTCCTTGCCGCCCATAAGGCCGTGCGCGGGGTGGCGCAGACGTTCCGCCATGAAGATGATGCCGAGTTCGCCTGTGCCTGCATGCTCAAGCTCTATTTCCTGCCCAAGTCCGCCGGTCTGTGCCCCAACGCCGCCTGACCCGTCGCGAAGCTGCTTCCTGGCGACGAAAAATGGCGTGTTCCGTTCGGTTAGCTCAACGGGCACATTGGAGATATTGGATGGCCAGGAATAGCAGCTCTGGCCGTCTGTTTGGGCGGTCGCACCGGACCCGCCATTAAAGAACAGCGTGTTGGCGTAGGGCTTGCCATCGTCCGTGACGCCGGTCTGGATGAGTGACCAAAGCGGAGAGCCAGACGCTGCCATCACTTTATCAGGCAGGGCTTGTGCCAACGCTCCAAAGATCGCGACGGGCAGGTAGTGACCCGTCGCCATGCGGCCACCAACGGCCACCGGACGTGTAGGATTCACGATCGTGCCGGGCTCTGCGGTCACTTCAATGCAGCGGAATACGCCCTCATTGTTAGGTAGGTTCGGCAGGAATGCGCATTTCAACGCATAGGATGTCATCGCGAAGGTGTAGACGAGGGGGCAGTTGATGGCTCGGCCAACCTGGTCGCTGGTACCAGTCCAGTCCACATGAACGCGATCTCCAGAGATCGTTACCGCGACTTGATAATGGAAGGGCGCGTCCATGCCATCCGTCTCGAAGCCAAACTCGTAGCGGCCATCTGGCGCTTCTTTGAAGGCGGCACGCATGGCGGTTTCGCAGCGGCCATGGATTTCGGCGGCGAAGTCCTCAAGGGAGGTCAGCGCATATTCATCCATCAGTGCTGTTAGACGTTGCTCCATCAGATCAAGTGCTGTGACTTGCGCCCAGATATCGCCTTCTGTCTGGTCCGGTGTGCGAACGGCGGCACGCATGAGCTTGAAGAACGTCGCATCCGGCTCGCCGTCCCGGATTAAGTGCATGGCGGGAATGGCGAAGCCTTCCTCAAACACTTCCCGCGCGACAACGGATCGAACCTTGCCGCCGATATCTGGAGCATGGGCGGTTGACGCACAGAACGCAACGATTTTGCCATCCCGGAAAACGGGTTTGGCAAGCGTAATGTCGTTCAGATGCCCTGTGCCCACCCATGGATCATTACAAACAAGAAAATCGCCGGGCCGCATATCATCCACGCCAATGACGTCTAGAAAGTGCTTCACGGTTACCGGTAAGCAGCCATTGAAGGATGGGATGCTCTCGGTGTTTTGGACAAGCGATGCGCCGGTCGCGTCTGTCAGCACGCAGGCAAAATCATTGCTTTCATTCACCAGTGTCGAGAATGAGACGCGCTGCAAGGTTTTCGCGGCCTCATCGGCGGCAGAAATCATGCGACGCCAAAGGATTTCGAGGGTCACGGCATCAAATGCGGCTTTGGTCATTGGCTTTGTCCTATTAATCCAGATCGATGACGATTTCGCCGCCTGCCGCAACGATGAAACGGGAGCGTTCGGGCGCTGCTAGCGTGGATTCGCGTTCTTCAACTAAGGCCGGACCATCGAATGCATCACCGGGGCGCAGTGCATAGCGATCATAAACTGGCGTCGTCCGGTAGGCTTTTTCGGCTGGAGACCACACGGGCCGTTCGCCCTTCAGCTTTGGGGTATCTGTTGCCGCATTTGAAGCGTTCGTAGCGGCGACGCTAGCGTCGGCTGATGCCGCAATACGGACGTTGATAATTTCAACAGGCCCAGCAGGTGGTGTGCGCGTGAATTGTGCGAGATAGGCTTTCTCGAACGCGCCTTGCAGGCTTGTTGCTGAATGGGAGTCATAAGGGCCTGGGGGCAGATCCACGACAATTTCGAACGCCTGGCCGACATAACGAACGTCCGCCCGGCGTTCGACCCTGGCGCTTTCTGCGTTGAGGCCAGTTGCAGCGATGACTTGGCGGGCGTCTGCCTCCATGCGTGCGAAGGTTTGCTCAAATTCCGACCAGTCAAGCTGGTCCATACGCTTAGCGACCGTGGCGACCCTGTCCACACGGGCAGGCGCAATCAACAGACCGATGGCGGAGGCGACACCGGCCGATGCGGGGGAAATCATCCGCTTAAGGCCAAGCTTTCGCGCAACATCTGCCCCATGTAATGGCCCGCCACCGCCGGTGGCGAGCAAGGCGTAACGGCGCGGGTCTTTGCCGCGTTCAGCGATATGCACCCGGGCGGCAGATGCCATGGTTTCATTCACGACGTCGCGAATGCCTTGCGCGATCTCGGCGCGACTAAGGTTCGCAGACTCGGCAAGCCCGTCGAGCGATGCTTCCGCTGCGGCCATATTAATCTGCATGACGCCGCCCGCAAAACTCTCCGCATCTAGCAGGCCAAGTGCGAAATTTGCGTCTGTGACGGTTGGAGCCGTTCCGCCTAGCCCATAGCAAGCAGGGCCGGGGTCTGATCCAGCACTATCCGGGCCGACTTTCAGCAGGCCAATCTCATCCAAGCGCGCGATGGAGCCACCGCCAGCACCGATCTCAATCAGTTCAATCGTTGAGGTACGGATGGGTAATCCGCTGCCCTCAGCAAACCGTTTCTGGCGGGCGGCTTCGAAGTGGTAGGCGACTTCTGGCTTGCCGCCATCGACGACTGCAAGCTTTGCGGTCGTGCCGCCCATATCAAACGCCAGAACGTCACCGCCTGCCGCGTCACGGCCAAACCACGCCGCTGCAAGTGCGCCGGCCGCAGGACCAGATTCCAGCAATGCCACCGGTGCGCGCTTGGCCTCAACCAGATCGGAAAGGCCACCGTTTGAAAGCATTAGCAACAGTGGCGCTTCCACGCCTGCTTTTTGTAATCCTGCCTGAATGCCATCCAGATAGTCACGGGCGAGCGGCTTGATATAGGCATTGGCGAGTGCCGTAGACGTCCGCTCATATTCCCGAATTTCAGGTGCAACGTCAGACGAGACACTGACTGCTAATTCTGGATATGCGGCCTGAACAATGGCGGCGGCTTCTTGCTCGTGAGCAGGATTGGCATAGGCATGCAAAAATGAAATGGCGACGGACGTAACACCGTCCGCAACCAGCGCATTAGCGGCGACCCGAACGCTGCCAGCATCCAGCGGCGTTTTCACAGTGCCGTCAAAATTCATCCGTTCACGGGCTTCAAGGCGGCGTTCACGGGGGGCCAGGGGGAGCGGCTTTTGGATATGAATATCGTAGAGTTCGTATTTCCGCTCGCGCCCAATCTCCACCACATCCCGGAAGCCTTCAGTGGCGATCAGTCCGGTCTCAGCACCTTTGCGTTCGATCAGCGCATTGGTGAATAGCGTGGTGGCGTGAACGACACGGCCAATTTCCGTCGCTGGAACGCCATCCTCATGGATCACCTCGGCCACGCCAGTTAGCACGGCGCGGGCAGGATCATCATGTGTGGTCAGCAGTTTACGGGAGAATTGTTGGCCTTTCTCATGGTCTTGCACCACAACATCGGTAAATGTGCCGCCAATGTCTATGCCGAGAGAATAACGTGTGGCCATGCAAGCAAACCTGAACTTCGGGATCGGAATAACAGGCTAACGCCGTCATGCGGGCGCGCCAAGCAGGCATCCTCTGGACAAGCAGCCTCTCTGCGCCTCACCATGCGGATAGAGACGACGAATTCATTCACAGGAATATCAAAGATGCAGATCGATTTGACTGGGCGCACCGCGCTGATCACTGGTGGATCCATGGGGCTAGGCCGGGCTATGGGTATTAAAATGGCAGCGGCAGGTGCGAACATCGTGCCTGTTGCGCGACGCAAGGAACCGCTTGATGAAACAGTCAAACTCATTACAGCCGCTGGCGGAAACGCGCATGCGATTGCCTGTGACGTGACAGACCCGCGGGCGATTGAGGCGGCCTATGCCGAAGCGGTCAAAACTTATGGCAAGGTTGATATTTTGGTGAACAATGCAGGCTCCAGCCTGCGTGGCCCGTTCCTGGAAATGACGGATGAGGATTGGAAGAACGATCTGGAGCTAAAGCTCTTCGCCCAAATTCGCTTCTCACGCTTGGCATTCGCAGACATGAAAGAGCGTAACTGGGGCCGGATCATCAATATCCTGAATACTGGGGCAAAGGCACCAGCGGCAGAAGGCGCGCCAACTGCAGTGACGCGGGCGGCAGGGCTGGCACTTTCGAAAATTCTGGCGAACGAAGGCGCGCCCCATAATATTCTGGTCAATGCGATGATGACCGGGTTGATCGATAGCGATCAGCATGTTCGCAAGCATGCAGCAGACAATCGCGGCCTGACCTATGATGAATTCAAGGTCGAGATGGCAGAGAAGGCGCGCATTCCGCTTGGCCGCATTGGCACGTCGGAAGAGTTCGCCAATGTCGCCTGTTTCCTGGCGTCCGATGCGGCGGCTTATGTTACGGGCGTGGACATCAATGTTGACGGCGGCCGGTCACCGGTCACCTGATTAATCAAAGGGAGCAGGGCAATGGCTGAAGCTGCATTGGCGCAAGATATGAGTGAGGCTGAACTTGTTGAACTGGCGAAGCGGGTGCTGCCTGCGGGCGGGTTCGGCAATGTCAGCTACCCGTTGATCGTCGCGCGCGGGGAGGGCAGCCACGTTTGGGACGTGAGCGGGAACGAGTATATCGATTATCTCCTGGGTTCTGGCCCAATGATCGTTGGCCATGCGCACCCGGAAGTGCTGGCGGCCACGCAAGATTGCGTTACCCAAGGTACGACCTTCTTCGCGAATAATGCTGACGGGATTCGTCTGGCGGCGGAGATCGTGGATGCTATGCCCTCCGTCGAGCAGGTGCGGTTCGTCTCATCTGGATCTGAAGCTGATATGTACGCTATGCGCCTCGCGCGGGCGCATACGGGCCGGGATAAAATCCTGAAGTTCGAGGGCGGTTACCACGGGATGAGCGATTTTGGCCTCATCAGCTTAGCGCCAAAACGGAAAAGCAATTTTCCGGTCGGTGTTCCTGACAGCCCCGGTATCCCAAAAAGCGTTCAGCAGGAAATGCTGGTGGCACCCTACAACGACCTCGCCATGGTCGAGAGCTTAGTAAAAGAGCACAAGGGTGAGATCGCGGCAATTTTGGCTGAGCCGTTCCAGCGCCTAATTCCACCCCAACCGGGCTTCCTTGAAGGCCTGCGCCGGATCACCGAAGAGAACGATATTCTGTTGATCTTCGATGAAGTCGTCACAGGCTTCCGCTTCGCTTACGGCGGCGCGCAGCAATATTATGGGGTGATGCCGGATATCTGCACCATGGGCAAAGCCATTGGCGGTGGGTTTCCGTTGGCTGCTATTGGTGGCAAGGCCGAAATCATGGCGAACTTCGATAAATCCGCTGTCGGTGATGACAAGTTCATGGCGCAGATCGGCACACTTTCAGGCAATCCGGTGGCCGCCGCCGCTGGCCGCAAGACGCTTGAAATTCTGAAACGCCCTGGGTCATATGACACGTTGTTCGCCCGTGGCGAAGCGTTGATGGAAGGTTATAGAGATATCCTGAAGCGCCGGAATATCGAAGCCAAAGTCGTTGGCGATGCACCGATGTTCGATGTGATTTTCACTAACCAAGACGTGGTTGATTACCGCTCCTCCCTTGGTGATCCGGAAAAGGCCGCGAAATACAATGCGGGCATGCGCAAGCGCGGAATTCTGAAAAGCGAGGGCAAGCATTACATCGGCATCTGCCATACGGAAGCAGATATCGAAGCGACAATCCGGGCCTTTGACGAAAGCATGGTCGAGCTTTGATCGCTGACTTAAAGGCTGGCCTGTGACCCCGCCCGCTAACCTAAGCGAGCGGCGCGTTCTGACATGGATGTGTGTGCTGATTGCTATCAATCAGCTTGGTTTTGGTGCCATCGTGCCGACGATCTCGCTTTATGCGAAATCATTCGGCGTTTCGACGTTCCTCATCGGCATGGCCATCGCGATCTATGGTTTTGCAAGGCTGTTTGGCGCGCCGTGTGCCGGGATGCTGTCCGATAGGCTTGGACGCAGACCGAGCTTAGCTTTAGGCGGTCTTGTGACGGCGCTGGGTAATGTCATCTGCGCAGTGGCAGATAGCTACCCTGAGTTCATGCTTGGTCGCTTTGTCGCTGGGGCAGGCGCTGGGCTTGTGATCACGACCGGCCAGATCATCCTGGCAGACATCACAACCCCTGCACGCCGGGGTCGCGTTATATCAATCTACCAAGGCACGTTCATTTTTGCCGTGGGCGTCGGTCCACTTCCGGGTGGGCTGATCGCCGATAATTTCGGTCTGTATGCCCCATTTGCTGCCTATGGTGTGGCCGGAGTGGCCTGTGCGCTCTGCGCTTGGTTCGCTGTAGGTGAGACCCGTGATTTTGCTACCAACCGAGACGGTAAACCGGCCCCGGATCGTGTGCCATTCTTGCAGCAATTGCGGATGCTCGCGGCAAAGCGTGGCTATGTATTGATCTGCATTGTGTCACTAATGAATGCTGTGGTGCGCACCGGCGGACTATTCAGCCTCATCCCATTGATCGGTGCGGTTAAGCTTAATTTGTCGTTGAGTGAGGTTGGTTTTGGGTTGGCGCTTGGCAGTGGGCTCGGCCTTCTTGCAGCCTATCCAGCGGGCGCATTAGCGGACCGCTATGGCCGCAAAATGGTGATTGTGCCGACCACAATCATCACCGGCGTATCCATGTGCCTGTTCGCATTTTCAGGCGGGTATCCGTTATTTCTGGCTGCCTGCGTCGTCTGGGGCGTCGCGAGTGCCATTGGCGGGGCTGCGCCTGCGGCCTATGCGGCAGACAGCGCACCGCCCGGTATGAACGCCGCCACCATGAGCACATTCCGTATGGTCGGCGATGTTGGATATGTCGTCGGTCCGCTATCGCTGGGGCTGATCGCAGACTATGCGGGCACCGATATTGCGTTGCTCGTTGCGGCTGGCGGGATCATGCTGGCGGGGATGGTATTTGGAGTGGCCGCGCAAGAAACATGGCGCGCACCTGCAAGTGAGACTGTTAAGACGGGATAGGGAGACGCCAAGCATGCGATTGATGGAAATGGCTCGTGTCGTCCGCAGTAAGAATGCAGGCCCTCTGCATCTAACATTCGATATCATGCTGGAAACTGAAGCGGACTACGAACGCTGTCTGGCCGCACCCGGTTTGCGGGCTGAACCTATCGCCAAAATCTACAGTGTTTCGGCCAATGCTGTTGCTATCACGCCATACCCGACGGCGCGTGCCATCAAGATTACATTGCCGCGCCATGAAGCCGCTGGTGCACCGGGAGATCGGGACGTCTACGGCGCGCAGCAGCACGCGCCATTGTTGGAGATTGAGGTATGAGCGCCGTCGCCCGCCTGCGCGCACGTTTCGCCGCCAAGCCTGATCAACCGCTGAAGTTGATTGGTGCGACGGGCCAACTTGGCTACGGCGTTCCAGAGCCAGCGTTCACAGCGGCACTGGCCCGGAAACCTGACATGATTGGCGCTGACATGGGGTCCACTGATATTGGGCCTACATTCCTAGGCTCCGGCCAAATGGCGACTGCCGGTGAACAAACGCGGCGTGATCTGGAAAAGCTGCTGGTTGGAGCGCGGTCTCATGATATTCCGCTGATCATCGGCAGTGCCGGCTCCGCTGGCGCTGCGGCACATTTGGACGCGACGCTGGCGATGATCCGGGAGATTGCAGCTGAGCATGGCTTGAGTTTCAAACTGGCCGTTATTCATTCCGATATGGATAGAAACAGTGTGAGCGCCGCCGTTGAGGCGGGGCGCGTGCGCGGCATGGGCGTTCTACCGGATCTGACAGTGGAAGAAGTCCGCGCCAGCTCAAACCTGGTCGGGCAGGCAGGAACAGAAGCGTTTATCCGCGCGCTTGAGACAGAACCGGACGTCATCATCGCCGGTCGTGCCTGCGATACGGGCATTTATGCCTGCATTCCGGAATGGCTGGGCTTTCCAACGGGCCTGACCGTCCATATGGCTAAGATCGTCGAATGCGCATCGCTGTGCTGCCTCCCAGGTGGTCGTGATCCGATTTTGGCAGTGCTGGATAAGCAAGGCTTTGTTCTGGAAAGTATGAACCCCGCACGGGCTGCGACGCCTATGTCTGTTGCCGCACATAGTCTGTATGAGCAAGCGGACCCTCACCGGATTACGGAGCCGGAGGGTGCGTCATTGGTCGATACTGCGACCTATTCTGCAGTTGATGATAGGCGGACCCGCGTTGCAGGGGCGCGCTGGCAGCCTGCTGAGCAGCTAACAATCAAGCTGGAAGGTGCTCGCTATCTGGGCGAACGGGCAGTATTGCTTGCTGGATCAGCGGATCCGCGATTTATCCAGAATGTCAAAACCTTGCTGGAAGAAGTGAAAGCGGTTGTGCAGGAATTGGTGTGTGGCGCAGGCGTGGCACCAGACTATGACTTGACCTTCCGCACTTATGGCTTGGATGCCGTCTTTCCCTGGCCAGACCCACCCGCGACGCCGCCCCGAGAGATATTCATTCTGGGTGAGGTGATTGCGCCGACAACAGATCGAGCACTCGCCGTCACGAAATCAACAAAACAATATTTGCTGCATCACGGGTTTCCGGGGCGGCTTTCCACTAGCGGCAACATTGCGTTCCCGTTCACGCCGCCGGAACTGGCCGCTGGCCCTGCATATCGCTTCAACGCCTATCACCTGATGGAGGTGGACGATCTGGCAGCCCATTTCCCGGTGACGACGGAGCTGGTTGGTTAACGGGCCTGCTCGAACCCGTTCAAGCTGCTCCAGTCAAACGTCACGCCTGTCCCTGGTTCATCCGGTGCCACGGCAAGACAGTTTTCGACCACCAACGGACGTGTCGTATAGCGGTTAATCGGGAAGCTGTGGACTTCGAGCCAACCAGCGTGCGGCTGTGCGGCCAGGAGGCTGACTTGCAATTCCTGCATGCCATGACTGCACACAGGAATGCCGTGCCGTTTCGCAAGCGCAGCCACCTGAAGCCATCCAGTAATACCGCCACAATTTGAGGCATCTGGCTGGATGAACGATAGGTTTGACTGGGCGAAGGCATATTCGAACTCATGGATCGTGTGCAGATTCTCACCCATGGCGAGCGGGCAACCCGTCGCGGCAGTGATTTCAGCGTATCCGGCATAGTCATCCGGGATAATGGGCTCCTCAAACCAAAGAATGTCTTGTTCCATGAACACACGCGCTGCCGGTATCGCCTGTTCGACCGTGAGTGAATAATTGGCGTCCACCATGAAGGCCACGTCCGGGCCGATAAGCTTACGGACGGCGGCAGTGCGTTGGGCGTCCTCATCCAATTCCGGCTTTCCAACTTTGATTTTGACCGCGTTGAAGCCGTTGTCCAGATAGCCCTGAATATTTTTCAGCAAGCGCTCCTGGGTGAAGTTCAGGTCAATCCCACCGCAATACGCCTTCGTGGTGCGTGCAGCGCCACCTGCCATTTGGTAAAGCGGCTGCCCGCGCGCATGTCCGCGTAGATCCCAAAGCGCAATGTCGACGGCTGAAATGGCAAAAGAGGCGATTCCGCCACGGGCGACGTAATGCACATGCCACTGCATCGCCTCATATAGCGCTTCAACATCGTCTGGCTCTTGGCCGACAAGAAAGGGTGCCAGGTCATGCTCAATCATCGCCGCGACAGCGAACCCGCCACGTCCACCAGTATAGCTGTAGCCCGTGCCAGACCGGCCATCATCTAAATGAACGGTGGCAGTAATCAGCTCAAAATGCGTGTGCGTGCCATGCTTCGCGTCCGCCAGAGGCTCATCAAGCGGCACATGAAAAAGGCGCGTTTCGATATGGTCGATTTTAGCCATGGTTTGTCCTGTCCGGCGACATCTAAAGTCTGCGAGATGCGATGTCGGTCTATGCGCCTGTCCGGCGAGAACCGGGCGCTGGCGGGTCATTTGGCGGCCCTGCAAAGCACTGGGCTTTGGCCATCCATGTGTTTGCGTTCGCACCGGTGATCGTTAGGTTCACATCCTGGATATTCCGTGTTTGTGCAACTACTTGGCAGAAATCTGTAGCAGGGCCTTCTACGCGTTCGCCGGGTGCAGCCTTGTCGGCATTCCATTCCCAGATTGCACCGGACGGGGCGGTCAGTCGGATATGCGGCGGCGGGCCGGGTGGGTCTTCGTTCCGATTTTGGAAGGTCCAGCCATAGGTGATGGCACCAAGATGGGCGATGGCGCGGATGCCGTCGTGATCCTGCCGAACTACACCTAGAAGGTCATAGATCGCCTGAGAATGGGACCAGGTCTCCATCAAACGCGCCGTAATGCTGGATCGGGCGCTCATATCAGGCCCAACCCATTTTACGCGGCGTTTTGGGTCTGCGTCAGCATAGGCGGCGGCAGTCTTACTGGATGATACGCGCCATGCGGCGGCGAGGGCACGGCCTTCTAACCCATCAACCCATCGCCGCTGGTAAGATAGTAGGGTCTCTCCGTCATCCTGCGCCTTCCTGCGAACTGCGCGGGCCTCTGCATACGCATCCGGCTCCATCAGCGTTTGCCGGGCTGACGTGTCGCCCATATAGAGATGGGACATGATGTCGTTAATGGTCCAGGCTTTGAACGCGGTCTCACGGGCGAAATCTGCGTCGCTCAATGGTGCCAGCAAGGTCGCGAGCGCAGCGCACTCGGCTTCGAAGTCTTTAGCTTCAGCGATCATCGGGAACTCCATCAATAGGCTGTCGGCGCAATGTTGATGGAAGTGTCGCCCGGTAGCCGCTAATGATGCAAGCTGGCGTTTCTGCCGACTGCCAGGCAGACTTCGGCAATCGCATCATTAGGGGAGAGGTCGCTATGCCCATTGGTTTTCGTGTCCGCAAAAACACAGATAAAGTTTCAGCTGATTTGGTCGCGCAGTATCAACATATGCCGGTCGCGAACGTATCAGACAGCATGTCCCGCATGACAGCAGGTGGCTCTCGGCTTCGGCCAATGCATGCGTCTGGCCAACTTTCTGGCCCAGCGCTTACGGTGAAGACACGCCCTGGCGATAATTTGATGCTACATAAGGCCATCGATATGGCTGATCCCGGCGATGTGATTGTGTGCGATGGCGGCGGAGACCTCACCAATTCGCTTATGGGGGAAATCATGCTCTCCCTCGCAATATCGCGTGGCGTTGCGGGCTTTGTGCTGGATGGTGCCATCCGGGATCTTGACGCATTCCAGAAGCGGAACCTGCCGGTCTTTGCAGCAGGTGTCAGCCATCGCGGACCTTATAAAGATGGCCCCGGTGAAATTGGCTATGAAATTGCCATAGATGGCATGGTTATCCGGCCTGGCGATCTCATGATCGGGGATTGGGACGGCTGCCTTTGCGTGGCAAAAGAGGATGCTGCTGACATATTGAAGGCCACCGAAGCAAAGAATGCGGCTGAAATTCAGCAGTTTGCAGACATCGACGCTGGCAAGGCGGACCGCGCCTGGGTCGATGCAAGCTTAAAACGCCTAGGCTGCAGCTTCGAGGACTAAATCTGCCTCAGGTATTGAGGAAATTCAGCGGCAGGCCAGCCTTTGGCCAGGGGCATGAAACGAGCGTTCCACCAAGCGAAAGGGTGATGAACGCCGTTTTCATGCCAGCACCACCGAAGCAAATATTGGTGGTGTAGGGATCAGGCATCGGCACATGGTCGACGTTGGACCTGTCTGGCGCGATCACGGTGATGCCGCCGTCCATCAATGTTGCGACGCAGATGTTTCCAACTGCATCCACTGCCAAGCTGTCGAAATTCCGGAAGCCTGTCGTGCCACCAACCAGCCAGCCGCCATGGGGTGATGGCCATGCGCGCGGCTTGATCTTCCCCGGGCTTTCAATGTCGAACGCCCAGAGGCGGCCTGTTTGGGTTTCTGCCGCATAAACGGTCTTCTCATCTGGTGAAAGGCCGACGCCATTCGCCGTGATTAGTGGGAAAGCGACTTCAGCGATATGGCTGCCATCAATTGATGCGTAGTAGAGGCCGGAGCGATCCCAGTCCCGGTCCCGCGTCTTGCCAAGATCGCTGAAATACATGCCGCCCTGGCGGTCAAACACGATGTCATTCGGGCCGCAAAGCTTGTTGTCGCCGCAGTGAGTGTAGAGCGTTTTGACAGCGCCTGATTGCAAGTCCACCCGGTCAATTGATCCGCCTTTGTAGCTATAGGCCTGGCGCACTGGGCGGAT
Organism: uncultured Alphaproteobacteria bacterium; assembly: GCA_938083135.1. Taxonomy (GTDB): domain Bacteria; phylum Pseudomonadota; class Alphaproteobacteria; order Bin95; family Bin95; genus VMCJ01. The sequence goes on along the minus strand of CALLKY010000087.1, from coordinate 11,257 downwards.
GCCGCTATCGTCCTTATGGAATTCAAACCCGCCATTATTGCAAATGTAAATCGCGCCATCAGGGCCAAGAGCAGCGCCATTCGGGCCGCCAGGAATTTTTGCGACGACCTCAATCTTGCCATCCGGCATAACGCGGGACAGCGTTTGCCGCTCGATCTCAACCAGAATGACAGAGCCATCTGGCATGGCGATTGGCCCTTCGGGAAAACGGAGGCCGGTCGCCATTGTTGTCAGCTTTGGAGTGTCGAGCGTTGCCATTTCATCTGGTCCTTATCTAAGTCCAAGGCCGCGAGCGATGATGCCGCGTAGCACCTCGCGGGTACCGCCTTGGATGGTAAGTTTTGGGGCGATGTGCGTCGCGTAACGCATCACCTCCTCATAAGCCGAGTCATTCGGTGAGGGCGCGCGCACGCCGTCGGGTGCTATCAGGCGCATGCGGTTCGGAAGGGCCTGCTCCCAATTGGTGCCAAGGTCTTTGACGACCGCAGCCTCTGTCATGGGCGTTTCACCTGCCTGCAACATGCCAGCAACCGAAGCTGACATGCGGCGGAGCGTCATTAAATGCGCGACATCCCGGCCAATGGTTTCGGCGGTCCGGTCGTCCGGATTTGGGCCTGAAACACGAATGCCAGCATTCAGCGCAAAGATGGTTTCAAGCCAACGGTCTGGGCCTGAGCGTTCATAGGCAAGCTCATCTGTCGCCTGTTTCCAGGCTTCATCTGGCCGCCCAATGACATGTTCATCTGGTACGAAGGCGTCGTCGAAGTGAACCTCGTTGAAGTCATGATGGCCGGCAAGGTTGATGATTGGGCGCACGGTGATGCCCGGCGTGTCCATTTTGATTAGGAACTGCGTCAGGCCATGGCGGCGGTTGTCTTCTGTTGGCTGGGACGTGCGGATCAGGCCAATCATGTAATGGGTGCGATGGGCGTTCGATGTCCAAATCTTCGTGCCCGTAACCTTGTAGCCGCCATCTACCTTCTTTGCGCGCGTTGAGGCCGCAAACAGGTCTGAGCCGGAGTTTGGTTCCGATAGGCCTATACAGAAATAGGTCTCGCCACGCACGATCTCCGGGATCAGCTTCCGCTTGACTGGCTCTGTCCCAAACTTCAGCAAGACGGGTCCAGATTGCCTATCCGCAACCCAGTGCGCGCGAACGGGTGCGCCATGGGCCAAAAATTCCTCTGTCAGCACATAACGCTCGATCTGGCTGCGCCCATGACCGCCATATTCCTTTGGCCATGTCAGCCCGATCCAGCCTTTAGCGCCAATCTTCCGGCTGAATTCCGGATTGAAATTGGAAGCCATGTCGCCAGAACCAGGTGTGAATGTCCCGGCATCTATTTCCGCACGTAGGAAGCTGCGTACTTCCTGCCTTAGCGCTTCAGCTTCAGGCGGTAACTGAATGGGATCAAAGCGGAATATGTATGACATGGGTTTGCTCCTACTTCGCCCGACCCGCCGAGAATCCAGCGAAGAATGACCTTAGGTTCGGGCCAAGCCCTTCGCAATTATAGCCGCCTTCCTGCACCAGCAATGTCGGCAGGCCAAGCCCCGCGATGCGCTCAGCGACTTTGCCAAACCCAACGGTTGTCACTTTCAGATAACCAATCGGGTCATGCTCATAAGCATCAAACCCAAGGCTGACTAAAAGCGCACCGGGCCTATGCGCCTGGATAGCGTCGAAGGCCTTATCCAGGGAGGCCATGAACACGTCGTCACCGCTGTTTTGAGCCATTGGAAAATTGGCCGTTTTTCCAGCACCAGCGCCTTCGCCGGTCTCGTCTTTGTAGCCTGCGAAGAATGGGAAATAGTCTGACGGATCGCCGTGGAGTGATGCAAACAGCACATCGCCCCGGTCATAGAAAATACCTTGGGTGCCGTTACCGTGGTGAACGTCGATATCCAGGATCGCCAGCTTGTCCCATTTGCCGCGCATATGCTGCGCGGCGATGGCGACATTATTCAGATAGCAGAACCCGCCCGCCAGATCTTGAAACGCATGATGCCCGGGTGGGCGGCAAAGCGCATAAGCTTCGGAAGCGCCAGCCATAACGGCGTCTGCGGCCGTCAGGGCGATATCGGCGGAAACTTTGGCAGCACCCCATGTGCCTTCAGCAATGGGGGCGGAATTTGTGGCCATGTAATACCCAGCCTGCCCCATGATGCTGGTTGGCTTGCCGGTCATCCTGCGGTTTGGTTGTGCGTAAGGGTGCACATATGGCGTTGGGTCAGGCAAGGCTTGCCAGCGCGTCCATGCGGACTCCAGGAACGCCAAATATTCTTTGTCATGGATGGCCTCAATGGGTGCCATGCCGTGGGCTGTGGGTGCCTGCAGGTCATGGCCGCCAGCCGTGGCCGCTGCCAAAAGTTCTTCAGCTCGGCGCGCGATTTCCACATGGGGAACGTGGCGTCCGCGGCTGATAATTTCAGCCGGTTGATGTTGCAGATGGGCGTCGTCATGCACGACCAGCATGGGGCAAATCCTATGTTCGTGTTCAGTCCGTATCGTAGGCATCGACATCTGGGCTGGCAACGGCGGGCAGGGGCGGCTATATCCTGTTTTATGCCGATAAAAACCACTGAAATAGACGTATGGGTGTTTGATCTCGACAACACCCTCTACAACCCGCGCCGCTCAGACCTGATGCCGCAAATGCATGTTCGTATGCAGGAGTTCATCATGGCGGAGTTTGGCGTTGATCTGGTCGAGGCTGACAGGCGCCGACAGTTCTATTTCGAAGAATATGGCACGACCCTGCGCGGCCTGATGGATCACCATCAGATGGATCCCGAGAAATTCCTACCCTATTGCCACGAGCTTGATCTGTCGGAAATGCACCATGATGTGCCGCTGGACCAAGCCTTAGCCGCTCTGCCTGGGCGAAAAGTAATTTATACCAATGCCACGCGACTTCATGCAGCGAATGTGCTTGGCCGACTTGGTATCACGCATCATTTCGAGGATATGTTTGATATTGCGGATGCGGATTATATGCCGAAGCCGCACCAAGCTTCATATGACACATTCCTGAAGCGACATGACGTTGATCCTAAGCGCGCGGTCATGTTCGAAGACACTGCGAAGAATTTGAAGCCTGCTTCTGATCTTGGCATGCGCACAGTGTGGCTCCGCAATGATCGGCCTGGGGCGCAGCCGGGTGATGATGGCGAAAGCCACATTCATCACCGCGCAGATGAGCTTTCGGACTTCTTGATTGAAGTTTTGGCGGCATAGCGCCGTCTGCTCTGCCTGTGCTGTAATCCATCCCAAGTTATTTGATCCGGGAGGGATGGATGGACGTTTCAGGTAAGATCGCAGTGGTTACGGGCGCTAGTGGCGGTATAGGGTTTGCCCTTTCAAAGGCTTTGATGGCGGCGGGCGCTAAAGGTGTCGCCATGGCGGACCTGAATGCAGACAAGCTTCAGACTTCAGCCAAAGAAATCGGCGGCTTGGCCGTCCCAACAGATGTCACCGACGAGGCGGCCATTCAGGCTTTGGTCGCAAAGACTGAGGCCGAGTTTGGTCCGGTTGATCTTTTCATCTCTAACGCTGGCATCAGCCCAAAACCAATCCGGGATGACAATGACCACTGGGATCAACAGTGGCGCGTTCATGTGATGGCGCATTTGTTTGCAGCGCGAGCCGTCGCACCTGGCATGGCGGCACGGGGCGGGGGCAAGTTGGTGAATGTCGCGTCTGCTGCAGGAATCCTGATGCAGATGAATTCGGCCGTATATACAGCGACCAAGCATGGCGCTGTCGGGTTGGCGGAATGGTTGGCAGTGGAATGGGGGCCAAAGGGTGTTGGCGTATCCGTTGTCTGCCCCCTTCGTGTAGCAACGCCAATGACAGAAGGGATGCCTGATACCGGGACCGTCCGCGACGGTGTGATGACGGCAGATACAGCAGCAGAGGTGATCCTCGAAGGCATCGCCGACGACCGCTTTATGATCTACACGCACCCGCCTGCAGGCATGTATTGGGCCAAAAAGGCATCTGATCCAGAGCGTTGGATAAAAGGCATGACTTCACTCAAGCAGAAGATCGCGCCCAAGGCAGATTGATCGCCTAGGCCGCGCTTACCCGGCAGAGCAGAGACTTCAGGTTCGTCTGCTCGGAGATCGGGCAGCGCTGATGTTTGTCGGTTAGGTCATTGACCGGACGCCAAGGATTGAACGGTTGCCGTTCGCCCCAGCCGATGGGCATGAAGATCGCGCGCTCGCGGATGCCATTGGTGATCCAGGCGCGTGCATCTGCTTTACCGTGGGATGTTTCGACCGTGACCCGGTTGCCATCATCAATGCCAAGGCGTTTGGCGGTGGTGGGGTGCATCTGCGCATACAGGTCCGGCCACATTTCCTGTGCTTGCCATGAATAATGCGTCCAGGAATGGAAGTGCGGGGCGGGCGCACGGCCAGTAACAAGCTCCATGTCATAGCCCTGGGCGCGGAGATCGGCTGCGGGCTGGGCCTCGCTAGCGTCAACAATACGTGCGCGAGATGCGTAGGCAGCACCGTTCAGGAACGGGCTTTTAATGCCTTCAGTCCAGTCGGGGTCCAGCATTTCCAGATGCGCCATATCGAACAGGCTTTCGCGCTCACTATAGAATTCTGGCAGCGCGGATAAGCCATAGCCTTTGAATTTAGCGTCCATTTCCTCCGTGAAGAATTCCAGCTTGCCGCTGGGGGAAGGGAAGCGGTGGCCTTCTGGTTTGCCTGGTGCTGTCGTGCCTTCCAGATAGAGCGTGTTGATTTCTTCGGCTTCCTCTGTCGCGACAGGGAAGCGGACCCAGCGATAGGGGCTGGAATGCAGGCGTTTTTGGGTGACGCCGCGCATCTGCACATGATCAATCATGGCTTCATCCCAGAACTTCGCTGAGTCTTTCCACTCCTCTTTTAGTACATCATCGAAGCCGAAGCGTTTGCCAAGTTCGATCCAAATCCATCCATCCGGTTTGGCAATGCCTGGCGGCTCGATCATGCGGTCTATCCATACGACACGGCGATCCTCGCAGGCGCGTCCCACCTCGCCTTTTTCTATGCCGGTGGCAGCAGGCAGAACGTAGTCGGCATATGCGCTGGTTTCGTTGGGGAAGATGTCGATATGGACCAGTAGATCAAGTGCATTCAGCCCATCCCGCGTTTCCGTCTGGTCGGGCCAGAGAGACATGGGGTTATTACACGCAATCAGCGCTTTTAGGGCGTAGGGCTGGCTAGTGCGCATGGCGTCGACCCAACCGGTCGGGCTGGTGCGGACGCGGGGCTTATTCAGTGGTGCAATCCGGTCTTTCGGCGCATTGGCTTCAGCCGGAACAGACGCCGACATGTTGAAATAGGCACCACCCCTCCGACCCCAATTGCCCGTAATGGCCGCGACAAACATGATCGCACGGTTGGATTGGACTGAATTTACGTGCTGGTTCAAGCCCCGGCTGCCGAAGATGACGCAACCATCAGCGCGGGCGATTTCCTCCGCTAGCCGCTTGATGTCCTCAGCGGGAAGGTCAGTTATTGGTGCTGCCCATTCTGGTGAATACCCGCTCGCAAAAATGAAATCACGCCATTCTTCCCAGCCAAGCACCCATTCTTCGCAGAATTTTGCGTCATGGAGATTCTCGGTGAATATGTGGTGGGCGATGGCGAGGGATAGGGCCATGTCGCCGCCGGGCCGGATCGGCAAATGCCAATCCGCCTTGGAGGCTGTGACTGTCATGCGTGGGTCAATAGCAATCAATCGAGCGCGGTTCTTCAGCCGCCAGTCATTGATCATGCCGAAGTGGACCGGTCGCGTTTCCGCTTGATTGTCGCCCATGTAGACGTACAGCTCGGCAGAGCCCATGTCGCCTTCAGTATAGCTATTGCCACTGCCGCCAGCGCCCTGAACCATGTTGTAGGCGATGTTCTTGCCGAAGGAGCAATAGGGCTCCGTGGTCTCAAAATTCGGCGTGCCCCATAGCTGACGGAACAGGCGGATATAGCCCTTATTGGTCAAGGTGCCGGTGCGCGTGCCGGAGAATATTGCCAAGGCTTCCGGCCCAAAGTCATCCCGGATCGCACCAAGCTTTTCCGCGATCTCATCCAGGGCCTGTTCCCAGGAAATTGGCTCAAACTTGTTCTCGCCGCGTTCACCAACGCGTTTTAGCGGCTGGGTCAACCTGTCTTTGGAATTATAGAGCTGCAGTGAGAATTGAGATTTCGGGCAGACACGGCCTTCCAGCATGGGGTCGGCTTCATTGCCGGCTACTTTGACCAGCTTGTCATCCTTGAAATGGAAGTTGGTCGTGCAGGCATTGAAGCAGATATTGCACCCGCCGGGCTCAATCCGATCGGCTAAACGTTCCTCGCGGGGCAGGCCGAAGGGGAAGGCGGTCGCTGTCTCGGGGTCCGGCTTGCCGTCATCGGATACGGCTGGCGTTGATTGCTCAAAAACATCAAATGCGGACGCGTCCCGGATAATCCGATCCAGATAGATCGTCGCTGGTGCCAAAAGATACGGGTCGTTGTCGATTGCTTTGCGGCCATCCGCTTCGGCGCTCGCCAGCATGGTATCGCGCTCGCCAAACGTGATCGCTTTGCCTGGGCAGACGCTGGCGCATGCGGTTGTTGCGGCACCATCTGCCCGCCGGTCATGACATAGGTCGCATTTGACCGCGTGGTGCCCGCCAGCATCATAGCCCATGGCACCGTAGGGGCATGCGGCAACGCATTCACCGCAGCCAACACAGCTTTCTTCGATAATCGATACGATGCCGGTTTCAGCATCTTTGCGGATGGCTTTGGGTTCAACCGGGCAGGCACGGAGGCATGCAGGGCGCTCGCAGTGCTGGCAGGCTAGCTTCAGGAAATCCAAGGTCGGGCCATTATCGCCGCCAAGCCAAACGACGCGGTTTCGTCGTTCGCCGGGGCCAAGGCCGTGCTCGGCTTTGCAGGCGGCCTCGCAGCTTTTACAGCCGATACAGCGTTCCAGATCGATCATCAGGGCTAGGCGTGACATGACGCTCAAAAATTCCAAGCTGCAAAGTGAAGCCAATAGATATCGCCGCCGTCTGCAGCATATCCTGCGAACAGCATAACGATGATGATGTGCGCCAGCAGCCCGCCAACAAATGCCAGCGCTGCCAAGCGATGCACCACCCGCCAACGCGCTTGGATCTTCGGCAAACCAGCAGCAGCACCAACGATGCGGCTTTCTTCCGTTGCAAGCTTCGTATAGCGCAGTGCCAGGATCGGCGCGCTGAACCAATGTCGGATTTGTGGTGAGAAGAGAGCCTCATTTGCACTTGGATCAAGCTTGGCCAGCAATGTCTGCTTCTGCTCAATAAGTGCCGCTAGTTCTGCCCGCACTGCCGGGGTCGGCTTGGCGAAGCCTGCGCGCTTTTCGCCAAAGGTCTGTGCCATCATCCGCGCGCCTTGTAGTCTGGACCAAACGCCAAGCCCGATGAGCAGCAGCAGAAGCACAAACAGCGTAGCGGGCGGTTTGAGCAGCCCGCCCGCCCCATGGGCCAAGACTAGTCCTGTGCCGATGCTGGCAAGCCAGACGTGTGACCTGAAGCCTGCTTTCCCAGGTCGCCCGCGCCGTTTCGCCAGCACGGCTAAAAATGATCCAACCAGGCAAAGTGCGCCAATAGCAGCAGCAGCCTGTAGCAGTGGCCCGCCGGGTAGGCCCCATATGCCTGTCAGGCTGGCCGTAATAATGGTCGCGAAAATGCTGGCGCAGAGCGCACCAGCCAGGATGCTGATCAGCGCGCGGTTGGAAAGATCTGTTGCGGCAACGCCTTGCGGGCTCGGTTTGGCCGTCACCGGGGTGTGTCGCCCTTAATCGTGACGCGATGCATGCGACGACGTTTGCCCGGGTAGTCGTTCACAGCGAAATGCTGGGTCGCCCTGTTATCCCAGACAGCAATTGCGCCCGGCGTCCAGCGAAAGCGGCAGGTGAACTCTGGCCGGGTGATGTGATCGCAAAGGAAGTCGATCAGCGGCTTGCTCTCCGCTTCCGTCATCGTATCAAAACAAGCTGTGTGGGAGCGGTTGAGATAGAGTGATTTTTGGCCTGTTTCAGGATGCGTGCGCACAATTGGATGGCGGGATTCGTATCCTGTCGCCGCTTGGTCGGTTTCTTTCATACCATCGAGCTTGGCCATCGCTGCGGCTCGGCCACCAGCATACCCATGTTCGGAACTATTCACGCCTTTGAGATCGCCGAGCATAGCCTTCATACCGTCAGACAGCGCCTCATAGGCAGCACCTGCATTGGCGAATAGCGTGTCGCCGCCAGCCTTTGGCGTTTCCAGCGCATAAAGCACAGTCCCGAGCGCAGGCTGCTCCATATAGGAGGTGTCAGAATGCCAACTGCCGCCAAAGTTCTTGGCGTCACCTTCTGCCTTCAGGATCTCGATGACCTCAGGCGTGTCAGGCAGACCTTCGATGAAAGGATAAATATCCGGCTCGCCAAAGAGGCTGGCGAAACGGACCTGATCTTTCGGCGTCAGTTTTTGGTCCCGGAAAAAGATAACCTTGTGATCCAGGAAGGCATCACGGATAGCGGCGGCATCGCTGTTCGACAGTTCACTGCTCAGATCAATGCCTGTGATCTCAGCGCCTAGCGCGCCTGCAATTGCCTCTACCTGCATCAGCTCCGGTCCCTGTTCTTAGCGGCGATTGGCTTCTTCGAAGAGCGCCATATTCTTCGCGACATCATAGGTCTGCTCGGTCAAGTTCTCCGGCTCCCATTCAGATCGATGTTCCGCGAAGAAGTCACCGCCATAAACGTGGATGGCACCCGTCAGCTTATCCAATGGGTTCGTGACTGAGTGAATGATGTCTGCGCCCAACGGCGCTACATCACCAACGCCAAGCGTTTTAGCGCCAGCGGCTTCCAGGCCGCAGGGGCCATCGTCCAGGCGCCGCCAGAAGATGTTGTCTTCGCGGCCTGTATAGATACCGATCACAGCCCACATATTATGGTTATGCGGCATCAGCGTCATGCGCTTGCCCCACACCAGGTTCAGGATTGTGAGGTCAGGGCGGTGGCAGATTTTGTTGACGCCCGCGGCCACCGGTTCACCAATGGTGTTCAACAGCGCAGTTGGGTCAGAGACCGCGCGCTCCACAATTGGGCGCACTGTTTTGTGCGTCGGGTCAGCTTTTACAGCTTCGGCGCAATCATCGATGAAGCGGTCCATATCAAACATTCGGACATCCTTTCAGGCTGGGCGGGCAATGTTGGGATAAAAGTCTCACAGATGACTGATGGCCGTCAATTCGTCCGCCGCACGCTCGGTGCCTGCTATTGCGGCATGGTCCGATAGTAGTGCCAGAGCAGGATGGCCGCCGCTCCGCGCCACGGCCGCCATTCCTCCGCTATAGCGGAGGCTTCCTTGAAACTCGGTTTTTCTGCCAGCCCGCGAATCCGTCCTGCCGCTGCAACGAGTGCAATGTCTGCGGCCGGCCATACATCCGGTCGGCCAAGAGCGAATATCAAGTAGACTTCTGCCGTCCATCGACCAATGCCACGAAGTGCCGTCAGCGTTTCGATGGCGTCTTCATCCGGCATACGGGCGATGGCGTCGAAATTGAGTGCGCCTGAGACTTCAGCCTCTGCCAAGCCGATGGCGTATTCTGTCTTGCGGCCAGAAAAACCAATAGAGCGGGCACCGTCATACCCAAGCTCTAGAAATGTCGTGGCTGTTACCGGGGTACCTGTTTTTGCTTCGATCCTGGCCCACACTGTCCGTGCAGCGGCGGCTGATATCTGTTGTGCGCACACAGCCCGCAATAGGGTTGGAAAGCCTGGGTCACGCAACGCAATCGGCGGCGGCCCGGCCTCCTTCACGATGGCAGCCATTCCAGGATCGCTAGCAGTGAGTGCGCGGACACCTTTGCGAAAGCGCCGGACAGCGCCTTCGGGCGATATTGCTCTAACGGTTCTTTCTGCCATGGGGCGCAGTCTGGCCTCTGAAGACCCACACCGTCCATACAGCGGCGACGAATAATAGCAGCGCCGTTGCCTGATGCAGAGCGGCCAATGGTATCCAGACGACAGAAAGTAGCGTCGTGATCCCAAGGCCGACCTGAACGATAGCGAGAAGGGCCATAACGCTTGGAGCTTGGCGTTGCCCACTGTGAAGAACACTAACCCTGGCGCGAAGCCAAAGTGCGATAATTAGAGCGGTTGTTAGAACAGCGGCCCAGCGATGATTGAACTGGATAGCGCCAATGCTCTCAAGACTATTGCGCCACCAAGGGGTGAGGGTCGCGTAATCAGGTGGTAACAGGCGGCCATCCATGAGTGGGAAGGTATTGTAGATCATCCCGGCATTTGTCCCAGCTACGAACGCGCCAAGGATAATCACAAAGAACAATGCTCCGAGAACGCCCCAGCTCATGCGGCGCAGACCCCTTGGGGCTGCCTCTGGCGTACGAGGGGAAAGGAAATCCAGGGCGGTCCAGACAAGAGCGCCTGCAATAATGAACGCCATGCCCAGATGGATAGCTAAACGGAAATGGCTGACGTCAGGCCTGTCGACGAGGCCCGATTTCACCATCCACCAGCCAATAACGCCTTGGCTGCCGCCAAGCGCGAGCAACAAGATCATGCGACCTCTGAGAGCCTTTGGAACCCAGCCTTTAATCCAAAAAAATGCCAGGGGAGCGGCATAGGCGAGGCCGATTAGTCGGCCCCAGAACCGGTGGATATATTCCCACCAAAAGATTTGTTTGAATTCTGCCAGCGACATGCCGCTGTTGATCTTCTGGTACTCTGGGGATGTCTGGTAAAGGGCAAATACTCTAGCCCATTCCCCGTCACTGAATGGCGGCAGCGCGCCGATGAGCGGGCGCCATTCGACCATTGAAAGACCAGACTCGGTCAAGCGTGTCACGCCGCCAATCACTGTCATCGCACCAACCATTGCAGCCACAACAAGCAGCCAGAGGCCGATAGCGCGCGCATGCGGCAAAAGATGGAGTTGGATTGGTTGACTGGTCATGCTGCGGAGATAGCGCTATCCGCCGCCACCGCCGACGCGTCCCGTCGCCGCAAGCAGGCGCACTTCTTTGGAGATCAGCGCGGATGGCAAGGCTTGCTCGTGGTCTGCTAGTGCTTTGAGGCGGTTAATCCGGGATTTCCCATGTGGGATCGTCCCAACCAGGAAAGCATGGTTGGGAAAGGCTTGATCTGCAAGGCTTTTGCTTTTGATGGCTGCCGAAGGGCTAATCTGGTTGGCAGAGGACTGATTGGCGGCCGTGCCGGGTT
>CALLKY010000086.1 GCA_938083135.1 uncultured Alphaproteobacteria bacterium | reverse complement strand
CAACGCGCAGAGGCGACAGATTGGCTTCACCCTCTGGGGTCCGCATTGAAGTTGCCCTCGAACCATTCCAACAGACTGAATATTATATCTAATTCATGGTGAGGTGGGGTGAAAATTACCGATCATCTGGGAAATGCGGGTCAAGACCTGCTGACTCAAAAACAAGGCTGTCGCCAAGCGCGCTAACATCAATCTTGCCGCCATCGCCCGCTTTGCCTGCAACACTGATTGTTTCCGCAAGAGAGATCATTGAACCGGAGATCCCGACCGTGCCGCCATTATCTCCCTCCGCACGAATATCGCCGCCTAGCGAAACAAACCCGGCCTTGATGGTGATGTCGCCACCGTCACTACCGCGGCTCGCTGTAATCTGTTTGTCGATGCCGATCTGGCCCGTATCGCCTGCTGTTAGAAAAATGCGGCCATCCTGTTCCGCGACCCCTGTCGCCGTAATCACGCCGCCAGCATTGCCAGCGAGTGCAAAGATATTGCCGCCAACAGCGCGCAGTTCAGCGCCCGCAGCCCTAATCGTTCCGCTATCCGTTATCTCATCGCCGGCACCGCCAACCCGGACCAAAAGCTGCCCATCCGCGAAGGAGCCATCCCGCAGCAATACCTCTTGGCCAGCCGCCAAACCGGCGGTGCCTTTGGCAGCGTTGATCTGCCCTTCATTGCGGACTTCGCGTGCGATCAGGGTTACGTCACCTGTCAGCGATGTAATCGTACCAAGATTCTCCACCCCGGCCTGAGAATCGGAGGCAAATGTGGCGTCGCCGCCATTCATGAAATCTTCGTTGCTGATGTTATGGGTGGAGGCCACGAAGCTGCCGCCCGTTTTCACTACCCCCGTTTTGCCCACAATCAGCCCATTAGGGTTGATGACATACACTGAGCCCGTGCTGGAGAGCGCACCGTTAATCACAGACTGGTCCGCACCTGTCACCCGGTTGAGCGTTGCACCAGCACCGTTATTGATCTGAACAGCATTGCCCTGCCCGATGGAGAAATCATTCCAGTTGATAATTGCATTGTCGCTGGACTGATTGATCTCGAGCCTGCCAGACGCAGCATTCCCAATCTGCGCCTTACCTGCCGCAACGCGCCCACCGGATGGCAGCGCACCTTCCGCCATGGCTGGAATCGCCTGCCCCATCATCAAACACAATGCTGAAACAGAGGTGAGCAGACGGGTGGAGAAGCGGCGAGAGGCCTGCAGCGGGTTCATAACGAGTACTCCCATAAGACAATTCAGAATTCGTATTATGAATAAGGGAGGGGTCTTCAACTGGATATCTGCCCGCCCGAATAGTGGTTATTCAGTACGGTTATAACCATGCCGAAAAGGACTGAACCGTCTACTGGAATAGAAGGCTACTCTATTGGTTTCATTGACATGTTTTGGAAGTAAGGTCGCGATCTGAAGCGAGCACCCGAGAGGTAGATTTGTGTCATGGATCACATACCTAAGCAGCTTCCATGGCGCATATACTTGGCTGTTCAGGGCGTGAGCGTGACAGGCTCCAAGAACGCTGGCAGTCCACTGAGATGCTTCCCGCGCTGACGCCGCTTGGACCGAAATGGCCAAAATTATATTCCGGCCAAAGACCTTGGCAAATTCAGCTGCGGCTTTGCCAATGAGAGAACCGGAGCAAAGTGCGAGGCGACAGCATCAGCGGTTGGCCGGCCTGCATCCATTGTTGGAATGCGGTGCGCGGTGAGCACGGTGAGCTTGTCCATGATGGCTCCCGCACTTGTCGGAAAAATATCCCCTGCTACCAGGTGTCCTGGCTAAACGGGTACGACGCCGCGAACGACCGTGCGGTGCAGGACACGGGCGTGGGCGGTCATTTCATAATTTCGGTCGGCGCGATGCACGAGGACGCGGTTATCCCAAAGTGTTAGGTCGCCAACCTTCCATGGGTGCCGATACACAAATGGCAGCGCCGTGGCGCGCTCCAGCAGGTCCGCCAACATGGCGCGCCCTGCGTCATAGTCCATGCCTTCTACATGGCTAATGTGGACGCCCAGATATAGGGATTTTCGGCCATTTTCGTGAGTGCGGACAATAGGGTGGCTAACCGGCGGACGCTCTCGCTTCTGTTCGTCGCTGGCAGGCGTGTTCCCAGTGTTCAAGCGGTTCGCTTCCCAGGAATGGATGGCCCGCATGCCATCCAAAGCTTGTTTTTCAGCATCAGGCAAAGCGTCATAGGCCATCAGCATATTTGCAAACAGCGTATCGCCGCCCTCAGGCGGTGTCCGGATCGCATGCAGCATCGTCAATAGAGACGGCACATCATGGTACGATTTATCCGTATGCCAGAAATAATTGCCGTGGGTCGTGGGCGTTTCAGTCGGCAGGCCGGTCTTCTCATCAAGATTGGTGACCGTATGGACGATAGGATACTTTTCACCGCTCTTTAGGCGACCAACATGGCCTTCGATTTCACCGAAATTCAGCGTGAAGGCTTGCTGTTCGTCCTTCGTCAGGGTCTGGTCGCGGAAAGTGATGACGTGGAATTCTTCCAGCGCGGCCATAATCGCGTCCCGCATCCCTGCTGAGATGGGATCCCGTAAATCCACGCCAGAAATCTCTGCACCGGCGACATCAGATAGTCGGCGTACTGAAAATGGGTATGTACGGCGCACGGTCGCCGTCGCTGTGGTCTGCAAAGCCATCACCTGCACCTCCAATGTTTCAAGGTTTCTGGCGATAGCTTAGCCTATGGATAGGCAGTTCAGGCAAGCAGTGCTTTTTCTACTTCCACGTCCCAGCCTAAATACAGGGTCTCCTCGTCGCGAATGATCGGGCGCGCCATGACCTTGGGCTGGGCGGCAATCTGCGCCTCTGCTTCCGCATTCTGCAGCCAGATATTCAGCGACCGGTAGTCATTCGTCTTCCGGTCCACCAGTCGATTGCCGAACTCCGCATATAGTTCAGCCAATTCAGCCTCACTCAAAGGTTCAGCCCGGACATCCCGAAAACTGACCTGCTTGCCTTCTGCCTCCAATGCCTTTTGCGCCCTTTGGCAAACCGGACAGGTCCTCAATCCATAGATAATCATGCAGGATTCCCCCTCAAAAGTGATCTCACAATCTCATGCATCACGCCCACCAAAGCAATCACGGGGATCATGCGACGCTGTTTTGGACGGATTCCATGCATAGGCTGGCCGCCGCTCGAATGATGGCTCTCAGATCGACTTGATGTTCAAGGATGATTTGAGCCACGCAGCATAGTCCGTCAGTGCAGCCTCATTTCTGGAGCAGTAGGTCCATTTTTGCTGGCGCTTTGCGATGATAAATCCGGCACGTTTCAACAGTTCAATATGGCGGCTCATGGTCGGCTGGCTGACACTGAAATGTTCGGCCAGCAGCAGCACGCACACGCCAACTGCAACTGGGTCTGCGGATTCCTGCATAGAAAAATGCGCGGATGGGTCGTCGAGCAAACGCAGAACCTCGATCCGGGTTTCGTTCGCCAGCGCCTTGACTTGATCTTCTCTTATGGTCATTCATATAGTTAAATAGCAAATACGCTATATGTCAATGGTTATATAAGGCCGAAGCCATGCTGGACCTAAATGAACGCTTTTCATATCAAGGGCAGTCAATTGCCTGGGGGGCAATGGGGGAAGGGGATCCAATTGTTCTGATCCACGGATTTCCTTGGTCTGCGCAGGCATGGCGGTCTATCGCACCTTGGTTAGCGAAAACCCACAAGGTCTATTATTTTGACATGCTGGGTACGGGTTTGTCCGAGAAAGGCCCGAATCAGAATGTTACGGAATCTGGAGCAGCCCCACTGAAGTGGTCCACCCACTGGGATAGTATTTATCCCATCGAAGGAGGATCAGAATATGGCAGGCAAGCGAGATAAACCTGAAGAGATCGTGGCGAAGCTGCGCCAGGTCGAGGTGCTACAGGGCCAA
>CALLKY010000085.1 GCA_938083135.1 uncultured Alphaproteobacteria bacterium | reverse complement strand
CTGCGCAGCGCTAAGGCAAGAACATTCGATGCCTTGTTCCAATCAGTCGCACAAGCCTGCGACCTCTTCACTCCAGAAGACTGCCACAACTTCTTTAAGGCTGCTGGATATGTTGCAGATTAAATGGACGGCGCTCTAGAGCCTAAGCTTCAGCGCAATCAGAGAAATCTGTCCAATAGTCTTCTGAAAATGTCAAATTGGGCTCGCAGCTGTCCTTAGGGCCTCTACGATTTAATGGGTCCTGACCTTAGTAAGGCAGAGGCGGCAGCGTATCGGTATAGGTTGCCACGTCTGCGCCGCCTGTGCCGTCAGCTTCAACAAACCAGTCGCCAATTTGGCCAGATGTCATAAACACCGTTTGCGGATGCTCCAGCAGCAAATCCAGCGCCTTCTCAAAGTAATAGGCGATATGCGGCACGCCTATAATGTGCGGATGCAGGCCGAACGTTAGAACCTTTGGGTTTTGCTCTGTCTCTCGTTCAAACACCGCGATCGTCGCCTCCAAGCGCTTTAAAATCTCATCGGTGGAAGAATTCTTGATCGCGTAAATCGGGACGTCATTCAGCTCAAGCGTATAAGGCAGCCCCACCATTGGCCCGTGCTTGGTGCGGATCCAGTACGGCAAGTCATCGACCACCCAATCAAGCAAGAAGTCGATGCCATTGGCCTTCAAATGGTCAACGGTGTCATGGGTTTCGCCCAGCCCTGGGCCTAGCCAGCAGCGCACCTGCTTGCCATCGCATTCTTTCAGCCGTGCGAGGGAACGCTGGATCACGTCCACTTCGTCATCAGCCTGCTTTAACGACTGCTGCTGCCAGCCGTGGCCGACAAGCTCCCACTCCGCCTTGACCATCTCATTCATGAGTGCAGGGTAGACGTCCGCCACCTGCGCGTTCGTCAATGCAGATGCCTTCAGCCCGCGATCAGCCAGCATGGCCATGAACCGGGGCATGCCCGCCCGCATGCCATATTCCACCCAGGAATAATTCGGCACATCAGGCGGTTCAATCTGCGCCCCATGGGGTGGTGGTAGAACACCGCGCGGCATTGGCTTGTTATAGGGCCAATATTCCACATTCATGCACAGATTGACGATAATCGGCTTCCCGCCCGGCGCGTCTAAGCGCTTGCGTTGGCTGGTCATCTGATACGGAATGCGCGGGTTCGACCACATGCCGAAGCTCCCATAGGGCGTTAGTCAAATTGCTGGCGGAGTAAGCTTGCAGCTACTTCCGTTCGATCAATTGATACATGACACCATGGCCTTCTTTGGGATGAAGGAAGACCTGCTTGCCAGCGTCGATAACCCGGGCACCGCGGGCTTTCATGTCTGATTTCGCTGCATCAAGGTCTGCGACGGCAAGTGCCACCAGATGGACGCCCTCACCCCGTTTGTCGAGGCCTGAACGAATCTCACTGTTATCGCCAAGCGGCTCCGCCAGTTCGATAAATGTGCCAGATGTGCCCAACTCAAGCACGGCACGGCGTAGACCAATCTCCGGCTGATCCATCGGCGGCTTGGTAACAGTGAAGCCAAGACGGTCGGTATAGTCTTTAATAGCCTCGTCGAGGTTCTCAACGCGGACAACAATATGGTCAATCCATTTATGCATCAGGCTCACTCCCCTTCTGTTCAGTTCACGCAGAGTATGAGACAGACTGCGCGCTGCGTCGACGCCAGAAGATTTGTGACCGCACGGGCTTCGGCGGTTTAGGCCAATCATGAAATCGTATCAACAACCGTTTAGACCTCAGGAGTAGGCAGAGCATGGAACTAGGCTTAACTGGCAAGGTCGCCGTCGTGACTGGCGGCAGCCGGGGTATCGGATTGGCGACTGCGGAATGCCTGATCGCCGAAGGGGTGAAAGTCATCATCGCCGCGCGCCGACAGGAACACCTTGATAGTGCGGCGAGCAGGTTGGGCGTTGATGCAATCCAAATCGATGTGACCAAAATCCCTGACCTGGACCGCTTAAGCGCGCATGTGGAGCGCGAATATGGCGGCGTTGATATCCTCGTCAATAATGCTGGTACCGGCACTTATAAACCTTTCCTGGACGTGACTGATGACGAGTTGATGGACGGCATGGCCATCAATTTCTTTGCCCAATTCCGCCTAACTCAGCGCCTCGTCCCCGGGATGATCAAGCGTGGCGGTGGGTCCGTTATCAATGTGTCGGGGCGCACTGCCGTCAAAACAGCGTTCCCACCGGGCTCTACCTGCACCGGCCCGCCGAAAGCGGCGGAGGTACGGTTTTCGACTGATTTAGCGGCGGAACTGAAGCCCCATAAAATCCGTGTTGTTTGCATCATTCCAGGTGTTGTCATGACACCAGACCGTTTTGAAAAATGGGAACGCGAAGCCCTTGGGCGCGATCTAACCGCAGCGGAAGCTGAGACGCTCCGCAATCGCCTCGAGGCTGAAAAACTGCCTCGCGGTGCGCAGTGGGGCACGCCGGGGGAAATCGCGGACATGATCGCCTTTGCTGCATCAGAACGGGCATCATATCTCAGCGGCGAAAGCATCATTGTCGATGGCTCACCGGGCGCGTTTTCCTATGTCAGTGCCCTGAATGAGAAACCAGCTGCATCGGACAGCTGAACCGCGATCACTTTGACTTGGATAACCATCGACGATGACGGATCAACCAACGAACACGGCCAAAGTGTGGGGCGGCTTGACCCAGGCGGAACTGGACGACGCCTACGATCAGTCCGTATATGCCGCGAACATGGCCACTGTCGCTGCACGCTATGGCTCCAACAGCGATGTTGCGCGAAGCCGATTGCCCAAGGCGGAGCGAATTTCCTACGGACCGGCTGCTAAATCCGCCTTCGACCTTTATCGAACAACCGGCGACGCTAGGCCGATCCAGATATTCGTCCATGGTGGTGCCTGGAAAGCCACGACCGCCGCCCAATACGTCTTCCTCGCCGAATGTTTCACCAAGGCGGGCGCGCACATGGCGATTCTGGATTTTGATTGGGTCCAGGACCATGACGGCGATCTCATGCCTGTCGCTGCCCAGATATCTGTCGCCATTCTTTGGATCGCACAGAACGCGCAGCACATTGGCGGAGACCCCGGCCAGATTTATCTATCGGCGCATTCATCCGGCGCGCATATGGCAGGCGTTGCGCTAACGCAGATCGGAGCATCAGCGCCAAAGACCATTCAGGGCGCAGTGCTGGCCAGCGGCATGTTCGATATGGCACCTGTGCGCCTATCTGCCCGCAGCGCCTATGTTTCGTTCACTGATGCCAGCGAACAGGCGTTGAGCCCACTGCGCCATATCGCAGACATCACGACACCCGTGATCCTAGCCTATGGCGCATTGGAAACGCCCGAGTTCATCCGCCAATCCAATGCGTTTCATGATGCTTTGACGGCAGCAGGCAAGCCAAGCGAAGTCATAATTGGGCAGAATTATAACCACTTTGAAATCATCGAAACGCTCGCCAATCCCTACGGCCTATTGGGTGCGGCCGCACTTCGCCAAATGGGCTTGGACGAGTGACGCCTGGGCATCCACGGCGATCTGAATATAGTATTGCGCTTGCACCCTCTGGCGGACCAGATTCCCTGTGACCATTGACGTCCTAAAGTTTGAAAATGTCTCCCTGAAATTCAAGGATGAGACAATCTACGAGGACCTGACGTTTTCCGTTCGCGCCGGAGAATTCCTATGCATTTTGGGGCCAAGCGGTTGCGGTAAGTCCACGTCGCTTAGGCTGATGGGAGACTTGATCCCGGCAGATGGCGGGCGCGTATCAGTGATGGGTGCCGATCCCTCCCAAGGTTGGAGTAAGCTGGCTTATGTTTTCCAGTCGCCGCGCCTCGCACCTTGGCGCACGGCATTGGACAATGTGATGCTTGGCATGGAACTTCGTTTCACGGACAAGCCCAAGGCTGAAATGCGCAGTACAGCCGAACGCCTACTGGCCTTGGTCGGCCTACAAGACGATATGGAGAAATACCCGGCCATGCTTTCCGGCGGCGAGCGCCAACGGGTCTCTATTGCGCGGGCGCTTTCGGTTGAACCTGAGATCATTCTCATGGACGAGCCATTTTCCGCTCTCGACCTCAACACCCGGCGCCGGATGCGTGACGAAATCATCCGCATTTGGCAGGAAACCGGCAAAACTGTCATCTTCGTCACCCATGATGTTGATGAGGCGCTGACCCTAGCCGACCGCGTATTGCTGTTATCAAACAAGCCAACAACGGTGCTGGAAACCATTGAATTGGAAGCACCCCGGCCGCGCGACATCGAAAGTTCACCCGAATTGTCGGAACAGAAGGCACATCTGATCACCCTGTTCCAGACACTTGAAACCAACGCAACAGAACAAGAAAACTAAGGAGACGAGAGATCATGAAAATCTGGCAGACATTTAGAAGTAGCGCCCGCCTGGCTGCTGCCGTCGGCATTGTCGTTAGCCTGGCTGCAGGTGCAGCAATGGCGAAAGAGAAAATCACCTACGCCTACTTGGCGGACCCTGCGCTGGAAGGCGTGATGTACGGCATCAAGAGCGGCAAAATCACGTCTGACTTAATCGAGATCGAAACCAGTGCGCTGCAAGTGCCTGCGCTGATCGCGTCAACGCCTGCCAAAAGCTACGACGTTATTATGAACGCCGTCATGGCGATCCCGTTCGCCAAGCGCCGCGGGCTTGAACTCGTCGTGTTGTCGTCAGCATTGCGCTCAGCCAAAGGCCGCCTTGGTTCTGGCATCTGGGTGAAAGACTCCAGCCCTTACAAAACAATGGCTGATCTTAAAGGCAAGACCATTGGCAGCTACTCGCTGCGTGCAACTGGCACCACCTGGATCCGCATCGCGCTTTGGAAAAAGCACGGCATGAACGTGTCCTATAAAGGCGGCGATTTCTCCTGGGTTCAGCTTCCCGCACCAACACTGCTATCGGCCCTGGAATCTGGCCAGGTAGATGCCGCGACCTTGATCCATGCCCAGGCCTATGCCGCCAAAAGCTCTGGCAATTATCGGGTTTTGGCCTATACCAACCAGGATAACCGCGAACTGTTTGACGTCGACACGCTGTCTGCCGTCCACGTCACATATCCTGAAAAGCTGGCTGCGCGCCCGGAAGCCTTCAAAGAATTCAACCGCATGCTGCTGGCGTCCGTCCAATACGCCAATGACAATACAGCGGAAGTAGGGGAGGCCATTTCTAAGCAGACAGCAAAGATTTCACCGGACTATTTTGCGGCCTGGCTGCAAGACTATGCCTATGTCCCAGCCGTTGTGACCGCCGAAGATGAAAAAGCGATGACCACCGTTTGGACTATGGCCAAGGAAATGGGCATTCTGAAGAAAGTGCCAGACGCAAAGTCTGTCATTTGGGAACACGCTATCCGCCAATAGTTCCCGTTCCTTGTCCGCCCACACGCTAAAATCCGCCCAATCCGCAGCCAAGTCCGTCAGGCGCAACCAGCGCTTGGCGGGCCACGGCTTTGTGCTGGTTTGCTTGGGCGCGTGGGCAGTCTTTAGTGCGACAGTCGATAGCTATGTCATGCCGGGGCCATGGTTGGTGGCTGGACGGCTGATCGAATTGCTGCGGGACAGCCATGAAGCGTCCCATATGCTGTATTCATTCATGCATATCACCGTCGCCGTAGCGATCTCCTTCGCGATCGGCAGCGCCTTAGCCATGTTGGCGCATTACGCCGGATTGTTCAGGCTGGCAGTGCATGGCCGGATCAGCCCGTTTCTGAATTCATTCTCCGGCGTTGGCTGGACCTTTCTTGCCATTATCTGGTTTGGCATTTCGGATATGACGGTGATCTTCGTCATCTCCATGGTTTTGATCCCCTTCGCCATAATCAACATGCGCGAAGGCCTGGAAAACCTGGATGGCGAGCGGATTGAGATGGCGGAAAGCTTTACCCGCTCACGCTGGCGGCGGTTCTGCCTGATTGTATTGCCATCGCTAACGCCCTTCATTTTCGCAACGATCCGCATCAGTTTTGGCGTCGCTTGGAAGGTCGCACTAACGGCTGAGTTATTTGGCGGCGATGCGGGGCTGGGCTATCTCCTGAACCTTGCACGCCAGGACTTCGACATGCCGCTGGTGATCGGCGTTATCGTCATCATCGTGACATTCGTTTTCCTGACGGAACGCTTGATTTTTCAACCCCTGCAATCCCGCCTGTCCCGGCATCATGCCCATGGCTGATGTGAATGCTTCCAGCCGCTTGCGCGGTCACCTTGCGGCACACGGCATTGCTGAAGGGCTGATCATCGCGGTCTTGCTGGGTTGGCATGTGCTGTCGCTCGGCATGCCGGATTTCGTGCTGCCAGGGCCTCTGCCCGTCGCCGTCCGCATCTTGGAACTGTTCACAGACGCCACATATTTCGTGCATGTGGCGTCCAGCTCCGTTCGTGTTGTTTTGGCGGTCTTGATGGCGGTCGCACTGGGGTCACTATTGGCATTTTTGCCGCGCTGGCTACCGATCACAGAGATCATCGTTCATGGACGGATCAAGCCCTTGCTCAACGCCTTTCCATCGGTTGGCTGGGCCATTCTGGCGATTATCTGGTTCGGGCCATCGAACGGCACCATCGTCTTCATCATGGTCATGATCCTCACGCCATTTTGCTTGGTGAATGTCTCCGAGGGCCTGAAGGAAATTGACGCTGAGACCATTGAGATGGCGCGGAGCTTCACCCGCCGCCGCACGGTGGTGCTGTTCAAAATCATTCTGCCACTTCTGATGCCATATTTTGTCTCCGCACTCCGCATCGCTTACGGCGTTGGATGGAAAATCGCACTTGTGGCGGAGTTATTCGGCGCGCAAGGCGGGTTAGGGTTTCTTTTGCAGGAAGCCCAGGGCTTGGCCGACGCCACAACCGTATTCGCAACCTGTTTCGCTATCGTCGCGATATTCTGGATTGGTGAGAAACTCATCATCGACCCGCTGGCGCGCCGCTTCACGCGACAACGCATTGCTTAAAGGAACCGCCCCATGACGCAGATCATAACCGAACGCATCCTCTCCAACCCAGCGATCGGCATCGACCACGCAGGCGAAGGCGAACTGTTGATTCTGATGCACGGCATTGGCGGCAACCGCACCAACTGGACGCGGCAGGTGGAAGCCTTCGCATCCCACTACCACACCGTCGCGTGGGACGCCCGCGGCTATGGCCTGAGTGACGATTATGACGGCCCCTTGGATTTCAACGCTTTCTCCCGCGACCTCCTCGGAGTGCTAGATCATTTTGGTGTAGAGAAAGCCCATATTTGCGGCCTATCCATGGGTGGGCGGATCGCCCAGGATTTCTACCTCCACTATCCAGAACGCGTAAAATCGCTGGCACTGGTCGCCACATTCTCCGGTTTCAAAAAGCTCAACAGTGAAGAACGCGCACGGTTCGTCGCACTTCGCCTAAAGCCGCTGGTGGAGGACGGCAAGGAGCCAAAGGATATCGCCCCCATCGTCGCCAAAACGTTGATTGGGCCAGAAGCCGACGAAAAACATTACAACCAATTGGTTGCCAGCATGGAAGCGCTGCATAAGGACAGCTACGTCAAAACCATCCAGGAGACGACGGCCTATGACAAAGCCTTGGAACTAGAGGACATCACTGTCCCAACGCTGCTGGTTTTCGGTGAGCATGACAGCCTGACCCCGCCCACGATCGGACGCGCCATGGCGGACCGTATCGCAGACGCTACATATGTGGAGGTTCCGCGTTCCGGCCATTTGATCAACATTGAAGAGGCAGATATCTTCAATGATGCTGTGCTGACGTTCCTAGCAAAGCACCCATGACGGTCATTTAGCCGAACGCCTATTCTAGCAAGGATCGAAGCATGAAATTTGGACTGCGCTATTGCAATACCGGCCGGTATGTCGATCCGGCAAATGCCGTTCAGCTACTGGAAGCTGGTGAAGAAGCTGGGTTTGAGTCCGCCTGGACGGTGGAGCATACCGTCGTTCCAACAGGGTATGAATCTTCATATCCCTATTCCGCTGATGGGAAAATGGCGAACGGCCAGAACGATATTCCTCTGCCGGACCCGTTGATCTGGATGGCCTATGCGGCAGCCTGCACAACGAAGATCAAGCTGGCGACCGGCATTCTCATTCTGCCGCAGCACAGCCCCGTCATCACCGCCAAGCAGATCGCAACACTGGATCATATGTCCAATGGCCGGGTGCTGTTAGGCATTGGCGTTGGTTGGCTGCGGGAAGAATTTGAGGCGATTGGCGTGCCATTTGAAGATCGCGGCCGCAGGACAGATGAATATGTGGCTGTGATGCGTGAACTATGGAGCGCAGACTCGCCTAGCTTCCACGGTGAGTTCATAAACTTCGACGGTGCCATTTGCCGCCCGCAGCCGAAAAACGGCGCAGTGCCGATTATCGTCGGCGGTCATTCAAAGGCAGCCGCCCGCCGGGCCGGCCGCTTGGGCGATGGCTTTTTCCCGGCGCGCAATGCTTCACCGGAAATGATCGCTTTGGTCCGGCAAACCGCGGAAGAGCATGGCCGTGACCCTGACGCTATCGAGATTACGACCGGCCTGCCAGACGATCTGGATACAATCCCAGACCTCGCCGCCGCTGGTGTGGACCGGCTGCTGGTTCCCGTGACATCAATGGCCGGCCTAAAGACCGTTATCTCCAGCCCAGAAGACGCGCTTAATTGGCGGGATCTGGTCGAGAAATACGCTGATACCTAAGGCCGCCACGCGCGCCTGAACGGGGATCAGTGTCGCAGTGATAGCAGTTCAAGCGCTGATGCGGCGGCTAGAGCGCCGTGCGTCGCTTGGCGACGCAGCCCGGCGCTCTATCACATTGATTGCGGGCAATTTATCCCGATCAGTCTGATTCAGATTGATCGGGAATTGCCCTAAGTCTCAGGTTAAGAAAGCAAAATCATCCACCGGACTGTCGCTCACGCCTGCGACCTGGAGTGCATCATTCGCGACAGATCCGTCATTCACAGGGTTAACTGTGACCGTGACCGTTTCGATGTCCGTACCGCCGTTACCATCTATGACACGATAATCGAATGTCAGGTCGCCGCTAAAGTCCACACCATTATTGCCAGGATTCCAGGTGAATGCCCCATCCGGATTGACCGTTGTTGTGCCAATGAGGCTCTGGGATTGCAGGCTGAAAGTGAGAAGGTCGCCGACATCTGGGTCCGTTGCAATGAGTTGACCAGAGATCGCTGTATTTTCGTCACCAGACACCGCGAGCGGTGCCGCCACCGGCGCATCATTCACAGGATTGACGGTCACCGTAACCGTTTCAACATCCGTACCGCCATTGCCGTCACTGACACGATAGTCGAACGTCACATCGCCATTGAAATTCGAACCGTTATTGCCGGGGTTCCACGTGAATGTGCCATCCGAATTGACCGTCGTCGTGCCAATAAGGCTTTGAGACTGCAGGCTGTAGGTCAGGACATCACCGACATCCGGGTCCACCGCAACCAGTTGACCGGAGATCACTGTATCTTCGTCGCCAGTTACAGCGAGAGGTGCTGCCACGGGCGCATCGTTAACGCCATTGACGGTAACGGTAACCGTTGATTGATCTTCGCCGCCATCAACATCACCCACCGTATAGGTGATCGAGGTGACAGCGCTATCGCCAATCGCAAGACCAGAAAATTCGCCATTTGCGGAGAAAGTTGCCGCACCAACAGCACTGATGGTGAAGAGACCGCCATTGTCACCTGCTACAGCCGCACCAACAGACGTTGCAGCGCCATCAACGCGCAGAACGAACGGCGCGCCGGGTTCCGGGTCGTCCGTATTGGCCAGCACATTGGTGAGATCGGCCGGCACGGCGGCGGCAGCGATATCAGCCTCCGCATCTTCGATTGCCCGTTCTGCCTGCGCTATAAAGAGAGAGAATTGCGCAGCAACTGGCTGACTAAAATCGCCTTTATCAATCAGAATTTGTCGCGCTACTTCCAGCCGTACGAGCTCAGCTTCTGCAGCGGTCAGGGCATCCAGCAATTGCTGCGAAACAGTCCCAGCGCTCGCAAGCGCCTCCTCGTTCAGTTCATCCCCGTCCGTTAGATCATTAACACCATCGATAGTGATCGTTGCGGTTTGCGACACAAGCGCACCGTGTTCATCAACGACGTCATAGCTATAGGCCAGGATTTCTGATGCGTTCACCGCCAGGCTGTTATAGGCGCTCGGATCAATCTGGATGCTATTGCCGTTGACCGTAACACCGGCATCTTGGCCGCTGGTCAAGACCAAGTTCTGCACGGTCAACACCGCACCGTTATCAACGTCGCTGGCACCGTCGAGCAGATCGACGGAGAACACTGCGTCATCTTCGCTTGCTGATGCAGTAATGGCACCAGAGACGGCAGGCCCATCGTTCTCGCCCACAATCGTTACTGTGACAGCGGCCGTATCGCCTTCGCCATTGCCGTCTGAAATTGTGTAATTGAACGTGAAGCTGTCCGTCTGCCCTACGGCCAAGCTGTCAAAAATAGCGGCGGCTGCGACAAAGGTCAGAACGCCTGTACCCGTAACGGTCGCCTGAACGCTACGGCCGCCGTCGGTCACGATCCCAAAGTGTCAATCGCGGAGTAAAAAGGGGCCAGTTCCCGGTAGAATATAGGTCCATCTTGCTGGTTCAGGATGGCCCCTTGGCCTGCGTCAGCTATAGCTGACGCAGGCCAA
This sequence comes from uncultured Alphaproteobacteria bacterium, assembly GCA_938083135.1. GTDB lineage: Bacteria > Pseudomonadota > Alphaproteobacteria > Bin95 > Bin95 > VMCJ01. Next base: position 34 of record CALLKY010000085.1, on the reverse strand, counting down.
GGGGCGCTGTCTAAATGGCGATTTTATGGCTGTA
>CALLKY010000084.1 GCA_938083135.1 uncultured Alphaproteobacteria bacterium | reverse complement strand
AGCCAGGGCTTCTGCACCCTCGGCGTCATAGAATGTCGTTTTCCCGGATTCGGCTAGACCCATGCGATATGCGCCGTTCGCGCCATCCCGAAAAGCAGCGCCTTCAGTTTGGATTTCTGCGGCGGCAGCCTGAGCAGCATTAGCACCAGCGGCGATGGTTGGGGCGTGCGGCGGATAATCGAACTCTGCGGCGAGTGCTGCCTGCTCTGTCGCACGACGGATTGCGCGGCGATCCTCATGGTGTCGTGGTAAATGGCGGGCAGCATCTGCCTCTGCGTCGGCACGGTCTGCGGGCTTAGCGCCCCAAATGCGGGCAGCGATATCGGCTGGGTCTATTTCATCCGCATAGGTTAGCTGGTCTGCCTTACTCTCCGTTACAGCCACAGAGCGCTTCGCCGCTGCCGCCTCAGCCTTCCGGACAAGAACACTCGAGGATAAATTTACCTAACCTCCAAACCGCACGACTGCACTCCCTGGCGCAATGACATCCCCGGCCTCATTCTGGACACCCAGTTCCATGGTGACGGTTTTGGCCGCGTCATCCTTGGCCGTAACGCGCCCTACGGTTTTCAGGGTTTCACCAAGGTATGATGCGCGGCGGTTGGCGTATTGGAACTTTACCAGCGCACCGTCCTCACCTATCCAATCCAGCACGCACTGGCTCATCCAATCACCTTGCAGCGGACCGTCGATTACGACTGCCGGGTGTTTCTCCACGTCTGTCGTGTAGGGTGCGTCATAGTGGATGCGGTGGGCATTCCAGATCGCGGCGTTGTACAAAAACAGTGAGACATTGCTGGCGGTAAAGGCGCGCTCCGGCAGGGCGTCGCCGACGGTGATTGCGTCAAAACGGGCGCTCATCGGATGATCCTCGTGCTGCGTTCTTCAACAACGACTTCGCCGTCCTCTGTCTCGACGGTCAGGTCGTAGGAAACGAAAATCAGGGGGCCAGTGCCGCCTTGTTTTTCCTGAATATCTGCCAGTGTTTTGGTGGCGATCAGCTTATCGCCAGGGCGGAGCGGGCGGTGATACGTCATCTCCGTGCCGCCGGCCATGATGCGTTTCAGTGGGAAATCCGGCAGGAACCCATCCCTGGCAATGCCGTCTGGCCCAAGGCCCTCCAGCGGCACGATCGGGCGGAGCAAGCCGAACAGGAACATCGGCGGTGCCTCATCCCCGTTCAGAAACTTTTGCTGCCGCTGTTCGGTCGCGACCGCATATTTCTGAATATCCCGCCGCGTCACCTCCATATGAATAGGCGGCTGGGACCGTCCAATCCAAGATCGCGCTTCATCGGAAACCATGCTTGGCATTATTCAGCCCTCCATCTCGTACGCTGATGAAAAGCCTGCCGATGTGCAGGCGTACTGTCCAGCCCACAGCAATCAGTTGCCGTCTCCCCGGATTCCGCATAACAAAGCACGATGAATGAAAGCGCTGATAACTCTGACATCATCCACGCTATTGCCCGCGACTGCCTTGGGCTGGATGGACCGTTGATGGAAGCGCTGGTGCGGATCAATCAACGCTTTGGCTATGTGCCCAAAGAAGCTCAGGCCATTCTCGCTGAGGTGTTGAATGTTTCACAGGCCGATGTAGCCGGCGTGACCGGGTTCTATTCCGATTTTCGGAGTGCGCCGCCGGGCAGCACAATTGTCCAGCTTTGCCGGGCGGAAGCATGCCAGGCCGCGGGCGTTGCTGGCGTCGTTAAAGAGGTCGAAGCCGCACTTGGGTGTGCATTTGGCGAAACGCGCGGGGATGGTGCCGTCACGTTGGAAGACGCCTATTGCTTCGGCAATTGCGCGCTCGCCCCTGCCGCCATGGTCGATGGGCGGTTGATTGGGCGGGTCGACGCCAAAACCCTCACTGCATTGGTGAAGCCATGACGACCGTTCTGATCGCCAAGGACAGCGGTGCCAAATCCGTTGGCGCGGATGCTGTGGCCGCGGCTTTTGAGGCCGTTGGCGCAGACGTAATTCGCACCGGATCGCGCGGCCTCTATTGGCTGGAGCCGATGGCGGAGATCGACGGTGTGGTCTACGGCCCGCTCACGCCGGAGGACGCAGCTGGCGTTCTGGCTGACGGCCGGAAGCGCATCGGCCCGCTCGCTGATATTCCAGAATTCGCCCAGCAAACCCGGATGCTGTTCAAGCGCGTCGGCGCTATGGATCCGACGGATATTGACGCCTATCGCGCATCTGGCGGCGAGGCTGGCCTGAACGCAGCACTCGCGTTGCCGCCGGATGCAGTCATCCAGGCGATTGCCGATTCGGGCCTGCGCGGACGTGGCGGCGCAGGGTTCCCGACCGGCATTAAGTGGCGCACCGTCGCGGATACGCCAGAACAGCAGAAATACATCGTCTGTAATGCGGATGAGGGCGATAGCGGCACCTTCGCGGACCGCATGCTGATGGAAGGCGATCCGTATCTGTTGCTCGAGGGCATGGCGATTGCGGGCTATGCTGTCGGTGCCAGCAAAGGCTTTATCTATCTCCGCAGCGAATATCCGGATGCAGCGGAAACGCTTACCAACGCCATCGCCAATGCGCCGTTCCTGGACAATGAACTTGATAGCGGGTTCCGCTTCTCCATCGAACTCCGCATGGGTGCTGGCGCTTATATTTGCGGCGAGGAAACGGCACTGTTGGAAAGCCTGGAAGGCAAACGCGGCCTCTCCCGGGCAAAGCCGCCGTTGCCGGCCCATGCAGGCGCATTTGGGCAACCGACGGTCGTCAATAATGTACTGACGCTGGCTGCCGCGCCGATCATCCTGGCGGAGGGTGCAGCGGCGCACCATGCGTTCGGAACCGGTCGGTCACGTGGGACGATGCCTTTTCAGCTCGCGGGGAATATCAAGCAGGGCGGGCTGGTTGAAGCGCCGTTCGGCATCACATTACGGCAATTGATTGAAGGTTTCGGCGGTGGCACGCGGTCTGGCAGACCGGTCCGTGCTGTACAGGTTGGCGGACCTCTGGGCGCCTATTTCCCGGAAAGCCTGCTCGATACGCCGATGGATTATGAAGCCTTTGCGGCAGCGGGCGGCATGCTGGGCCATGGCGGCGTTGTGGTGTTCGATGACACGGTTGATCTGGCAACGCAGGCGCGGTTTGCGTTCGCATTCTGCGCCCATGAAAGCTGCGGTAAGTGCACGCCCTGCCGTATCGGCGCCCAGCGCGGCGTTGAAGTGGTCGACAAGATCACGGCGGGCGACAATGTTGACGCCAACTTCACTGTTCTCGACGATCTTTTGGAGGTCATGCGCGATGGCTCACTTTGTGCGCTTGGCGGATTGACGCCAACACCGGTGGAAAGTGCGCTAAAGTGGTTCAGGCAAGATTTCGATAAAGGGGCCAGACAATGAGCATCTTGAAAGAAATCGACTACGGCACGCCCGCTCCCTTGAATGAGGAAACCGTCACGCTCGTCATTGACGGCCAAGATGTGACCGCGCCCAAAGGCGCATCCATCATGCATGCCGCGATGTTGGCCGGAACAGAAATTCCCAAGCTCTGCGCAACAGACAGGCTCGACGCCTGGGGCTCATGCCGGCTTTGCCTGGTGGAAATCGATGGCCGGAAAGGCACACCGTCCTCCTGCACGACGCCGATTGAACCCGGCATGAGCGTCTCCACGGATACAGATCGCCTCCGCCGCCTCCGCCGGGGCGTGATGGAACTTTATATCTCCGACCATCCGCTGGATTGCCTGACATGTGCGGCCAATAATGACTGCGAATTGCAGGACATGGCCGCCGCAACCGGCCTCCGCGACGTGCGCTATGGCTATGAGGGTGCCAACCATCTGGTCGCGGAGAAGGACCAGTCCAACCCCTATTTCAGCTTTGACCCAGCCAAATGCATCGTCTGCAATCGCTGCGTTCGCGCCTGTGCCGAAGTCCAGGGGACGTTCGCGTTAACAACGCTGGGGCGCGGGTTCGACAGCACAATTTCCGCTGGCGGGCCAGATATGGATTTCCTTGGTTCCGAATGCGTGTCCTGCGGTGCGTGTGTGGATGCCTGCCCCACCGCAACGCTGATCGAAAAACCCGTTGAAGCGGAAGGCCTGCCAGACCGCAGCGTCGTCACGACCTGCGCCTATTGCGGCGTTGGTTGTTCCTTCAAGGCGGAACTTAAGGGCGACCAGGTGCTGCGCATGACACCACTGAAAGCAGGCGGTGCGAATGAAGGCCATTCCTGCGTCAAAGGCCGGTTTGCGTGGGGCTATATCAACCATCCAGACCGCATCAAGTCCCCCATGATCCGGGAGAAAATCACCGATCCTTGGCGCGAAGTCTCCTGGGAGGAAGCCTTCGAGTTCACTGCGGGCCGCATTAAGGCAATCCAGGCGGAATATGGTCAGGACGCCGTCGGGTCCGTCACATCATCCCGCTGCACCAATGAAGAAACCTATCTGGTCCAGAAGCTGACCCGCGCTGTATTCGGCACCAATAATGTCGACACCTGCGCCCGCGTATGCCATGCACCAACGGGTTATGGCCTGAAAACCGCATTCGGCACATCCGCCGGCACACAGGATTTCAAATCCGTCGCGGATGCAGACGTTATTCTGGTGATCGGTGCCAACCCGACAGACGCACATCCCGTATTTGCATCTCGCATGAAGCGGCGGTTGCGGGAGGGTGCCAAACTGATCGTTGCTGACCCGCGGAAAACAGATATCGTGCGGTCCGCCCATGTAGAAGCCGCATATCACCTGCCGCTCCGTCCCGGCTCCAACGTGGCGCTGATCAATGCCATCGCCCATGTGATTGTCACCGAAGGCCTTGTGAACGAAGCATTTATCAAAGACCGCTGCGACACAGACTCCTTCGCCCATTGGGCAGACTTTGTCGCCGAGAATGCCAACAGCCCCGAAGCCGCCGGGGCCCATACTGGGGTTCCTGCGGCTGATGTCCGCGCTGCCGCCCGCCTCTATGCGACCGGTGGCAATGGGGCGATCTATTATGGCCTTGGCGTCACCGAACACAGCCAAGGCTCAACCATGGTTATGGGCATGGCAAATCTGGCCATGGCGACCGGGAATTTGGGCCGCCGGGGTGTTGGCGTAAACCCACTGCGTGGCCAGAATAATGTGCAGGGCGCCTGCGACATGGGCTCATTCCCCCACGAATTCCCAGGCTACCGTCATGTTTCAGACGACGCTGCCCGCAAGCTCTACGAAGACTTGTGGGGTGTTGAGCTTGGGAATGAGCCGGGTTTGCGTATCCCAAACATGCTGGACGGTGCTGTCTCCGGAAAGTTCAAATCGCTCTACATCCAGGGCGAAGATATCGCGCAGTCAGACCCGAACACATCCCACGTGGTCGCCGGGCTGAAAGCGATGGACTGCCTGATCGTCCAGGACCTGTTTTTGAATGAGACCGCTCATTTCGCCCATGTCTTCCTGCCGGGCTCTACCTTCCTGGAGAAAGACGGCACGTTCACCAATGCTGAGCGCCGGATCAACCGGGTCCGGAAAGCCGTGCCACCAGTTGGTGGATTGGCCGATTGGGAGATCACGCAAGGCCTGGCGCAAGCGCTGGGCTACCCAATGAATTATAGCCATCCGTCTGAGATCATGGCCGAAATCTCCATGACGACGCCCACATTCGCTGGCGTAACCTATGAGACGCTGGAAACAGAGGGCAGTGTCCAGTGGCCTTGCAATGATGCCCAGCCCCAAGGCACGCCGATCATGCATGAGGACGGGTTCGTGCGCGGCAAGGGCCTGTTCATGATCACGGAATTCTTCGCGACCAGCGAGCGCTCTACCCGCAAATTCCCGTTATTGCTCACAACGGGCCGTATCCTCAGCCAATATAATGTTGGCGTGCAGACGGCACGCACGGCCAATGTCACCTGGCATGATGAAGACGTGCTGGAAGTGCATCCCCATGACGCTGAACAGCGCGGGCTAAGGGATGGTGATTTGGTCAGCCTCGCCAGCCGGGCGGGTGAGACCACGCTGACGGCAAGATTGTCAGACCGTATGCAGCCGGGCGTCGTCTACACGACATTCCACCATGCAGCAGGCCAAGCCAATGTTGTCACCACCGACAATTCCGATTGGGCAACCAATTGCCCGGAATACAAGGTGACGGCGGTTGAAGTGCGCAAAACCAACCAGGAATCAGCATGGCAACGAAGCTACGCTGTGATGTCCTCTGAAACCCGGCGCATTGCGGAACCTGCAGAATGAGGCGCACCCAGTGAAGCCGGCCAGCGCCCGCCAGGCCATTCGCTATGAGGCTGGCCAGTGGACGCATGTCGAGCGCCAGATCCCGGAAGAAACGCCGCTCGCCATCACGTGCAACGGCCAGGCTTTCGCCGCCGTCCTCGCGACCCCGGCAGACCTGGAAGACCTAGCCTATGGTTTCGCGCTGACCGAAGGCATTGTCGACGATCCAGCGGACATTTCGGCCCTTTCAATCCATGCGGTTGATGAAGGCCATGAAGCCCGGCTTACTATTCCATCCGCCCGCGCAGATGCCCTGCAGGACCGGCGCCGCGCCTTCGCAGCCCGCACCAGCTGTAGCCTTTGCGGGCTGGAACACCTCGATGCCCTGCTCGCATCAGCGCCTATCATAACGCCAAATACCAATCAGTATGGTCCTGAAATTCTGCTCAAAGCGATCGCCAATCTACCCGAAGCGCAGCGCCTAAACGCCCAGACCCGCGCTGTTCATGCCGCCGGGTGGATCAACCGAACTGGCACCCTTGTGGCAGTGCGCGAAGACATTGGCCGCCATAACGCGTTGGATAAACTGATCGGCGCGTTGATACGGGAAGGCCAGGACATATCAGCGGGCGCAATTTGCCTAACCAGCCGTTGCTCAGTCGAAATGGTCTTGAAATCCGCCCGCGCCGGAGCGCCCGTCATCGCCGCCGCATCATCGCCCACCGAACTCGCCGTTCGCGCCGCAGAGGCCGCCGGCGTCACCCTGGCCGCAGCCTTGCGCGGCACCGGCTTTGACGTTTATGCCCACGCCCAGCGGATCAAGGGAGCGCCACATTGAGCGCGCATACAATGACTGAGCAAGACGAGAAGCTATTGCGGATGGCGGGGGAGATTTATCAGTTTTTCCGCCATCAAGGGGACGCCGCCCCTGCAGCCGCGGCATCGCACCTGAAGCAGTTCTGGGCACCGAGCATGCGCGCGGATTTTCTGGCGGTGATTGCGGCTAAGGGCGATCAGGCGAGTGCGCCGCTTCACGCCATCGCGAAGGCACTGCAAGAATAGCTGTGGTATAGTCCGGCAACACGCGTTTATGGGAAGCTTTGCCGATGCGCCGCTTTATCGCTCTCTTTTTTCTAGCCCTAGCCTTGGCGGTGATCGTTTGGGAGGCGCTTGGCTATTTTGAATATGGCGACTGGAGCTTGATCGTCTTCGGCGAAATCGCTTTCCGGCTGTTCCCAGAATGGCTGAATACAGCCCAGGCGGTTATCCAGCGTTATGTTTCCGCCTGGCTTTGGGACCCTGCGATTCAGACATTCCTGTTGTGGCCGGCATGGCCCATCCTCAGCGGCCTTGGCTTGCTGTTGATGCTGCCAGGCCGCCGCAGACGGTAATCGCTTACGCTTCGCCTTCAGGCTCGGCCTGCGCGGTGGCCTGCATCTGCTGAAACAGTGCGGCAAAATCGATTGGGTTGATCAGCAGCGGCGGGAAGCCGCCATCGCGCACGGCGTCAGAGACAACGGCGCGGGCGAATGGGAAAAGTAGACGCGGGCCTTCGATCATCACCAGCGGCTGCACATGTTCTTGCGGCACGCCTTCAGCGACGGCACATACACCGCCATAGCTGACTTCAACGACGAAGAACGTCTTGTCATCGCGCTCTGCCGTGGCGCGCACATGCAGCACGGCCTCATAATACTGGCCGCCAAGCGGCTTGGCTTCGACATCCACATCGACTTTGATCGAGGGCGGCGGGTTCAGATCACCCAGCGCCTGGGGCGCATCCGGATTCTCAAAGGAAAGGTCTTTGACATATTGTGCGGTCAGCGTAAGGGGCGGTACCTGCTCGACGGCTTGGGTCGCGGCGGTTTCTTCAGCCATCGGGCTGTCTCCTAATCGGGTCAATAACTGGAAAGGATGCTCGGTTTAATACCGCACATATATGATGAACGCCCGGTTAGCATAGAAACGGCTGTAGAAACAACCGTCAGCGCGGCTTAGCGGCCTTCACTTCTGCTATCGGCGCATGGGGATCGTGCTGAACAAACATGCCGTTTTCGACCCGGTACCCCACCAGCGAGCGTATCGGCCCCCAATGGCACACAACCAGGGTCTCCGCCCAATCATCACGGCTGGCAACACGAGCGCGAAACCCATGAACCCGGGCATCCAGCACCTCTTCCGGCTCATCAAGACCGTCCAGCGCTGGGTCACCAGGATGCGCCCACCAACGCACCTGCAGGTGAGAGAAGTCTAGGTCCGGCCACCGGTCTGCCAAGTCCGTTGGTTCAGAACCGATGTCGCAGGAATATCCAGCGCGCTCGCGAATATCCGGCTCAATCTCCACGGAAAGATCAAATGGCTCAGCCACAATCAGCGCCGTTTGGATCGCCCGCGCATAGGGGCTGGCGACGATCCGGCGGATTGGCGTGGCCTGTAGCCGCTCAGCAGCTTCGCGCGCTTGTGTTTCACCAAGGGGCGTCAGCGGCGGGTCTGGCACACCTGGGTCAATGCGAGTCTTGCTGAAATGCAGATTGAAGACCGTCTGGCCATGCCGCAGCAGAATCATTCGTCGCGCTCATACCGAGAACTTGGGCCAGGGCGCCCAGGCGGCAAATCGATCGGCGGCTGAGAATGCGTTGGACCGTCGCTTGGGGCATTCGGATCAACCTCCACAAACACCCCGTCAATCACGCCATCATCCGGCGCCCGCTGGCCCCGCTGGCTTCTATGGCGCCGGGACATGCCTGCAATCGCCTTACCCCAAAGCAGGCGCGTTGGCCCAAACAGGAGGGAAAGCCCCAGAATATCCGTTATGAATCCGGGCGTTAGAAGAAGCAATCCGCCGGTAAATACGGCGGCGGCATCCAGCACAGGCACAATCGGCGCTTGGCCAGATTGCACCGCCTGGGCCAACCGTTGCATCGCAGCCCGGCCTTCCATCTTGGCGAGGAATGCGCCGGTAAAGGCGGTCAAAATCACAATACCAATCGTCGGCCACGTCCCGATTATCCCGCCGACCTGGATCAGGACTGCGATTTCAGCGATTGGCATCGCCACGAAAAGAAGAAACAGTATCCAGCCCATGCTTGCTTTGCGGCGTCCCGGCGTTATGGTGGCGAAATCCGATGTGCGCTAGATTTTGCGCCGTTACGGAACAATTGGTCGCTAACCTGTCTTTACGACCTATATGTAACATAGGGAGCGCGAGCCTAAGATAAAAGGCTAGTGCAAAACTCCAAAGCCAAATGTGGTTCTGGAGCGGGTGCGAAGGGAAGACGGTTCATGGGGAGCGATAGCGCCCTGATCGAAGTCATTATACTGGCTGTCGTTGCAGGTTTTTTGATCCTGCGACTGCGCAGCGTGCTGGGCAAACGCCACGGTGAAGAACGGCCGCGCTACAAGGATGCGGACCGCTATGTCGGCACGCGTCCAAAGCCGGACGATGCTGCGTCCACCAATGATTCAGCTGCAGACAATGTAACGCCTTTCCCCGGCGTTCAACGTCCGAGCATGGACGCAGCCCCGCCTTTTGGCCCGGCAGCGAAACTGCATGCGCTTGATCCTGAATTTAACGCAGACGAATTCCTTGGCGGCGCACGTGAAGCCTTTGCCATCATCCTGTCGGCCTATGCCAGCGGTGACCGGGACACACTGCGCAGCCTTGCCCATGACGATGTTTATGAGCCAATGGAAGCTGCGATCACTGACCGGGAATCCAGGGGCGAAACCCTGGACGCCACTGTCATCGCCATCCAGACCGCTGGGATTGATGATGTCGAGGTCGAAGGCTCTATCGCGCGTGTCACGGTTCGTCTGAAATCTGAACAGACGAACGTGCTGCGCAACGCTGATGGTCAGCCGATTGATGGCGCGCCGAACCAGGTTGAGACCATTGTCGATCTCTGGACCTATGAACGGGATATGCATTCGGATGACCCGAACTGGCTGCTGATCGAAACCCAGCCGGGCGAGTGATCTAGCCCGCGCCGGAGCGAGTGGCCATGCGTCCTTTCATTATTCTCGCCGCTGCCGCTATAGCGCTTGCGGCATGTTCTGACGCTGCGAAACCGCCGCCTAAAACCACAACACCGGAACCGACCGAAGCGCAAAAAGCCCCACCGCCGGGCCTTCAGCCCGTTGCTTTTTTAGCATTGCCCGGATGGTCTGCGGACAATCCCACCATCGCATTGCAGCAGTTTCGCGGCGTCTGTAAACGCTTCGGGCGCAAAAGCGCTGGCGATCCCGCATCCAAAACCTGGCCCACCCTTGGCCGGAACGCCGATTGGGCTGCAGCCTGCGCCGCAGCAAAAGCCGCACCCAACACAGACCCAAAAGCTTTCGTAGAAGCCTGGTTTCAGCCCTATCAGGTAGGCAATGCCGCATCGACAGGCCTATTCACCGGCTATTATGAGCCTGAAGTCGCAGGATCCCGCACCCGTGGCGGCCCCTACCAAACGCCGCTATACCGCAAACCGGCTGATATCATCAGCGCAGATCTCGGTGCCTTTAACGCGGACCTCAAGGGCAAAACCATACTTGGCCGCGTAGAGAATGGCCGTTTCGTACCCTATCACGAACGCGCAGCCGTCGCCCGTGGCGCGCTACACGGCCAAGGCCTAGAGCTTGTGTGGCTGGCAGAACCCGTCGCGGGTTTCTTCTTGGAAATCCAAGGGTCCGGTGTGGTCAAACTGCCCGATGGGTCCCGCATGCGGATCGGCTATGCTGGCAAGAATGGCAGGCCATACCGCGCCATTGGCCGGGATTTGATAGCATCCGGTGCGATCCGACGGCAGGATATGTCCATGCAGGCGATCCGGTCCTGGCTCGCATCCAACTCAGGCCAAGCCCAAGATGTCATGAACCTGAACCGGTCTGTCGTGTTTTTCCGCGAAGTGAAGGGCCGGGGACCGATTGGTGCCGCAGGCGTACCTCTGGCCGCAGGCCGCAGCCTTGCCATTGACCCGAAATATGCGCCACTGGGCGCGCTGGTCTATATTGATGTTCCGCACCCGGAACCAAACCAGGCACCCATTCGCCGCCTCTTAGTAGCAGAAGATACGGGCGGTGCCATCAAAGGCCCCATACGGGGTGACCTGTTTTGGGGCACCGGTGAGGCTGCTGGCGAAAAAGCGGGTCGCATGGCGGCCCAAGGTCGTTATTATCTCCTCGCGCCCAAGCGGCGCTAAAGTTTTCACTCTCGGAAGGGCCGGCAGATGGTCAAGGTTTACGGACGGATTACGTCCAGCAATGTGATGAAGGTTCTCTGGACGTTGAGCGAGCTTGGCGTGGACTATGACCGGGTTGATGCTGGCATGGCTTACGGCGTTGTCGACACGCCAGAATACCGGGCCATGAACCCCAATGGCCGCGTGCCGACAATCCAGGATGGCGACCTCATCCTTTGGGAATCGAACGCGATTGTCCGGTATCTCGCGGCTAAACACGGCGGCGGGGCGCTCTGGCCGTCAGACTTAGCGCACCGCGCTGATCTGGACCGCTGGATGGACTGGCAGCAAACCACCCTGAACCCAGCCTTCACACCCGTTTTTTGGGGCCTTGTGCGCACGGCACCAGAAGACCGGAACCATGACACCATCAAGGCGGCCGTCGGTGCCAGCTGCAACGCCATGGCAATGCTGGAGCACCGGCTGAAAGGCCAGAAATGGCTCGGTGGCGATGCGCTCTCCATAGCGGATATCCCGCTTGGGCCGAATGTACACCGCTTCTTCAATTTGGACTTTGAACGTCCGAACCTGCCGAATGTCCGGGCCTGGTATGATCGGATGTGCGAACGCCCGGCCTTTCAGCAACACGTTTCCGGCATTCCGATTGAGTAGTCTGACTGGTGACTGACGAAGACGCTCAAACAGCTGAGGCACAGGCTCTCTATGAGCGGATCTGGCTGGCGAACCGCGATTCGAAGGTGGATATCGGGGCCCAGCTTAAGGTTCTGAACCATCCGCGCAGTCCTGTGTTCAAACGGAGCGATAATCTGCTGCCGTGGGTCGCGTTCATCTGCCTGTCGATTGTGGGCTACAGAATTGCTGGATGGGTCGGCTTTCTGGCGATCTCTACGAGCATGGCCGTTTTGATGATGACGACAATTAGTTTCGCCGTGATGTCCAGGCTGCGTAAGCGTACGCTTGCTTATGCGCTTTCTGGCAGGCAGGGCTTCGAGGAGCTCTGGGCCGGTGGCGGGCTGACGATTCGTATGGTTGGCGATCCATCCAGCGAAGTCAGGGCGCCCGATGGCGACTGGTTGGCCTTCGCCCGCCAGCACCTGCCACGCGCAGACAATGAGCCGGTGGGATGAAACGTCAGAAACCCAGGCGCAGCGTCTCTGAAGACGAAGCAGACGTATGGCGACAGGCCACATCAGGTGCCAAGCCGCTGCGTAATCGCGCCCGGACGCCGTATTTGGCGCGCCCCGCCCCTGATCCTAGAGCCGTCCGCCAGCATTTGGCGGAAACAGCCGCACGCCCGCTGGAAACTGATTATCTGGCACCAAGCCTGAAACCAGCACCAGAAAAACACTTAGACCGCGCGCAGCTTACCCGCCTGAAACGGGGCCGCCTGCCCATCGAAGGCAGGCTCGACCTGCATGGCATGACCGCCAGAGAGGCCGAGCGCAATCTTCGCAGTTTCCTGCGCGCGAGCCAGCAAATGGGCCGCCGGGCCGTGCTTGTCATCACCGGGCGCGGACTTGATACAACAGGAGCTGGCAAAGGCGTGCTAAAGCGAGAGACGCCGCAATGGCTGGCCCGCATGCCAGACATCGTTGCCGGCCATGCCCAAGCAGACCAGCGCCACGGCGGCGCCGGCGCGTTTTATGTCACCCTCCGCCGCAAAGATCGGGCACACTAATGCAGCCAGGTGCGATTATCGCCGCCGCTATCGAAATTCTGGACGAGCAGGCCAGTAATCCTGGGCCGCTTGACCTGATTTTGCAGCGCTATGTTCGGGCGCGCCGTTATATCGGCTCCAAGGATCGATCATCCTTGGGGGATCATGTGTTCGGCGCGGTCCGGCGCCAGGGTCGCCTGGATTGGCGCTTGCGGGCTGCAGGGGCTGAACCCGGCCCGCGCGCGCGCATCCTGGCAGATGCCGTGCTAACCGGTGGCGCATCCATGTACGACCTAAGCGCTATGACCGCCGATGCCCAATACGGCCCGCCACCGCTGACGACAGAAGAACTGGGCTGGCTGGGTGCGCTTGGCGATCCGCCACTTGCAGGTGCGGGCATGCCGCTTCAGGCAGAGCTTGAATGCCCAGATTGGGCGTGGCCCGGATTCAATGCCGCTTTTGGTGAGCATGCCGCCGATGAGCTGGCCGCACTGCGTGAACCTGCCCCGCTCGATCTTAGGGTCAACACGCTGAAAACCACCCACGAGCACGCCCTGGCCGATATCCGCGCTGCCGGATTTGAAGCCCGCGGCATGCCGTATTCGCCCTATGGCATTCGGTTGATGGAGCGCGTCGCACTGGGGCGATTGCCTGGATTACTGGACGGTGCTGTTGATCCGCAAGATGAAGGCTCGCAACTGGTTGCCATGATGGTTGGGGCGCAACCTGGTGAAAGCGTGGTTGATTTTTGCGCTGGGGCGGGCGGCAAAACTTTGGCGCTCGCCGCAGATATGCAGAACAAAGGCCGCCTTTATGCGCTCGATAGCGATGCCAGACGGCTTGAACGATCCGCACCCCGCTACGCTAAGGCTGGCGTGGATAATGTGCAGCGCCGGGAGATTTCAACGGGTGCTGATTCCTGGCTGAAACGCCGGAAACGCCGCTTTGACCGTGTGCTTGTCGATGCGCCCTGCACCGGTGTTGGCGCATGGCGGCGCAATCCGGATGCCCGTTGGAGCCGCAAGAGCCCGCCTCTCTCAGAGCTTGTGGCCTTGCAAGCCGTCATTCTGGAACGGGCAGCACGGCTCGTTCGGCCAGGCGGTCGCCTCGTTTACGCCACCTGCTCCATGCTGCCGGAAGAAAACGAAGCCCAGGTCGATGCGTTCTTGAGCAGCCATCCAGACTTCCGCCTTGATCCGCCAAAACGCTTTCCCGCCCCCCTCACCGGCCCCTATTTGAAGCTAACGCCAGCTCAACATGGCTGTGATGGGTTTTTCGCGGCAGCACTTACACGCGCAGAGGCACCAAAGGCACCAGAAGATAATTCCGCAGAAACTAATCCATCCGACTGATGCGCCCGTATAGCTGACACACTGAGCCGCCCAAAGGCTCTTCTTGAAACGCGACCTACACTGCTCCAGCATTGGCTGAGAGAGGGGTTTTTATGGGCCTGAACTGGCACCCAAGTGATGATCTGTTGGCGGACTATGGCGCAGGCACCTTGGCCGAAGGGTGGAGCTTGGCCATGGCTTCGCATCTGGCCATGTGCCCAGACTGCAGAGCCGCCGCCATCGCACTTGATGCTATTGGTGGTGCCGCTTTGGACAGCCTACCTGCTGTCCCAATGACAGATTCCGCGCTGGACTACGCCCTGTCCGCTATTCAAGACGCCCGGCAACAGCAACCAGAGCCACCTAGACCTGCCAGTCCCAACGCCGTCCTACCGCCGCCCTTAGCGGACTATGTCGGCGGGGATGTGGATGCGATCAAATGGCGGTCAATTGGCGGCAAAGTCCGGCAATGCATCCTGCCAACAACTGATGGCAAGGCTTCCGCCCGCCTGCTGACCATCCCGCCCGGTACTGCAGTGCCCGAACACACCCATAGCGGCCAGGAAATCATTCTGGTGCTGCAAGGCAGCGTCGTTGATGGGGACGCGGTCTATGGTCCAGGCGACGTGCAGCAGGCCGATGCGGATGTGACCCACATGCCCGCCGCCGGGCCGGGAGACGTGTGTATTTGTCTGTTGGTGACGGACGGCCCGCTGAAGTTCACTGGCCTCTTGCCAAAGCTAGCCGGGCTCTTCGCCAAGCTCTAGAGCATAAATTGACCTAGGCGCGCCAAATCGGCTCCTTCAAACCATCAACGAATGCGGCATGGGCGGCCTTTTCAGCTTCGGACGCTGTGTGCGGTCGTGCTGGTCGGAATTCTCGGCTGATCTGGGCCATTTGGCCAGGATCAGACCGGTTTTGCGGCTGGGATGTATCCTGCGCATCTGCGACAAGTGACAGACCCGGCTGGCGCCCGCCAATGAGTTCCAGATAAACCGCCGCCAGTAGCTGACAGTCAACCAACGCGCCGTGCTTGTCACGAACGCTTAGGTCCACGTCAAAGCGATGGCAAAGGGCGTCCAAGCTGTTGGCACCGCCCGGAAAGCGACGGCGGGCGATTTCCAGCGTATCGATCAAACGAACTTCAGGGATCGGCGGGCGATTCAGCCATTTCAGCTCAGCGTTTAAAAACTTGGAATCGAAGCTGGCGTTATGGATGACCAATGCAGCGTCATCGCCAATAAACTCCAGAAAATCATCAACGATATCAGCGAATACTGGCTTGTCGGACAGGAATTCTTCGGAAAGGCCATGAACGCCGAACGCACCTTCCGGCATATCCCGTTCAGGGTTGATATAGCAGTGGTACTCATTCCCGGTCGGCACATGGAAATTAAGCTCGACGCAGCCGATTTCTACCACACGGTCGCCTGTTTCAGGGTCAAAGCCCGTGGTTTCGGTATCAAGCACGATCTCGCGCATTTGGTCTGATCCTTTAGATTCTGGCGTAGCGTTTAGCCGCTTTGCGCCGAGCGACCCGAAGCGCTTTCGCGAGCGCTTCCCGGGTTACGCGCTTGCCGAGGCCGCTTGGCAATATATGGTCAGCCCGGCGGCGTTTGACAGCATCTGGCGTTTGCTTGGCGCGGATTTGCTCTAATCGTTCCAGCGTGACACCGGGCCTAGCAAGCACGCGGTGCGTTTGAATATGCTTTGGCGCACTGACCACAAGCACCATGTCACAGCGCTTTTCGCCACCCGTTTCAAACAGTAATGGCACATCACGCGCTACCACCGGTTGGCGGTTCCGAGCAGCCCGGGCCATAAATGCCCGTTCGCCCCGCCCCAGCATCGGGTGGATAATCCGTTCAAGCTGCTTGAGTGCTGCATCATCCCCAAAAACACGAGCGCCAAGGGATGGCCGATCAACTGCACCATCTTTGACGACACCTGGAAACGCTGCCTCAATGGGTGCCACTGCACGGCCGCCCTTAGCCAACAGCTTATGGACTTCAGCGTCCGCGTCGATCACTGGAATTCCAACCTGGCGCAGCATCCGCGCAGCCTCACTTTTGCCCATGCCGATAGAGCCCGTAAGGCCGATGACAAATCGTCCGTTCTTCATGTGAGATCCGCCAAAATGACGTCCCTGAGCGTTGTATCTACAACGGGCTTTACGCCAAACCAGGCTTCAAAACCGGGTGTCGCCTGATGCAGCAACATTCCCAAGCCATCAACACCTTGATTGCCCCGCGCCCGCGCCGCCGCTAATAGCGGTGTTTCTAGCGGGCTATAGACAATGTCATAGACAACGGCGGTGCTGGGAAGGTCCTCCAGCACGATATCCAGAGCCGGTTGTCCCGTCATACCAAGGCTGGTGGTGTTCACCAGAAGGCCACAGCTTGCGAGCGCGCTAGACCGTTCAGACCACTCAATAACTTTGACGTTTTCACCGAATGCATCTGCCAACATCTCTGCCTTTGCCCGGGTTCGATTGGACAAACGAATTTCAGGTGCGCCCGCTTGGAGCAGCGCAAAAATCGCGGCCCGGGTAGAACCACCAGCCCCTAGGACCATCACTGGCGCTGCAGATGCATCCCAATTCGGTGCTGATGCTTGCAAATGGGCCAAAAGGCCGGGCGCATCTGTATTCGACCCGTGCAATGAGCCATCCGATTGCACAACAACGGTATTCACGGCCCCAATGGCTTCTGCCGCTGCATCCCGTACATCCACGGTTTGAAAAGCTGTCAGCTTGTGCGGCAGTGTTACGTTCGTTCCAGAAAACCCCAGGTTTGGCAGTGCCCGGAACGCGGCAGCGCCGTTTTCTGGTTCGACCGCAAATGGGATATAGGCCCCATCAATGCTGTATCGCTCTAACCAGTGACCATGGATTAGGGGCGAGCGCGAATGACTGATCGGCCAACCCATTACGCCCGCGATTTTTGCTTTCCCGGTAACGGTCATTGATCAAGCACCCCGGCATCCCGCAAGGCACCCAGGAGCGGCGTTAATGGGAGGCCCAAAACTGTGAAAAAATCGCCATCCACGCGGTCAAAAAGCTGTACGCCAATGCCTTCCATGAAATATCCGCCTACGGATCGCATAGCGTCCTCTCCCACCTCTGCCAAATATCTGTCTAAGAACGTGTCGGAGAAGTCCCGCATTTGAATATGGGCAGGCTCCACATGGCTCCAGATTTTACCTTGAGGACCAAGCAATACGACAGCCGAATGTAAGGTATGCCGCTTCCCACGAAAGGTTTGAAGCTGACTGCGCGCTGCGGACATACTAACTGGTTTGTCAAATCTTTCAGACCCTAAGGCTAACATTTGGTCAGCCCCCACGATCAAGCTATTTGGGTGCGCTGATTGTGCCGCGCGCGCTTTTGCTTCTGCCAGCGCAAGGGCTGTATCTTCAACAGAAAGACCATCCGCCAGCGCTGTCACTTTGATCGCGTCTTCATCTACGTTTGTTGCCAGTGCTTCAAATGCCACACCAGCGTTTTCCAGCAATTGACGCCGAGAACGGCTGGCCGTGGCCAAAACGAGCGGTTTATGCGTTCGCATTCAGCGCCTCCTGGTGCCGTTCATATAGCTGGATGATTGACGCTGCCGTTTCCTCAATTGACCGTCGGGATACGTCAATCACAGGCCAGTTCCGCGCCAGAAAATAGCGTCTTGCTTCAATCACTTCCTGGCGCACTTGGTCTGTATCCACATAATCCGTTTCCGTATCTTCCCCATGCAGATGCACAAGGCGGTGTCGGCGCACTTGGATGAGGCGGCCAGGATCTGCCGTCAGCCCGACAACGAACGTATCCTTAGCGTCTAATAGTTCTTGCGGCGGTGGTGACGTTGGTACAAACGGCACATTCGCAGCCTTGAGGCCACGGTTCGCCAGATACACGCATGTCGGCGTTTTTGATGTACGCGACACACCGCACAAAATTACATCCGCTTCATTCAGTGACCAAAGTGACTGACCATCATCATGGGCCATGGCGTAGTTCATTGCTGAAATTCGGTCGAAATAGGCCTCATCCATTGCATGTTGCAGGCCAGGCTGATTTTTGGATTGCTCACCCAACACAGATCCCAGCGCCGAAATAGCACCATCCAACAGGGACACGGCTGGCATGCTCATGGACCGGCAAGCGCTCAGCAATTGGCTGCGCATGTTATCATCCAGCATCGTCAGGAATACGACGCCTGGTTTGTCTGCAATGCCTTCAATAACCCGGTCGATCTGAGCCGGGCTGCGCACCAGGGTCCAGAAGTGCTCCGTCACTTCAGCCTGATGGAATTGCGCAAGGGATGCACGGGCGACGCTGCGCACCGTATCGCCCGTCGAATCGGAGACCAAATGGAGGTGAACTTGCTTATTGGGCATCAATCAGGTCCAAAATTCGGCGTGGATAGCTTGTATAACAGTAGGAAAACCCCGGGCATGGAATGATCATAACTTTCATCTTGGCAGATGCATGGGGATAAGGACCCAAAACAGACAGATTCAGCAATGGAGTTTCTCACATGTTGACGGTGGGTTTAAGAGGCTGGGGATGACCAGCCCCATTTAATCTTTATCCCCGTGATTCACGGTACCATCAATGTAGGACAGCCCCGCCTAAAGTTGGAAAATCCACACAAAATGCGCAATATAAGCTCATCAATTGAAGCTGTGCATATCCAGCCCCAGTTCAATGCTGGACAGGGTTTTCCACGGGACTCGACCCCCCAACTACCTTCACTATCAAGATTCAAATTAGAATCTTTAGTTAAGGAAGGGTTTATGGGTTCGGTGGAAAAGGTATCATTCTCTCCGTTCCTCCGATCCTGGTTTGAAGGCAGATAGTTTCACCATGCTGATTTGCGATGTCCTGGCTGGCCAACCCACCCAACGCCGACCAATCTGGCTGATGCGCCAGGCTGGCCGGTACTTGCCTGAATATCTGGAATTACGGAAAGCCGCCCGTGACTTTTTGAATTTCTGCTACACGCCTGATATGGCAACGGAAGCAACATTGCAGCCAATTCGGCGCTTTGGGTTTGACGCCGCGATTATTTTTTCCGACATCCTGGTCATTCCAGATGCGCTTGGCGTGGATGTCAAATTCATTCCAGGCACGGGTCCTGTATTGGAAACCATCAAATCCCCGGCGGATATTCAGGCGCTCACACCAAGTGCTGTCGAAGACCATTTGCAGCCCGTCTACACAGCCCTTCGCCAAACTCGCGCAGCTTTGCCAAATGAAACGGCGCTGATCGGGTTTGCTGGTGCCCCATGGACATTAGCCGCATACATGGTCGAAGGCTCTGGAAGCCGGGATTATGCAACTGCCCGGAAATTCGCTGTCAATGAACCGGATGCGTTCATGGCCCTGATCAGCATGCTTGAAACCGTGATTGCCGATCATTTGATCCGCCAGATCGATGCCGGTGCCCAAATTGTCCAGATTTTCGATAGCTGGGCCGGCGCACTTCCAGCCTATGGGATTGAGCAGTGGAGTCTGGCACCAATTCAACGGATTGCGGGTGCGGTTAAGGCGGCCCGTCCCCATGCCTATGTGATTGCATTCCCACGGGGGGCAGATTCCTATCTGGAGGCCTATGCGGCGACCAAATCGATCGATGCGGTATCCTGCGGCCAAAGCCTACCCGCTGAACAGATGGCCCGTGTTGCCAATGCTGGGGCTGTTCCGCAAGGCAATCTGGATCCGACGGCGCTCGTTAAAGGTGGCGATATTTTGGACCGTGAACTTCGTCGCATTTTGGCTGCAACGGAAGGCCATCGCCATATCTTCAATCTGGGCCATGGCATTACACCAGACACACCGATTGCCCATGTTGAACGCCTGATTGAGACAGTACGAGGCTGATTATGCTGGAATTTCTGGCAGATATTTATCTCTGGACGAAAGCGCTCCATGTGATCTCGATCATCGCATGGATGGCAGGATTGCTCTATTTGCCACGCCTATTTGTTTATCACACTGAAGTCGCCGTCGGATCGCCGGAATCGGAGCGGTTCAAGATCATGGAACGACGATTATTGCGGGCAATTATGAACCCAGCCATGATCGCGACATTCTTGTTTGGTGGTCTTTTATTGGCGACACCTGGTGTGATTGACTGGTCTAGTGGATGGATTTGGGTGAAGCTCGTATTGGTGCTGGGCCTTAGTCATATCCATCACCTGATGGGCCGTTGGCGGAAGGATTTCGCGGCAGATCAGAATACGCGGTCCAGCCGGTATTTCCGTGTTGCCAATGAGGTTCCGACCTTGGCGATGATCGTGATTGTTATTATGGTGATTGTTCGGCCGTTTTGATTGGATGGCTCCACAGCAATCTGCTTGACAAACGCCTTCAAACGCCGCACTAAGCCAGCGTTCCTGCGGTGATCGCCCTTTTAGGGTCCCGCCTTCTGCCGCAGATTGGTTCTATTCGCCGCCTGACAGCAAGCTGAACAGTAACCAGACAAGCCACCCTTGTGCTAAATTCGACCTTGACGCCACAAAACATGGAATTTGATCGTGCTGGATAACGCTCCCCAGTCGATGAACCTGCAAGAACTCAAGCAGAAAACACCGGCAGCTCTCCTAGAGATCGCCGAAGAGCTTGAGATCGAAAACGCAAGTTCTCTCCGCAAACAAGATCTGATGTTCACCATTCTAAAAGAATGGGCGGACCAGGACGTCGTCATTACTGGCGATGGCGTGCTTGAATTATTGCCGGATGGGTTCGGGTTCTTACGATCCCCGGATTCTAATTATCTGCCGGGACCAGATGATATCTATCTGGCACCTGCGCAAATCCGCCGGTTTAGCCTGCGGACCGGGGATACGGTCGGCGGGGAAATTCGGGCACCAAAAAATGGTGAGCGGTACTTCGCATTGGTCAAAATGAACCATGTGAATTATGAGGTGCCGGAGAAAGTCCGCCAGCGCGTTAATTTCGACAATCTGACGCCGCTTTATCCAGAAGAGCGCTTAAAGCTTGAGGTCGACGATCCGACTTCAAAGGACCTGACGACCCGGGTAATTGACCTTGTGTCGCCGATTGGTAAGGGACAGCGCGCCCTTGTTGTGGCACAGCCCAGGACCGGTAAAACGGTCATGCTGCAGTCCATCGCCCATGCGATTGCGACTAATAATCCGGAAGTGAAGCTACTGGTGCTGCTGATTGATGAGCGCCCGGAAGAAGTCA
This sequence comes from uncultured Alphaproteobacteria bacterium, assembly GCA_938083135.1. Taxonomy (GTDB): domain Bacteria; phylum Pseudomonadota; class Alphaproteobacteria; order Bin95; family Bin95; genus VMCJ01. The sequence continues at coordinate 25,522 of CALLKY010000084.1, read as the reverse complement.
CGGACATGCAGCGCTCCGTTCGGGGTGAGGTTATTTCCTCGACCTTTGATGAGCCAGCCTCGCGTCACGTGCAAGTCGTTGAAATGGTGATTGAAAAAGCCAAACGCCTAGTTGAGCATAAGCATGACGTCGTCATCTTGCTCGATTCCATCACCCGCCTTGCCCGCGCTTACAACACGGTCGTGCCATCATCCGGCAAGGTGCTGACAGGTGGTGTTGATGCCAATGCCCTGCAACGCCCGAAGCGGTTCTTCGGTGCGGCCCGGAATATTGAAGAAGGTGGCAGCTTATCTATCATCGCAACGGCACTGATCGATACAGGCAGCCGCATGGATGAGGTTATCTTTGAAGAGTTCAAAGGTACGGGCAACGCAGAAATCGTGCTGGACCGGAAACTTGCGGATAAACGTATCTGGCCGGCTATCGATATCGGCAAATCTGGTACGCGTAAGGAAGAGCTGCTGGTTGACCGTCAGGACCTCAACAAAATGTGGATGCTCCGCCGGGTGCTGATGCCTATGGGCACCCAGGACGCGATGGAATTCTTGGTCGGCAAGCTGCGCGAGACAAAAAGCAACGCAGACTTCTTCGACCAGATGAACCAGTAGCAGAGGCTATTCGGCGGCTGACTGCTGCAACATGCGGCGACGATATGTCGGCCCCCACTCGCGGGTTGTTTCATAGATCTTTGGCAATGGGCGGCCGTTCGGCAGTGTTAGCCAGAGGCGCAGCATGCATCGACGGGCTGCTGGGTCAGCATGATCCGTATAGGTGTCGCGCGCGTGGAAACAGGTCGCGTTATTGCCAATCTCCAGGTCGCCTGGTGCCAGGGTCAATGCGAGATGAAATCGTGGATCATTCGCGGTTTGATCCAGGTAATCGAGCGCTTCAATCTGTTTATCCGTCAGACGCGGCAATTCTGGAAAGCGCTGCGCGGTTTCAATATATCGGCGCTTATAAAGTGCTGACATGAGCCCGTCATGGGCGGTAAATACCGGCAATGTCTGGACTTTCGCGTCATCTGGATTTTGCGCGCGTGCATCAAAATGGAATGGTTCGCGCAGTTCAGCCGCCAGATCAGGCCGTTCTTCCAAGATCGCATTATAGATCGCGACGGATGAAACGAGCCGGGATCGCCCGCCAGATTTAGCCGTTCGAAGGCACATCAGCGCAAAGATATCTGCGCCGTCGGTATGGAAATTCAGTTCTTCGTTGGTTTGAAACCCGCGGATATTGTCTGACTTATCAACTTCAGCGCCGGTATCCGTCACCACATGTAAAAGCGCGCCAGCTTTATCTTGCGGCTCAGGAATGCCCAGATATTGCCCGATGCCCCATAGCAGCACAGGCGCTTCAGCGTCAGAGAAATCCTCGACCGGCAGCCCTTGCAACAAAATAAAGCCCCGCCCGCCCTCAAGATCATTCCGAAAGCCAATGAGCCGCGGGGCGAGGGTTGGTAGCGGGAAATGTGTTGCCGTCAGCGTGGTAATTGGCTTCCCGGTGCGGAGTGCGGTTCTGGCCGCCGCGCGAACCTCGTCGCGTTCTGCGTTGGTCAAACGCACCCGCCAAGTTTGATCGTGGTCTAGATCAGCTGCAGTCCATGCGACAGCGCCCTGGAATGGACCTATCTCGTGCGTCATATCAGACCTCCTTCAAGTGAGTGCGTACTTAGCAGTATGCTCTATGAAAGTGCTGCTCTAAACGCATCGAGCGTGCGGCCATTCGCAAGGTTCGCATTCTCTTCGTCATAAGGAATACCGCCGATACGGGCGAATGCGTGGTCCATGCCGGGATAGCTGAAAATACTGGCTGCACCGGTGTTTGCCAGCCCGTCTTTGACTTTGGCTTGGGCTTCTTTTGGCACAAACCCATCTTCTTCAGCGATGTGCAGCACAAGCGGTTTCGTGATCTTGCTTGCCTCACCCAAAAGATCCTCAATCCCAACGCCGTAGTAGCCGACATTGCAATCCGCATCGGTCCGCGTTGCCATGAGATAGGCCAGTTTACCACCAAGGCAGAACCCAACGGAACCGACTTTGCCATTGGCACCGTCCATTTGCCGGGCATGGGCGATGGTCGCCTTCAGGTCATCGACGCCCTTTTCGACATCAAACCCCTGGTAAAGCTCAAAGGCCTTCTTCCATTCCGCTTCGGACTGGTCAGTGATGTCGACGCCTGGTTCCTGGCGCCAAAACAGATCAGGCGCTACAGCGATATAGCCCTGATCCGCCCAATGTTTGGCAATATCGCGCATGGCGTGATTAACGCCGAAGATTTCTTGGATGCAGATGACGACTGAGCCTTGGCCGCCCGCTGGCTTTTCCACATAAGCCTTAAAAGACCCGCCATCATTCGCCTGAATATCAATCCACTCGGCCATGCTCATATCCTTCCAGAAGTCTTGGTTCTTTCTGAAAGCATAACCGTGGCGCTACTTGGCACGCAACGCCTTCAATCGTCCAACAATCGCCTTCAACTCAGCATTGGCTTCTTCAACGCCAAGTGTGAGTTGCTCTTCTGAGAGGGTAAGGTCGAGTGACGCCCGATGCGCCTGCGCTTCGTGGGATATAAGGGCGTCAGCCTCACTTTTAGTGCGCCGGTAGCTCTGGGCGGCGAAGGCGGCGGCGAGGGAATAGCGAACATAGGCGCTGCGCAGCCGCTCAGGTGCCATTTCGCCAGCGGCTTGGTCTTCTTTGGCAAGGGCGATCAGTGCAGCGGCGTCACCATAGGCTGCAGCCGCTTTCCGCCAGCGCAGGGCGGCCTCACTGTCTTCGCTCGCTTGCAGCAGCCGGGCCAGCAGCGACATTGCCTCAGGGCGCTTTTGCTCGGCCGCACGTTTTGCCCAGTTGATGGCAGCCGCTTCGTTCTTGGTGATCACACCGCCTGTCGCCAGCATATTCGCCAGCGTGGACTGTGCCGGTGCATAACCAGCCATCGCTGCATCCAGAAGCAAGGCCTCCCCCCGTGGGATATCCGGGTCTCCGCCAAAGCCACGCAGCAGCAAATGGGCCAGCAGCGCTTTTTCTTGCGGTGTGGATGGGTTTTGCAGCACGGCGCGGGCAGCGGCGGGTGAGCCGGCCTTGTAGGCGTCCATGGCCGTATTGAAATCAGCCTGCGCACCGCTCATAGGCAGTATCACCGCCATGGCCAGTGCGTAGAGGCCGACCGGTATCCCATTCATTCTCACAGTAAAAGCGCTCCTTCGTGTTGTAGCAGCCATTGCTTCGTTTCAACGCCGCCTTTGCCTGAATACCCTACCATGCGGCCACCTGCCCCGACGACCCTGTGACATGGAATGATGATCGGAATTGGGTTCCGGCCACATGCACCGCCCACGGCCCGTGCGGGTTTCCCGACGATTGCTGCCAAGTCGCCATAAGTGGCTGTGTCCCCATAGGGAATCTCACACATCGCGGCCCATACTGCGCGCTCGAAAGCGTCACCGGTGGGCAAGCAGGCAACGGTGAAGTCTTTGAGATCACGCGCGAAATAAGCATGGAGCTCAGCCGCTACGTCCGCAAGCGGATGCGCATTGACCGGTGTCGTCGGTTCTTCGTCGACCCAGTTAAGAGCCGTTACTGCGCCGTTCTCCGCAGTGACCTCAAGGCCGCCAAGGGGTGAGTTTACTATGGCCTTCGCGATGTTCTCGTCCATTGTCGCTCCTGTGCGCCCTTTGATGAGCCGTAGGCACGGCATGCCTCAATGGCTATATAGTACCTGCGCCACAAGCAAGGAATGGGTCTGGGATGAAGATCACTATAGATTTCGATGCGACGCCTGACGAAGCCCGTCGGTTTTTCGGCCTGCCTGACATCGCGCCGATGCAGGAAGCCCTTGTGGCAGATATGACAGCCAAAATGCAGGACGCGTTAGGGTCTATGGACCCTGAGCAGATGTGGCGGCAATGGATGCCCGTGGCAGGCGCTGGCATTGGCGGCGCTGGCACAGACATACCTGGCGGTATGGATGCCATGCGTCAGTTCTGGGAACAGGCTATGCGCACGGCCATGACCGGCGGTAAATCGACCGATAAATGATGGGTGCGCGATAATATGAGCGCCGGAGACGTCATATTCGCCTGCGCCACAGCATCTGGCAAAGCAGGCGTTGCCGTCATTCGGGTTTCCGGTGTGGCAGCTGGTGATTTGTTTCCTGTCCTGACAGGTCAATCCCCTCCAGCCGCACGCAGGGCCAGCCTACGCCGCTTAATAAACCCTTCGGATAGCGCTATGCTGGACCAGGCACTGACGCTCTGGTTTCCAGCCCCGCATAGTTTTACCGGTGAAAATACGGTGGAATTGCATGTGCATGGCGGCACTGCGGTTATCACAGGCGTCATGGATGCATTGGCGGGTATGTCTGGGTTTCGGCCAGCGGAACCCGGAGAGTTCACGCGCAGAGCATTCCGAAACGGCAAGCTGGACCTGGCAGAGGCAGAGGGCCTGGGCGATTTGATCGAGGCCGATACAGCTGCAGCCAGGCGCCAGGCGCTCTGGCAATTGGAAGGCGGGCTGAGTGCGCTTTATGCGGATTGGCGTGAGCGCTTAGCGGTTAGGTTGGCATTCGCTGAGGCCAGCTTGGATTTCGCGGATGAGCCTCTGCCGGATGACCTGGAGGCTGCTAACCGAGAAGCAATCCTGGCCCTACGGACTGAGCTTGAACTGCAACTTGGGTCGAACCGCCCTACTGAGCGCATGCGCGATGGGCTGTATGTTGCATTGGTAGGTCCGCCAAATGTAGGAAAATCCAGCCTGCTGAATGCGCTGGCTGGCCGTGACGCTGCGATTGTTACAGATATCCCCGGCACCACGCGGGATGTGATGGAAGTGCGCCTCGATATCGGTGGATATCCTGTCCTTATCGCCGATACTGCTGGCCTGCGTGAGAGCGCGGATGTCGTAGAGCAAGAAGGGATGCGCCGCGCGCGGATAGCTGCGTCGAATGCTGATCTTGTCGTAACGGTCGCTGAATGCCAAAACTGGCCGAATGCGCCGGCAGACCTCATGCAGGGCTCTTCGGAAAAGGACTCGCCAAACCTCGTCTTCTGGAATAAGTCAGATGCAGTTCAGGCGCGGCCACTGCTGGATGATGCGAAGCAGGCAATCTGGGGCTCCGCGAAAACGGGTGCTGGCTTGGATCGTTTGGAAGGTGCCATACGACATGTGGCGCGGCATGCCTTTGAAACGGGTCCACCACCAGGTATCACGCAAGCACGACACAGAGTAGCGCTGGAAGATTGTGTCGCGGCTTTACATCGCTGGGAACACGCACCTGCACCTGAGCTTGCGACAGAGGATTTGCGGCTAGCGATGCGCAGCTTAGGGCGTGTGGTCGGACTGGTTGATGTTGAAGATCTGTTAGACCGCATATTTAGTGCGTTCTGCATTGGAAAGTAGGATAAGCAAGGACAATGTTTCACGTGAAACATCATGATGATCAATACGATGTCATCGTCGTCGGTGGCGGCCATGCTGGCTGCGAAGCTGCCGCTGCCGCTGCACGTATGGGCGCGCGCACAGCGCTTGTGACGCACAAGCTCGACACAATTGGTGAGATGTCCTGCAATCCCGCAATCGGCGGCCTTGGCAAAGGCCACCTGGTCCGGGAAATCGATGCGCTCGATGGATTGATGGGGCGTGTTGCGGATGCAGCCGGAATCCAATTTAGGCTGCTCAACCGGAGCAAAGGACCAGCAGTCCGCGGCCCAAGAGCGCAAGCTGACAGGAAACTATATAAGGCGGCAATGCAGGCAGCTCTTAAAGAACAAGATGGTTTGTCGCTTGTTGCTGGTGCCGTTGATGACATCCTAATGGATGGGCCTCAAGCATGCGGGGTGCTTATTGCGGATGGTAAGGAGATTCGGGCTGGCGCCGTCGTGGTGACCACTGGAACATTCTTGCGAGGTATCATTCATATAGGCCACACGCAGATCGCGTCCGGACGGATTGGTGAGGACGCCGCAACCACCTTCGGCCAGCGCCTTGAATCCCATGGCTTCGCAATGGGACGCCTAAAGACTGGTACGCCTGCCCGGCTTCTGCGGGAGTCCATCAACTATTCAACATTGACGCCGCAGCCAGGGGACGATCCACCAGAACCGTTCTCTGCGATGACAGAAGCAATTACAACACCACAATTGGATTGCCATATAACCTTCACGAATGATCAGACACACAAGATAATCTATGATCATCTGCATGAGTCGGCGATTTATGGTGGCGGAATTACTGGTCCAGGCCCGCGCTATTGCCCCTCTATCGAAGATAAGGTGGTTCGGTTTCAGGAGAAGAACGCGCATCAAATCTTCCTGGAACCGGAAGGCTTAGATAGTCCTTTGGTCTATCCAAACGGAATATCGACCAGTTTGCCTGAGGCCGTCCAGATAGAATTCCTTCGAACAATCGAGGGTCTTGAGAAGGTTGAAATCGCCAAACCAGGCTATGCCGTGGAGTATGATTTCGTTGACCCTCGTGAGCTTGATCACAGCCTGCAAACCAAGCGCATACCCGGCTTATACCTTGCGGGGCAGATCAACGGCACGACAGGCTATGAGGAAGCGGGCGCGCAGGGCTTGATCGCTGGTCTAAATGCGGCCTGTGCGGTTTCTGGGCAAGCACAGGTCACATTTGATCGCTCGGAGGCCTATATGGGTGTTCTGATCGATGATCTCGTTGTACGGGGTGTGGATGAACCCTACAGAATGTTCACATCCCGAGCTGAATTTCGATTGCACTTGCGCGCCGACAATGCTGATAGCCGACTAACGGCGCGTGGCATTGAGATTGGGTGTGTCGGTGCCGCCCGGACTGATTTGTTTCACGTGAAACATGCGGCACTCCAGAGCGCACGGACGACCCTTGAAGCATGGACGGCCACGCCTGGGGAACTCAGCCGGATAGGAGCGCCCGCTAATGATGATGGGCGTCGTCGATCTGCCCTGGAGCTTATGGGGCGCTTTGGGGCTAAAGACCGGCATCTCTGTATGCTTTGGCCCGAGCTGGCGGAAATCCCGCTTTGGGCCCGTGAGAGCCTGACAGTGGATGCGCAATATGCCTCTTACTTAGATCGCCAGCGCGCCGACGTTGAGGCCTTCAAGCGTGACGAAGCTCTAAAGCTGCCGAAGGACCTTGATTATGCAGACATTGGCAGTCTTTCAAACGAGGCCCGCCAACGGTTGGAGCGTGTGCGCCCAGATACGCTTGGCGCTGCAGCAAGGATGCCAGGGATCACACCAGCCGCTATAAGCGCCCTATTGCGCTATATGCAGAACGGCCCGAAACGCCGTGCAGCGGCGCGATGAGCCCACCGAAGGACGTCTTAAATGCCCTCACCAAGCTGGGTGTTTCTGATAGCGCTTTTGAAGGGCTGACGACCTATGTCGCAGTGCTGGATAAGTGGCGGCAGCGGATCAATCTCATTGGCCCAGGGTCCATAGATGACATTTGGCGGCGGCATGTCTTGGATTCAGCGCAGGCCTGGCCACATATATCAGCGAAGGATGGGCCATTATTGGACCTTGGCTCCGGCGCAGGATTACCTGGGCTGATCTTCTCCATCCTGGGCGCGCGCAATGTCACGCTCGTTGATAGCGATCAGCGGAAAGCCGTGTTTTTGCGGGAAGCGGCACGGGCCGCAGGTGTAAAACCGTGCATTGTTGCAAAGCGGTTTGATGTAGCATTGTCGAATGAAGCTGGCGCCTACGATGTCGTGACGGCCCGGGCTGTCGCCAGCATTACGAAATTAATGCCGATCCTGACTAAAGCGCTGAAACCTCAGGGTTATGCACTGCTACTGAAAGGGGCGCAGGCCGAAAAAGAATTGACCGAGGCGCAGAAATCCTGGACACTGCAATACGCTCTAACGCCTAGTATTACTGGGGGTGGCGGTCAAATTGTCAAAATATGGGGCATCGCGCAGCATGATAGAGGTTCTTGACGCGCCATCGAGGCAGCCTGCAAAGGCCACGCCGCGTCCGCGTATCATTGCCGTCGTCAACCAGAAGGGCGGGGTTGGCAAAACGACCACGGCCATAAATCTGGCCGCAGCACTTGCGGCTTGCGGTAAGAAGACGCTGGTGATCGATTTGGATCCCCAAGGCAATGCGTCCACAGGGGTCGGCATTCCTGCAAGCAAGCGCGCTATTGGCGTTTATGACGTGCTGATTGGCGAGGCCGGACTCCATGATGCAGCCATGCCAACCGAAACACCTGGCTTTCATATTGTCCCGTCGACGATGGATCTGTCCGGAGCGGAGATTGAACTGGTTAGCATGCCGCGCCGGGAACGTCGGCTTGCGGATGCCTTGGACGCGAGCATTGGTGCGGGCGCGCTGGACTATGCCTACATTCTCATTGACTGCCCACCATCGCTTGGTTTGTTGACGCTGAACGCGCTGACTGTGGCTGACGGGGCGCTGGCACCATTGCAGGCGGAATTCTTGGCGCTTGAAGGGCTAAGCCACCTGAAGCGCACGATTGACCTTGTGTCAGAACGGCTCAATCCACGTTTGGCGCTTGAGGGGATCGTGCTGACAATGATGGACCGGCGGATGCGCTTAGCCGAAGCGGTGGCTGCGGATGTACGGTCGCATTTCGGCGAAATTGTTTATAAGGCCGAAATTCCGCGCAATGTACGGGTTTCCGAAGCGCCATCACATGGAAAACCAGTGCTGTTGTATGATCTGCAGTGCTCTGGCAGCCGGGCATACTTGAAGCTGGCGCGGGAATTCCTGCGGCGTGAGAAGGTCTTGCCGCCAAAAGGTCAATCGGGAATGGGGCAGGCAGCGTGAACGACGACGCGAAGAGCGGTGGTAAAGCCGCACGACCAAAACTGGGCCGTGGGCTTGCGGCCTTGTTGGGCGATGATGGCGACGCGATGGATGCGGGCGGCGAGGAGGTATCCGCCCGCCTGGCCCGCGCAATTCCGATCGCGGCGTTGCGTCCTGGCGCTGGCCAACCAAGGCGGCATTTTGACGAGGATGCGCTTGATTCTCTAGCGCAGTCGATCCGTGAACGCGGAATGCTGCAGCCAATTATTGCGCGCCGTGTTGATGGCGCGCCGGGCCAGTATGAGATTGTCGCCGGTGAGCGACGCTGGCGCGCAGCGCAGCGCGCTGGTTTGGCAGAAGCACCCGTCATCCTGCGGGAGATGACGGACCGGGATGCGTTGGAAATCGCGCTCGTAGAGAATGTCCAGCGTGAAGACTTGAACCCGATTGAAGAGGCGGGCGGGTATCAGAACCTGATCGATACGTTTGAATATACCCAGGATGATCTGGCGAAAGCAGTCGGCAAAAGTCGGCCCCATGTCGCGAATATGCTGCGTCTGCTGAAACTACCGGAGAAGACGCAAGCGCGATTGGCCTCTGGCGAGCTATCTGCCGGCCATGCACGGGCATTGCTGATGGCGAATGATCCGGAGCGGTTGGCGGACATCGTAAAAGCGCGCGGCCTTAACGTTCGGCAGACAGAGCGCTTGGTGCAAGAGGGTGGCATGCCAGCAGCCGCCAAACCGGCACCAGCACTGAAGGACCCGAATGTCCGGGCGCTGGAGCGGGAGATGACGGAAGCCCTTGGCCTCAGTGTTAATCTCGCTGCAACTGGCAAAAAGGGCGGAAAGCTGACCCTTTCCTATACCGACCTCGACCAGCTTGATCTGTTAGTTCAGCGCTTAACTGGCCGTCCGCAAAGGCCAGGCGCTGGGGTCGAGGATGACCCGCTGGCCCTGGTCGATCCCTAGGGTCCTGACCCTAGAACGATAATCAGTAGCTTTTTGGCAAGTCCAACTGGCGTTCACCGATATAGGATAGCACTAGCTCGCGGCTGATCGGTGCAATGCGCGCGATCATGATCTCTCGGAATAACCGCTCGACGTGGAATTCCTTAGCGTAGCCCATGCCGCCATGGGTCAGGACAGCGCGTTCGCAGGCTTCAAACGCGAACTCTGCAGCAAGATATTTCGCGGCATTGGCCTCACCACCACAGGGTTCGCCCTGATCATATAACCAGGCGCCTTTGTAAGTGAGGAGGCGGGTAGCTTCGAGCTTTGCCCAGCTATCGGCCAGCGGGTGCTGAATGCCCTGGTTCTGGCCAATGGGCCGGTCGAACACAACGCGTTCGCGGGCGTAATTAGCGGCGCGGTCCAGTGCGCAACGGCCAATGCCAATGGCCTCTGCTGCGATCAGACAGCGTTCTGGGTTCAAGCCATCCAACAAATAGTAGAATCCACGGCCTTCTTCCCCAATGCGATCTTCTTCTCTAATCTCCAGGCCATCAATAAAGAGCGCATTGGTATCAACGCACTTACGACCCATTTTGGCAATCTCACGAATTTCAACCTTATTGCGATCAAGGTCTGTGTAGAACAGCGTGATGCCATCGAACGCGCGCTTGCACTGGTCCCTGGGGGTGGTGCGGGCGAGTAGCAGGAGTTTGTCGGCGCGTTGGGCAGTTGTCGTCCACATTTTCTGGCCGTGCACGACATAGCCAGTGTCGGTGCGTTCAGCTTTGGTGGTAATAGCGGATGTGTTGAGGCCGGCGTTTGGCTCCGTCACGCCAAAGCAGGCTTTTTCTTTGCCAGCGATCAGGGGCGGTAGAAACCGGTCCTTTTGCTCCTTGGTGCCATGCTTCACGACGGGATGCGGCCCGAAGATATTGATGTGGACCGCAGACGCACCCGAAAGCCCTGCGCCGGATTCTGCAATCGCCTCCATCATCACGCAGCCTTCAGCGATGCCGAGATTGGACCCGCCATATTCTTCCGGCATCGCGATACCAAGCCAACCGCCCGCAGCCAGCGCTTGATAGAAATCTTCCGGATACTCGCCGGTATTATCGCGGTCCAGCCAATAGTCTGGCCCGAAGCCTTCGCAGAGTTTCATGATCGCATCGCGGATTTCGCGCTGCTGTTCGGTAAAAGTGAAGTCCATGGCGGGTAATCCTGTACGGCGTGGGTTGGCTCTAATTCAGCATGGGCGTGATAGGGCTGGCAAGTCAGCTGTTGGGTGGTTCAGCGGTGGATTCCAAAAATTGCTGGAAAGTGCGGGCGGCTGCAGTTGGATACCGGTCCCGCATACGGACTCTAACAGTGACATGGCCATAGCTGTAACGGGTATCAACCATCTGCAGCCGATTCTCTGCGAGGGCGTCTTTCACGCAATGTTCAATCAACAGCGCGGCACCAAGCCCCGCTAGCGCCAACTCCCGCGCGACCAGCTGATTATCCACCGCAAACCGTTGTGAGGCGGGCAGTTTGAGCACTCTGCTGGAGCGCTTTGGTTTCAGTGGGAGCGCCCAAATTTCGGCAGCATCTTGGCGAATGCCAGGGCACCCTACGACGCCGATACGTTTGATGCGGGCTGGCAGCGTCTCCCGCGCTGGGCCGCCAGCAATCATGCTAGGCGTTGCGACGAGGGCCAGCGGCAGTCTAGCGGATAGACGTCGGCTTGAAAGTGCGGCGATCTCGTACCCAGCAGAAACAGCCATGTCGATAGGGCTGGAGCCTAAGTGCAGCAGTGTGTCATCCGCCTGCATTTCTACCCGGACATCAGGGTAGGCTGCCTCGAAGCGTTTTAGGAGCGGCGGGAGCCAGTTTGCGGCCAGTTCAGTTGGGGCCGTGATGCGGACAATCCCTGAAACACTGGCCTGCGCACCTGTGGCGAGCGCCAGGGCGGCATCTGCGGCATCAAGCGATGCGGCGGCGTTCTTTAAGACAGCCTCGCCCAGGGCCGTGAGCGTGAAGGATCGTGTTGTTCGGCGGGCCAGAGTTGCGCCCATTTCGGCCTCAAGTTCTGATAAGGCCTCACTGACGACGGCTGGCGATAATCGCAACCCCGCGGCCGCGCCGCTGATTGAGCCTGCCCGCGCGATATGGACGAAATAGCTGAGAAGTCGCAGGGATTTTGGTGAGGCCATTGTTCGTTAAAACCGAAGAAATAATTCGAGATTTGGGTTCTACCGGATATTACTCATGGGCGCTAGTTGTTCACTGACGGGCGCTAATGATTGAACGGTCCAGCGCCTGTGTGAACCGGATCAACACAGGAGATTACGCGATGAGGAAACTATTTGGCGCGCTTTTGGCGATGGCTTTATTGGCGGGAGCGCCGGCTGCGGCAGATGATATGGCTGTCGTTAAAGCCTTTTACGAAGATTTACTCAGCAACCCACGCGGCGAGGATTTGGGCGACCGGGTGCGGAAAGTGGTTGCGGAAGACTGGGTTTCAACGCCCCAGCCGCGCGGTGGACCTGGTGCTGAAGGCATGGTCAAGACTTTGGCAGGCTTTGGCAAAGCCGTGCCAGACCTAAATTGGACACCCCAGGAAATTCTCCAAGATAGTGATCGCTATATTGTCCGCAGTATTGCGACGGGCACGCCAAAGGGGAAATTATTCGGCATCGAGGCTAAGGCGGGCTTCAAGATTATGAGCATCGACATCCACACAGTGAAGGATGGTCGGATCGTACGCTCATATCATGTTGAAGACTGGGCTCGCGCCATGCACCAGATCGCTGGTGGCGTTAAGAAGCATTAGCGCGATTGCTGATAGATTGCCCAGAGCAGCTTGCCCCTCAAGCCGCTCTGGGTGTTTCTACTGGTAGTGCCCGCCACTTCCCGAACCCTTAGGCCTCTGCCTATGATGTCCTGAAGATAATAAACCGGATGGGGATGTGCGCGATGCGATTGGGAATGCTGCTCAAATATAAGGGTGAGGCCGGTGGGCCGGATATGGATGTGGTGCTGGAAGCAGAGCGCCTTGGGTTCGATAGCGTTTGGTCCGGCGAAAGCTGGGGCGTTGATACTGTCACACCGCTGACATGGGTCTTGGCCCAGACCACGAAGATCAAGGCTGGTGCTGGCATCATGCAGATGCCTGCCCGCACGCCCGCCTGCGCCGCTATGACGATGATGACGCTGAATGCGATGTCTGGCGGTCGCTTCCTTATGGGTGTTGGCCCGTCTGGCCCGCAAGTCATTGAAGGCTGGCACGGCGAGAAGTTTGGTAAGCCGTTGATGCGGACGCGGGAATATATCGAGATCCTGCGAAAAGCCCTGGCACGCGATGAACCACTGATGCATGAGGGCGAGCATTACCAGATCCCCTATGCCGGTGAGGGGGCGACGGGCCTCGGCAAGCCACTGAAGAGCATCCTGCACGGTGACCCGACAAACCCGATCTACACGGCCTCATTCTCCCCCGCAGGTCTCCGCACAGCCGGTGAAGTGGCTGACGGAACCTTGCCGATTTATATGTCACCAGAACAGGCGGGCCTGATCACGGACCATGTCCAAGATGGTATCGCCAAGCGCACGGACGGCAAAACCATGGCGGACTTTGACGTTTCGCCCTATGTCCGCGTCGCGATGGGGGATGACCTCCAGGCCTGCCGGGACAAGATCAAGCCGGAACTCGCACTGTATATCGGTGGCATGGGTGCCAGGGAGAAGAATTTCTACAACGATTACGCCAAGCGCCTTGGCTACGAAGACGCCGCCCGTGAGATTCAGGACAATTTCCTCGGCGGCCGCCGCAAGGATGCGATGGCCGCAGTGCCGGATGCATTGGTGGATGAACTCTGCCTCGTCGGCCCGGCGGACCGGATCAAGGACCGGGTGCAGGTTTGGAAAGACGCAGGCAAGGATGGGTCCGTTGGTGCCATCCTGCTTGGCGGAGCGAGTAAGGACGCCATGCGCGTCATCGCAGAAGCCGCACTGTAGCTGGATTTAAAGCCAGATCTTATAGCCGAACATTGAACCCCTCAGCGGCCAGGTACGCCTTGGCCTCCTGGGGGGTTTGTTCGGTGAAGTGATAGATGCTGGCGGCGGCGACGGCGGCGGCACCACCATTGCGCAATACATCCGCCATATGGGCGTAATGTCCAGCACCCCCGGACGCCACGACGGGCACGGATACCGCTTCGGCGACAGCGGCGGTGAGTGCTACGTCATAGCCTTCGAAGGTGCCGTCGCGGTCGATGGATGTCAGCAGGATTTCGCCTGCGCCCAGGGCTGCGGCGCGCTTGGCCCATTCAATGGGATCCAGGCCGGTGCTGCGCTTGCCGCCATGGGTTAGCACTTCGAGCCCGCCATCCTCCCGGCGGATCGCGTCAATGGCAACGACGATGCACTGGCTGCCGAAGTTTTTGGCCCCACCTGCGATCAAGCCAGGGTCCAATACGGCTTGGCTGTTGATGGAGACTTTATCGGCCCCGACGCTCAACATTTTGCCAATGTCCTCAACGGTGCGGATGCCGCCGCCGACGGTCATTGGCATGAAGCATTCATCGGCTAGGTCATCGATTTGCTCGTAGTCTGGTGCTTCATCATCAGGGGATGCGGAGATATCGAAGAACACCAGTTCATCAACTCCGCGCATATTGTAGACCTTGATGGCCTGTAAGGCGCTGCCGGTCCGCCGCCAGCTATCGAAGCCAATACCTTTGACGAGGCCCATGCCTTTGTGCAGCAAGGTTGGCATGACGCGGATTTTCACCATGGCAGGATCACGCCTTCAGGAAGTTCTTGAGGAGCTGAAAGCCATTCGTTTGGCTTTTCTCTGGGTGGAATTGTGCCCCGAAAACCTGGCCCTGCCCGACAATGGCCGGTACGCCGCCATAGCTAGGGGTGGTTGCAAGCACGGCTTCTTCTACAGCGGCGAAATAGTAACTATGGACGAAATAAAAATCGCTACCGGATGGCACATCCTGCAAGAGCGGGCATCCGCCCTGGTCTTCGACGGTATTCCAACCCATATGGGGAATGCGTTCTTCAGGTGTTGCTTTTTCTAGCCGCCTGACATCGCCCTTGATCAAGCCAAGACCAAGGGTTGTTTCATTTTCATGGCCTGTATCCGCCAACAGTTGCATGCCAAGGCAGATGCCGAGGATTGGCCTCTCAGCGCGCACCACGGCGTCACGAATAGCATCGGATAGGCCAAGCGCATTGAGCCGTTCCATCGCAACTGGAAACGCACCAACGCCTGGAAGTAGTAGCCGGCCCGCAGTTCGCACCGTTTCTGGATCACGGGTGATGACGACATCAGCACCACAATATTCCAGTGCGCGGGCAACAGAATCGATGTTGGAGAGACCTGAATCGATGATCGTAACAGCGCTCATTCCAAGGGGCCGCTATACGTTATCGTCGAATTGCTTGGTCAGGTTCCGGTCCCGGTCTTTGACGAGTTGGCCGTTTTGGTCCGTTTTGAACAGCTTTTTGTTGGTCCAGCGATCACAAACGCGCTCAAACTCATCCACGGTCATGTCGAATTCGCCCAGGATGTCAGCAAGCGGTTTGCCAAGATAGCTCCAGGGGAAATTGCCGTCATGGCGTTTGATCAGCGCCATACCATCGTCGCGGCTCATGCGGCCACGGCGGATATGGTTGCTGGCGATATCGGTGGCGCGACCAAACCCGTATTTCACGTATTTGAAATAGTCGTGGATGCCCATCTGGTGGTTATCCAGGTTCTCATAGTTCGCCAATGAGCCTTCAACCATGGTCGGGAAGGTCTCAAAGCCATAGCCCTGGGCCATCATCGCGTTCTGGTAGCCATCCCAGGGATAGTAATAGCCTAGGAAAATACCCGTGACACCAACCCGCGCCAGGTCTTCATCACTGGGGTAGCGGTACTGCACCAGATCATTGGCGGTGATGCCTGCCTGTCCGATCAGGTCTGATACGCGGAAACCAAGCAGGCCGCCGAATTCTTCCAGCCAGCGCCGGTCTAGAATATTCTTAGTCGTGGAAGATGCAGGTCCGCCATATTCATGCTGCGGATTTTCACCCCACACGATCAGCGGTACGTTGAACTGCACGGCCATGCGCACTGGGATCGTGAAAATGGTCACGTGTTCCGGCCAGGAGACGTCGCCAATGGTGGTCAGCGTCAGCTTGTTGATGCGGCGGCGGACGACGGGATTGGTCGTCACTTCAACGAAGTCCACGCCAAGCTTCTTCATGTTCTCGATATTGCGGCGGCCTATAGGTGCCAAATCATCTGTCGTCGCCGTCACGCAGAGCGGGTTCATGCCAAGCTCAAGCAGTCGGATGATCTGATAATGGCTGTCTTTGCCGCCGCTAACCGGCACGATGCAATCATAGTTGGAGCCGTCGCTGATTTTGTAGCGGCCCAACACGTCTTTCAGCTCATCCAGCCGCGCGTCCCAATCGACTTCCTTGCGGGAGGCGAAATTATTACAGGCGTTGCAGACACCGGCGTCGTCGAACCACAAGTCCGGTTTGGTTTCCGGGTAAAGGCATTTCGTGCAATAGCGCAAGTTCGGCGCTCCTTTAGCTAATGTGGCTGCTCAATGAGTGTGACGGACCCTGGCGACACTTGATACAGCTTGTCTGCGATCTCCGTCCAGGCGGGACGGTGGGTGATGGCAATGATCGTGTAGCGGCCATTGAGCGCGGCGATGTTCTCTACAATCGCTGCCTCGCTTGTTGGATCAAGCGCGCTGGTGACTTCATCTAGCACGAGCACTTCCGGCCCCGTGACCAGCGCCCGCGCCAAAGATATGCGCTGACGCTGCCCGCCAGAGAGCTTGCCGCCCATTTCGCCGACGTCTGTATCCAGGCCGTCTGGCATCGCGCTGACAAATTCTTTGGCGCTCACTTGTTCCAATGCAGCCCAGACCAGTTCGTCTGAAATTGTCTCATCGCCGAGCGTAATGTTCTCACGGATATTCGCATGTAGGAGGCTAAGCTCTTGCGGTACATAGCCGATCCGCCGACGCCAAGCCTTGATATCGACGTCATCAATCGGTGCGTCGCCAATCATCACCTGGCCCGTGTCGGCGGTATTGAGGCCGATCAGAAGGTCCACAATCGTCGTCTTTCCGGACCCAGATGGTCCCATGAAGACGGTTATGCCGTTTGCCGGAATATCCAGGCTGAGGTTTGCCAGCACCTGATTATCGCCATGGGCGAAGCTGACATTGTCTAGGCGGAGGCCGTTATCAAGCGGCGGCACGCGGATGCCCGTCCATTCTTCCTGGTTGGCTTCGGCCCGCTCGATCAGGCGTTCGGCGCGGAGATAAGCACTTTCGACCTGTGCCGATTGTTGCAGAAACTTCTGCAGCTTGTTGGCGAAGGATACGAGCTGGAAGAAGATGACGCCGCTGACCATTAGTTCCGGCAAGGGCGTTTGCCAGACCGTATGCGCCAAATACACACCGCCGCCGATCAGTGCGGCGACAAGGACGTCACCACCTTGCAACAGGCCTTGGCGGGAGATTTCTCGTGTCACCAGCGACTTCCGCAATCGCTTTAGTGTGCGTGTCATCTGCGCCAGCATCGCGCCGTGCCGCGCCATGGCTTTCAGCGCTTTGATATTGCCCAGCATGTCGACCATGTAACTGGTCAGATCAGAGGTACGATCCGTTTGCTTGTATCCGGCTTTGCGTGAAATGCGGATCAACCAACTGAGCGCCAGGGCGATAAAGACACCGGCAGCGAGGCCTGCCAGTGCTAGCTTCCAGTCCAGCAGAAGGGCGGCGATCACATAGGCCACGGCCTGCACGCCATAGGCCACGACACGGGCTGCAAGCTGGTAAGCGTCACCCGCACGGCCTGCATCATTGGCGATGGTGTTGGCAAATCGGCCGCTGTTCTGGTCCGCATAGAAGCGCCAGCGCGCGTCGAACACAGCGGCGATCAAGCGGCGGCGGAGGCTGATCGAGACCCTGGCTGCCGTGATGCCCGCATAGCTCAGCGCCGCGAACAACAGCAGTGCGCGAATGGCGATAAATACTACGACAATGGCGATCATGATGCCAAGCGAAGGCTCAAGACCAGTTGATTGGATTGTGTCGCGCACAAACTGATTCAGCGGAGAGGAGTTTTCATCATCCCCGCCGACGATGGACGTCGCGACCGGCAGCAAGGTGCTGATGCTGGCCAATTCTGCGATGCCGCCCAGCACAAGGCAGGCGAGCACCACGAACGGTCGCGTCTCCCGCGCCCGGAAGAAGATGTTGAATACTCTACCCATAGCCGCCTTTTCAGGCGCTCGGGCTGCTTCTGTCAAGGCGACGGTGGAGCGATGCGGCGATATTGACGATCGCGAACAGGGCCGCTGCGGCTGCGACAATGCTCGGCCCCGTCGGTGTATCCGCAAGATAGGAGCCGACGAGGCCAGAAATCGCTGCAATGGCACCAATGCCTGCCGCCAACACCGCCATCATCTCCGGCGTGCGAGCCAGGGGCCGGGCGGCGGCCGCTGGAATAATCAGCAATGCGGTGATGAGCAGGGCACCGACGACCTTGATAGCGACGGCCACGACAATGGCCAGCGCTAGGGTGAGCACCATTTCCTCCCGCCGTGGCGGCAGGCCGGAGGCAAAGGCGAGGTCGGCATTGAGCGTCGCAGTCAGAAGGGCGCGCCAGCGCCACACAAGCAGCGCCAGAACCAGTGCCGCACCGCCCCAAATGATCGCAAGGTCTGTTGTGCCGACCGCCAGGATATCGCCAATCAGAAATGCCATCAGATCGACTTGTGCGCCTGCTACCAGGGATGCGGCGACCAGGCCGAGCGCCAGGCCGGTATGGGCTAGCACTCCCAGCAACGTGTCTGTGCCGTATCCCCTACCGGTCAGACCCGCAACAGTGACGGCCATCAGCAAGGATACGGCCAGGACGCCCAGGAAAGGCGATACGGATAGCGCCAGGGCCAGTGCCACGCCTAAGATTGCGGCATGGGCGGTTGCATCGCCGAAATAAGCCATCCGCCGCCATACAACAAAGCAGCCGAGCGGCCCTGCCGCCAGTGCTACGCCTATGCCTGCCAACCCAGCCCGCACTATGAAATCGTCAAACATCGGCTGAAGTTTCTAAATGGCTGTGGTCGTGGTCGTGATTATGGTCGTGCGCGTGATCATGTGCGTGGTCATGGTCATGGCGATACAGTGCCAGGGCACCTTGACTGCCGAGGCCAAAGAGGGCGCGGTATTCCGGCGCTTCTGAAACGACCGTCGGCGCACCCTGGCAGCAGATATGCCCGTTAACGCAGATCACGCGGTCAGACGCCCGCATCACCACATGCAAATCATGGCTGACCAGCAGCACTGCGCAGCCCATGTCTTGGCGGACGGTTTCAAGCAAGCTGTAGAACGCGGCCTCGCCCTGTTGGTCTAAGCCTTGAGTCGGTTCGTCGAGTACCAGAAGATCAGGCCTGCCAAGGAGCGCCCGTGCCAGGAGTGCGCGCTGAAACTGACCGCCTGAAAGGGCTGTAAGCTGGCGGTGCTCCATGCCTTCCAAGCCAGTCAATGCCAAGGTTTCTGTGATGGCAGTACGGTCTCGCCGGACGGGCAAATTCAGAAAGCGCTCGACCGTCATTGGCATTGTGCCATCAACGGCTAAGCGCTGTGGGACATAGCCAATCGCTAATCCAGGCTTGCGCGCGACGGTGCCAGATGCGGCTTGGAGTGCACCCACGAGCAGGCGTAGGAATGTTGTTTTGCCAGATCCATTCGGCCCGACAATGGTGACGATCTCGCCCGGATCAACAGCGAAGTCTATGCCGTGCAGCACGGTCCGCCCGCCCAATTGGACGGCGGCATTGGTCGCGGTCAGCAGGCTCATATAGGGGCATTCCCGCGGCAGCCGGGGCAGAGGCCCTCTGCCTCAATCGCTGTACTGGCGATGGCAAACCCGACGGCACCGGCTGCCTTGCCGAGGGCTGCACCAACGCCAGCGGCGGCATCTTCTGCGACGGCATTGCAGGCGCTGCAGATCAGGAACACAGGCCGGTGGTCCTCCCCCGGTTGTGCGCACGCGACGAAGGCGTTCATCCGTTCTAGTTTGTGCGCGAAGCCGTGATTTACCAAAAACTCCAGCGCGCGGTAGGCAACAGGTGGATGCGCAGGCTGCCCTTCTGCAGAGAGGCGGGCCAGCACGTCATAAGCACCAAGCGCGCGATGGTCTTCCAGCAGAATTTCCAGCACACGGCGGCGGATCGGTGTCAGGCGTAGGTTCAGGTCAGCGCAGACGGCCTCAACATCCGCCGCCGCGCTTTGCACGCAGCGACCGTGGTCGTGGCTGTCAAAGGCGACCGGTTTGTGATCTGCATCGGATTTGGATGGCATCGGGCAGGGCCATTGATTGTTATGTTATCACATAATATATCAGCGCCCATGTATAAGCAAATCCCCAGAATACTATCATCCCTGCTCGCCGCCTGCGTTATCGCCGGGTCGGCGGCGGCCGCGCCGAAGGTCGTAACAGACATACCGGCAGTACATGCGCTGGCGTCTAAGGTGATGGAGGGTGTTGGAGCGCCAGTGCGCTTGCTGCCGCCAGGCGCATCACCCCATGGCTACCATATGCGCCCGTCAGAAGCGGCGGCACTGGCAGACGCGGATATCCTCATCTGGATCGGGCCAGAGCTCACGCCTTGGCTGGACCGGGCGCGCCGGAAGCTCAATGCAAAAGCGCAAAGCCTTACTCTGCTTGGGGTTCCAGGAACTGTGCGGCATGAGGCGCGGGAGGAAGCGGTTTTCGCAGCCCATGCTGCTGATAGTCATGATCACGACCACCACCATGGACCCGTGGACCCCCACGCTTGGTTGGACCCGGTGAATGGGGCCAGGTGGCTGGGCGCAATCGCACAAGCCCTTGGCTACATCGACCCCGCCAATGCCGGACCCTATGCAGCCAACGCTGCGGCAGGGGAGGCGGAACTTCGGGTGCTGAAAGAAGCGCTAAACGCAGAATTAGCACCTGTCCGCAATCAGCCCTACGTGGTCCTGCACGATGGGTTCCAGTATTTTGAGGACCGGTTTCGCATTCCAGCCCTTGGCGCGATCCGCCTGTCCGATGGCGCGGCACCCAGCCCCCGCCGTTTGGCAACACTGCGTCGCGGGATCAAAGCCAGCGGTGCGCGCTGCATCTTCCGGGAGCCGCAATACGCATCCTCTCTGGCGGCTGGGCTGGCTGGGCCGGATGTGCGCACCGGCGTTCTCGACCCACTTGGTTGGGATTTAGAGGCCGGGTGGTCGCTTTATCCAGCCCTGCTTCAACAGATTGGAACAAACCTTCGCCAGTGTTTGGAATAGGCGTCTAGTCCATCCGCCCAACGGTTTTTGCGTTGATCAGATCGAAATCAATATCGGCACCCAGGCCAGGGCGTTCGATGGCGTGGACGTGGCCGTCGATGATTTCAATGTCTGGGTTCAGGCCGTATTTCTGCGCGCCTGAAGGCAATAGCACTTCGAAGAATTCCGTATTCGGGATCGCCATGGCGACGTGCAGGTTGGCGACATTGTTCAACGAGTTGCCGCCGTGGTGGATTTCGAAGTTCATCTTGAATGCTTCCGCCAGATGCGCCGCCTTCAATATGCCGGTGATCCCAGCCTTCACCGCTACATCGCCGCGCAGATAATCCGTCGCCTGTTGGATGATCCAAGGCGCATAGGAATAGAGGCCGCCGGGCGAATATTCCGTCGCCATTAGGGGGATGGAGAGCTGCTGGCGGAGCTTTGGATAGTTCAGCATGTCCTCCTCATCCAGCGGGTCCTCATACCAATAGAACCCAAGGCCTTCGATGGCTTTGCCAACGCGTAGCGCTTGCGGATAATCGTAGCACCAGGTTGCATCCAGCATGATCTTGTAGTCGTCGCCGACGACTTTGCGGACAGCTTCACAGACCTTGATATCGTCCGCCGGAACTGTTGGCGGATGAATTTTATATGCGGCCCATCCATCATCCCGGAACTGCACGGCTTCCTCAGCATAGGCTTCGGGCGCTTGCAGCACGGCGGAGGAGGCATAGGCTGGCAGCTTGTCCCGGTATTGGCCGATCAGCCGTGCGATTGGCAGGCTGGCCATTTTGCCGGCGATGTCCCAAAGCGCTATGTCTGCGGCACCAATCGCCCGAAGTGTCGTCATGCGGCTTTTGCGGTACATCTGGCGGTATAGGCGCTCGCGGTCCAATGGGTTTTGGCCCATCAGGATCGGCTTGAGATAGTGGATCAGGCTGAGGCCATCCATATCCGCCCCCCGGCTGGCGGAGCCTAGAAACGCATGGCCTTCAACACCGTCACGGGTGCGGATGGTCAGCAGGCCCATCTTGGTAGAGCCGCTGAACAGGCCGGTGTGGTGGCCATATCGTGTCGCGGGGATATCGTCCCACGTGAAGAGATCCAAGGTGACGTCGGTGATGATATCGGCCATGGGGGCGCTCCCGTTTTTACAATTGCTTGAAGGCGATAATGCCGCCTGCCGCGTCTGGCCCGGCGGTGAATTCCAGGCCGTCACGGCTGGATTCCAGCTCGATCTCATTGGCGGTCATGAACGCTCTCGCAGCGTCAAGGTCGTCGACGCCAACGACAGCGCCGATGACGGCTGGCCGGGCGGGTGCTTCGACGCCTGGAAAGCGAGCATCTAATGCGGTGAGGGTCATGATGGTGAGGGTGCCACCATCTGTATCAATCCGCCATCCATCCGGCGTTTCAATGGCGGGGCGATTCGCCAGGCGGGCCAGGCGGTCCCGCGTTGGGCCGGGATCTGGTGCAGCGAAAATAGCCTCGACCAGGGCTTTGGCACCATTTGCATGGACCAACAGGTCCGGTTGCCAAAGAATATCCGGCGTCTGGTGCTCGATCACGATATAGCGGCCTTCGGGCCAGTGATCGTCCTGGCTGAAGATGTTGCGGAAGCGCATTTCAGCTTCACCGCCGCCCTCATGCAGCCCAAGTGGTGCCATGCGGCGACGTTGCACTGGCGGGTCTAACCCATCCACACGGGCGGCGAGTGGCGGATAGGCCGCATCAGCTTCACCCACCCGGAAAGCAGCAATATGAGCACCGGCACCGCGGACGAGATAGGCTGTCCAGGGATTGAAGCGCTCCGGTGCGATGATACCGATTAGCTCCAGATAGCCTTGCTCGAACACGGCGCAGCGGTTGGCGGAGGCCCAGGGCTCCAGCGCGCCGTCTGGTCCCGTGAAGCCCATTTGCGGGCTGGTGCGGCTCAGCGTGAAGCCCAGGCGCTCCCAAGCGGCGGCCCCTGCGGCAAGGTCTGGCCCAATCCATCCTAGGTGGTCCAAAGATGGCGCGTCGTTACTCAGCATCGGTTCTCGTATCCTTTTGTCGTTTAGAAACGCTAGCACGATGGGCGAATAGGCCCTATACGCCCTGGCATGACTGATCCCGCGCCCACAATCTGGCTGCTGACCGATGGCCAGCCCGGCAACCTGACCCAGATTGAGGGGTTGGCGGCCCACCTGGCTGACCGGGGGGCGGATGTCCACGTGAAGCGCTTGCAGTCAAACCGTTGGCACATGCTGGGGGCGGCACTGTTGGGCGCTAGCGGGGTGTCGATTGACCGAGGCCGCTCAGATGCGCTGGCCGCACCCTGGCCAGATATGGTGATCGGCACTGGCCGCCGATCCGCGCCCTGGGTTCGCCACGTGAAGCGGTTGAGCGGCGGACAAGCGCTGGCGGTGCAGTTCGGCCAGAAGGGGGCAAACCTGATGGCGGGCCTTGACCATGCGTTTGTTGCAGGCCACTGGCGCCTGCCACCACATCCCCGGCGCGAGACGATTTTGACGCCGCCCACTGGGGCCACGCCCGCACGGCTCGCGGCGGCCAAAGTGGCAGATACGGGCCTGCTTGATCCCGCGCGCGGCCCTTGGCTGCTGTTGGTCCTGGGCGGCCGGTGTTTTGATCATGACCTGCCGCCAGCGCTTGGGGCTGGTATTGCGGTGCAGGCGTGGGCGGCCGCAGCCCACCTTGGCGGCAGCCTCGCCATTGTGTCCAGTCGGCGGAGTGGGGCGGTCCTGGAGCAAGCGGTAAAGAAAGCCGCGCCCGGTGCCGTTTTCTTTCCATGGGACCAAACGCCCAACCCATTCCTGGCGCTGTTGGCATCGGCGGACGCAGCCATTGTCACTGGCGATAGCGAAAGCATGGCGGCTGAAGCGATTGCGGCGGGCTTGCCAGCTTATCTGGCACCCGTACCAACGCGCAGCAGTCCGCGTATGGCGGTGGAGCGGGCGGCGGCGTGGCTGCATGGGCTTGGCGGGCCTTGTGCATGGGCTATCCGGCAGGTCTGGGCGGCAGGGGTGCTGTTGCCGCCCCGGGACCTTGGTCAATTCCTGGATGATTTAGCCGCCGCAGGCTATGCCCGGTGCCTCACGGCGGAGGCTGAAATCACGCTGGACTGGTACCCGCCGCCGCCGCCAGATACGGCACTGGCGAACAGGTTAATGGCGATCATTCGTAAGCGTTCGTAAACCGGCCCGAATTACACTTGCTTCAAAGCCCGCCCGCTGGCATTGTCCCGCCGCATTCGCCGGGTGATTCCAATTCGGGTCAACCCAGTCGCTCGTACGCTGCCGTAGCTCAGGGGTAGAGCACTCCCTTGGTAAGGGAGAGGTCCGGGGTTCAATTCCCCGCGGCAGCACCATCTATCTTATTGAAATATGTGGTAAATAGAGCGAAATGAGCGTTCTGTTCACGGCATGTGGCGGCGCGTGAATGTCGCTCAGAGGCACGCCAGAGCGTGAAATCAGCGTGAAAAACTTTCCGATAGTCAACGCTAAACTATCGCCAGGTTGACCACATTGGTTCTTTTGGCCTGATGCACCATCCTCGCTGATCGAGAGAAAGCTTGATTACAATCCAAACCTATGCCGACCTACTCCAGCACGGCCTGACGCTCGCCTATCATTGCCAGCCATGCAGGCGGTGGGTTGATGTGAATCTTGCGGCTTTGGCTGCGGAGGGACGGGGCAGCGAGATTTACATTGGTCGCACGGTGCGCTGTACCGTGTGTGGTGAAGTTGGAAGTGGTCAGGTGTGCCCGATCAACACGGCTGGTGGTGCTTAGTCAACTGCGACGCTAATCGCTAGCAACGAAAGTCCGGCTCCCGCCCCTAATATCGAACGTCACTTACGGCCCAGAGCGGAAGTTCGTCCAGCGCCTCCCGCTGTCCTTGAACATTCGGAAAGCTGACGTTCGTCTCGAAGTGCCTGAACGAAGGAGCTGGTGAAGTGCGGGACTCTTGGTGTTTTGTGGCAACCGCAGATCATGAACTGGCGCACAAGGGTCAAAGCGGTAGCTTTGGCTCCCCATCATCTTTGAGTGCCTCTCCTCGACCTGTTTTTTGCCACGCCGACGCTCGCCCACGTTTTCCAGGAACTTGCTCGATCAGATCGCGCTTTCTCAATGCAACGAAAACGTCTTTCATCTGGACGTCACGCCTTAACCCCGTGATTTCGCGACCGACCTGGTTAGTTATTTCGTCGTGATCATCGAGATATTCCAAAACTATTTGGGCAGGACTAGAAAGTCGCTGATGTCGAATGTGAACGACTACCGAGTTCTCTTGTTCACTTATTTCAGGTTCGCGGAGGCGGATCTTCCGCATGGCGGCGAATGCGGTATTTAGCCGGGATTTCCCATGTGGGATCGTCCCAACCAGGAAAGCATGGTTGGGAAAGGCTTGATCTGCAAGGCTTTTGCTTTTGATGGCTGCCGAAGGGCTAATCTGGTTGGCAGAGGACTGATTGGCGGCCGTGCC
>CALLKY010000083.1 GCA_938083135.1 uncultured Alphaproteobacteria bacterium | reverse complement strand
AAATGGATCGCTATAGCCACCATCACCGCCGTTTTTGGCCACACCTCACCCAATGAACCAAGCTGGAGGCACAAAATGCTTGAAAGCGCTGATTTGGCTCGGCTACCATCGGACAGGAGCCGCAAATGGGAAATCCCCGTTCGTAGATTTCGTGCCGCACGCGATGATCACCTTATCGGTGGTGACTTCCCTTTGCGCTTGCCCATCCCCCGTTGTCAGGCGGATCGTGTGGGCATCAACAAACATCGCGTCCGCTTCCCAAAGCTCAACGCTATTGCGACGGAGCTGGTGGCGGATCACATCAATTTCATTGCGGATCACCCAATCTGCCCGGAACAAAAGGTCCGACATGGTGATGTCCGTTTTGACCGTATAAGCCGCGCCATAAACGCCACGCTCGCGATAACCGGACAAATGCAGCGCTGCTTCACGGAAGGTTTTGCTGGGGATTGTGCCGTGATGCAGACATATGCCGCCAACAGATGCCATACGTTCCGCCACGGCGACCCGGCGCCCGGCCTTAGCGGCCTGGATCGCGGCACGCTGGCCCGCAGGACCAGAACCGATCACAAAAAGATCGTAATCATAAGGGGATGGCTCAACTGGCGTCGTTTTATCAGCGGTGAGCGGAATAGCAGAGTTATCAAGCTTGGTCATAGGATCCTCCAGAGCCACTGCGCCATCATTCGCTTTTAAGCCGGTTTTGGCCATGCGCGTCGCTCCCTTGCGGATATTGATAGCTGACAACTACTAAAGAAACGTTTTACCATACTCTTGATGAACAATCTTTCTGCGGAGAAACAGTTCCATGTCTACAGCGCAAAATCTTGGCGATGGTGAAGTCCAAGTCACCGCCCCGCTTGCTTCATTTGCTGCAAATATTGGCCACAATGAAACGCCAGCCGACACCCGCGAGGTAGCCCGCCAATGCTTGCTAGATGTTCTCGGCGTCACGCTAGCCGGTGCCAAGGAGCCTCTCGTCGAGATGCTATCCGCAGAGGCGGAGGAAGCTGGCGGTGCGCCACAGGCGACGGTCATCGGACGCGGGTTCAAAACGTCAGCCTCACAGGCTGCGCTCGTCAATGGCAGTGCAGCCCATGCGCTCGACTATGATGATGTATTAAGCGCCATGTCTGGCCACCCCACTGTCCCGGTATTCCCAACCCTTCTGGCACTGGCTGAGCGAGACGGCATGTCTGGCCGGGATGTCATCACCGCATTTGTCGCCGGCGTTGAGGTTGAGGCCAGAATCGGCTTGATGATGGCGCGCGGCCACTATGCCAAGGGCTGGCATTCCACCGGCACTATCGGCACCTTTGCATCCGCCGCTGCTGCAGGCCGCCTGCTTGGCCTGGACGAAGACACAATGGCGAAAGCGTTTGGCATCGCTGGAACGCAAGCCGCTGGCCTTAAGTCCATGTTCGGCACGATGTGCAAACCATTCCACGCAGGCAAGGCCGCAATGAACGGCATGATGGCCGCATCTCTTGCCAAGCGCGGGTTCTCAACCCGTGAAGACGTGTTGGATTGCGAACAAGGCTTCACTGCCACGCAATCTAACGGCGGCGTAAAAACGTCCGCTGCGGTCGAAGGCTTAGGTAAGGATTTCAATGCCCAGGACGTTCTGTTCAAGTATCATGCGGCCTGCTACGGCGTGCATGGCCCGATTGAAGCCGCCATTAAGGCCGCTGAGCATCCCGCATTCGACCCTGACCTGATCGAGCGGATTGATCTCACCGTCAACCAACATTGCATCGGCATGTGCGATATCGCTGAGCCTGCGACAGGCCTCGAAGGCAAGTTCAGCATGACGCACAATGTGGCGCTGGGCCTGTTAGGCAAAGCGAACGGCGCACTTTCGCTCTACGAAGATGAGCGTATGTCGGACGATACCCCTGCTCAGCTTCGGTCAAAGGTCTCCATCAAAGGCGTTCAAGACCAAGGCCCATTCGAAGCGAAGATCGCCGTTCACCTTAAAGGCGGCATCGTCATCCAGGAGCGTTATGACGTAGAGGAGCCGGAACGCGACCTCGCCCGCCAGTGGGAAAAGCTGGAAGGCAAATTTCGCGCGTTGGCGGTACCCGTCATTGGGGCGGAAAAAGCGGAAGAAGTCGTCAAACTCTGCCGGAACTTCGATAGCGCCGACAGCGTCAAACCATTGATGGACGCTGTTCGCGGCTAAAATGCCCAATATTGACGGGTTCTATGCGCCGGGTACCTCAAAAAGGTACCCGGCGTTTTATTGGGCGATATCAGCGGATACGGCTGTAATCCAAAGGCCGCAGCAGCGCACTTTGCATTTGCTCAATATGGGGCAACCATTGGCCTTTGATGAGATCGGCTAGGCCTTTGTCCGTATCCTGAACTTCCCGCCATCTCTGCCAACTGGCGAGGTCCGGGAAATGGCGAAGCTCGACTGTTCGCATGGACTTGCCATTGGTCGTGCCCTCGCCGATCAACGTATCGAAATAACCAATCAACCGAGCGCCCTCCCGCTCCAGCGCTGGCATCACGTTCTCCCGGTAAAAGGCATGATGCGCAGCACTGCCGCCGACCTTATGGCGTAGAATGCGCTGCTCGATATACCCACGGGGCTGGCCACGCATGGCATCAATCGCAGGCCAATCCACAGGGATATCCGGCGCGCCATCAGCCAGCGCCAAGATCGATGTATTGACCTCATCCAGATAGGGATAAAGCTGTGTCTGGCGGGCCGTTGAGAGCGCAGCATCGGCGCGCACTTTGTCCTGATGGGCAGCCCAGTTTGCCATGCTCTCGAACTGGCGGAGTTGCCATACCGCACTGCCAGCCTCATCCCCGATATAGACTTCCCAGGCACCAATCAGAGCCGAGCCCGCATCATCGAGCGCCTGCATGGTTGTCGATTGAAACTTCTCGTGGCGCTTTTCAAGCTTGCCTGAACGGCAAATAACGGCGCGGTGCTGGTAAATCATCAGCTTTCTCCCAACAAACTAATAAGCCCGTCGAATTAAACGGCCTTGTTGCTTGCGGCTTTGGGTTTAGATTCCGCTTCTGGACCTGTTGTTGGTGTCTCTTTTGGCCTTTCGCCAAGCCTGGCACCTGAAGAATCTAGGAATGCGGAGAGCGCGCGGTATTCGTCTTCGCGGAAAGCATCAATCGTCGCGGCAACGTCTTCACGCTCCCGTCCAAGCCCGCGTAGGATGGCACCGCCCATATGCAGGCTGGACTCAGCCACTTCGCGCACAACAACGTCTGCACCGGCATTCCGCAGCAGCGTCTGCGCCTCCTGACCACGGGCACGGGCGTAAATTGGAAGGTCTGGGCGGCGACGCTTTAAGGCCATCACCAAGTCCGCACCGGAATGCGCTTCCCCCATCGCGACGATGGCAAGGCGGACGGAATCAAGGCCCATCATGTCCAAAGTCTTGTCCCGGCCAGCATCTGCATAGAAAACGGGATGGCCTGCAGCCGCCGCCGCAGCCACCCGGGCTGGAGTGTTGTCGATGGCGATATAGGGCTCATTAGAAGCTTCAAGCACCCGCGCCAAAGTCTGCCCGGCGCGGCCATAGCCAAAAATGGCCACATGGGATTCGGACTTCGCCGTCGCTGCTTCCAATTCTGCGAAGCCCGGCAGGCCACGGCTTTCCAGCTTCCGGTCCACTCGGGCACCGATTGCTGCCAGGCCCGGCGTCAATACAAGTGACATTGCCGTTGCCAGGAATAGCACCTGCGCTTCACCTTCAGCCAACAGACCACCGACAAAGACGATGGATGTCAGCGCAAATGCGAATTCACCGGCCTGTGCCAAGAGCAACCCCACATGGAGCGCCATAGGCCAGGAGAACCCTGCAATACGGGCGATTATAGCCGTGATAATCGTCTTGAAGACGATAATGGCCATTGTCACGATAATCGCACTCAGCCAGTATTCCGAAAGTGCACTAATATCTATCAGCGCGCCAATGGACATAAAGAAAAGGCCTAATAATAATCCTCTAGCAGGGACAACCTCAACTTCTACCTTATGTCTATAACCAGACCCTGCAAGCACCATTCCGGCCAGAAACGCTCCAAGCGCCATAGATAGGCCAGCAGATGCGCCGGCCCATGCCGTCGCCAACACGATCAGCAAACTTGCGGCGGCAAAGACCTCACGGTTGTTCAGTCCATCGATCATTTTCAACAGCGGGCGCATGGCATATCGACCGAACCCAATGATGCCAACGACCGCCACAAGCGCCCACCCAAGCGCCAGCAAAATCTCGCCAGCTCCTGGCATTTCCGCCTCATCGGCGACAGCAATCAGCGGCGCTGCGGCCAGCATTGGGGCAACCGCAAGATCCTGAAACAACAGCGTCGAGAACACGAGACGGCCCTGCTGCGACTGGAGCGCCCCACGCTCCGCCAGCAAACGCACGACAAACGCTGTGGACGATAAAGACAGTGCGCCGCCAACCAAAAGCGACGCCTCATTCGATAATCCCATCGCGCGGGCGGCGAGATAGAACCCGGCAGACGTCAGCAGCACCTGCGCCATACCCACGCCAAACACCTGTTTCGCCATCCGCCGCAAGCGCTGGAACGAAATCTCCAGGCCAATGGTGAACATCAGCAGGACGATGCCAAGTTCTGCCAGCTCGGCTGCGGCATCAACTTCATGGATCAGCCCGAGCGCATGCGGCCCAATCAGCACGCCTGCCAGCAGATAGCCTAAGATCGGACTGATACGCATCCGCAAACAAATCGGCGCAACGATTACGACGGCACCCAAATAGATTACCGCGTCCCGAAGCCAAGCTAGACCTGAGTGGATGTCGCCTTCCATGGCCTATTGCACGTCCTTCGCTGCGAAAAGATGGGGTGGGTCTACCAGCATTGCCTGCGCCGGGATCAGCGCCAATTCTGGCAAATCCAGCCGCGCTGTTTCAACAAAAACCGCATGAACGGCGGATGTCGCCAACTCCAGCGCTCGAGATGGTGAGGCGTCCTCTAAATATCTGGCGAGATATACAGATGCGAATAAATCACCAGCGCCATAAGCAGGTGCGTCCACCATAGGCGCAGCACATGCCCATGCGGCGTCTGCCGTTACAGCCACATTGGCAATATCCGCGCCAATATGCAGGCCAGTGGCGATCACAAGCTTCGCCCTGCCCTTCGCCATCAATGCACGAGCCGCTTGCGTCGCCTCAGCAGGCGTCTCAACCGTCATTCCTGTCAGATATTCTAGCTCAAACACATTTGGGATGATGATATCCGCGCGGGGTAAAAGCTCAGCCGCAATACCTTCTGCAACGCCGGGCACCACGAAACTACCATGGGGCTTGTCGCCAATCACAGGATCCAGGCAGAAGAGCGCATCTGGACGAGCATCCCGGACACGGTCAACAGCGCGCCCAACGGCGGCTGCATTCTCAGCCGTTCCCAGATAACCGCTCAGCACAGCACCTGTATGCTCAAGAAATCCGCGCGCGCCCAATCCTTCAGCCAATGCGTCAATTTCAGTCGCGTCCGTTGGACCGCCGGCGTAGCCGCCATGTTTAGGGTGATTGGAGAACCGCACGGTATCGATCCGCATCACATCACGGCCAAGCCGCTGCATTGCGAACGCAGCACCCGCGTTGCCGACATGACCGGCTGCGACGCTGGATTGCAGCGTCAATACAAGATCGCTTTGGCCTTTTGTCATTGTCGGCTTGACTTAGAGCTCCGGATGCGACGCAACTAGCGTCTTGATTGACAATGTATAACGTGGGAGCGCCCCTTTGTCCGCACCGTCCAGCAACATTCGTCCGCGTCGCAGCGTTTTATATATGCCTGCCGCCCGCGCTTCAGCTTTAGAAAAGGCTAAAACCTTACCAGCGGACGCCTTAATCTTCGATTTAGAGGATGCCGTTGCCCCAGATGCCAAAGCGACCGCGCGGGATATGGCCGTTGCTGCCGCCGCTTCAGGCGAATACGGCCAGCGTGAGATTACGATTCGCGCCAATGGCCTGGATACACCCTGGGGTCAGGCAGACCTCACGGCCATAGCCCAATCCGGCGCCCATGCCGCTGTCGTGCCGAAAATCGAATCAGCGGCGATGGTGCGTCAGGCGCTCGCTGTGCTGGATGGAGCCGGCGCGCCAGCATCATTGGCACTTTGGGCCATGGTGGAAACGCCCCTAGGCGTTTTGCGCGCAGAAGATATTGCCAGCGCCAGCCCGCGTCTCACCGTACTGGTTATGGGCACATCAGATTTAGCCAAGGATTTAGGCGCTGCACACACGCCCGACCGCGCGCCTTTCATGACCAGCTTTGGCCTCTGCCTACTCGCCGCCCGCGCCCACGGCTGCGCAATTCTGGATGGCGTGCATCTTAACCTTCCAGACGACGCAGAATTTGCAGCCCATTGCGCGCAAGCCGCGCAGATGGGCTTCGATGGCAAAACGCTAATCCACCCAAAACAAGTCAGCCCAGCCAATGACGCGTTCGGCCCATCAGCCGATGATATCGCCCAGGCCCGCCGCATCGTTGAAGCCTATGAAGCCGGTATAGCCGCAGGCCAAGGCGTTGTGACCTTAGATGGGCAGTTAATCGAAAACCTGCACGCAGACGGCGCCCGTCGCACAATTCAGTTGGCGGACGCGATTGCCGCACTTTCAGAATGAGCCGGAACAGCGTATCTCTCAAGAAATAGAGTTTTGAAGGGAGCCCGAACTATGGCCAAGGCATTCGCGTCACAAGCCGATCTAGAAGAGAAAGAGGTCACGTTCTCTGAACTCGCCGATGGCGTATATGGCTACACCGCAGAAGGCGATCCAAACGCTGGCGTAATTATAGGGCCGGAAAGCGTAGTGGTGCTCGAAGCATTGGCGACACCAATTCTGGCACAGAAGCTCGTCCATGAAATTCGGCAGGTCACGGATAAGCCGATTAAGCACCTGATCCTGTCGCATTATCACGCAGTCCGTGTGCTTGGTGCATCTGGTTACGGCGCATCTGAAATCATCATGAGCGAGGATACGCGCGATCTTGTCGCCGAACGCGGCCAGCAGGATTATGAGTCTGAAGCCCGCCGCTTCCCCCGTTTGTTCCAAGGCATAGAAAGCGTGCCGGGCCTCACTTGGCCAACACAAACATTCAAGGGTGAGATGACGCTTTGGCTTGGCGACCGGGAAGTGCAAATCCGCCAAATTGGCCGCGCGCACACTAAGGGCGATACAGTCGTATGGCTGCCGGAAGAGAAAGTCATGTTTTCCGGCGATATCGTTGAATATCACTCAGCGCTGTATTGCGGCGATGCCTATCTGCAGGACTGGGGTGCCACGCTGGATGGCGTGCAAGCAGTCCGCCCAGAAAAAATCGTGCCGGGCCGAGGTGCAGCCCTAGATACGCCAGAGCAAATCACCGAAGGCTTCCGCGGCACGCGGGCATTTGTGGACGCCCTTTTTGGTGGCGCGAAAGCCTGTGTTGATGCAGGCATGAACCTCAACCAGACCTATAAAGAGGTCTACAGCGCTATGAAGCCGGAGTTTGGCGACTGGGTGATTTTCGATCACTGCATGCCCTTCAACGTCTCCCGCGCGTTCGACGAAGCCAGCGGCATCGCTGATCCGCAAATCTGGACTGCAAAACGCGACCAAGAAATGTGGGATGCGCTGGAGGGATAAAGCGACACCGTCGTTAGCTCTCTAACACCCGAAATGCTGCACGAAACTAGACCGTTCAAAAGAAGGCGATACCGCACGTGAATAACTCAGACTTAATGGTAAAGATTCTCAAAGATGCTGGCGTCACCCACGGCTTTGGCATTCCCAGCGGCAATGTGCTGCCATTCATTGAAGCTATGCGCAAAGGCGGCGTCGAGTTTGTGCTAACGGCGCATGAAGGCTCGGCCTCCTTCGCTGCAGATTCCATGGGCCGTGTGACCGGCAAGCCAGGCCTCTGCATCGCGACGCTTGGGCCAGGGGCAACCAACCTGGCGACCGGCGTCGGCTCAGCCTATCTCGACCGCTCACCGATGATCGCAATCACCTGCAATCTGAACACACCCCTGCTGGGTCGCCGCATTCAGATGCTGATTGACCATCACGCACTGTTCAAACCCATCACCAAGGCAACCCTTGCAGCCCGGCATGACAATGTGGCGGAAGTGATGGAAGAAGCGATCCGCATCGCGCTGGCGGAGCCACAAGGCCCCGTGCATATCGACCTACCGGAAGACGTATCTCTCGCCGAAGCTAAAGGTGCCCCATCCGGTCCCATCACGGCAGAAGCGCTCGCCATCAAGGCCAGCGACGCAGAGATTGACGGTGCCGCCGCACGTATCGCCGCTGCCAAACGCCCGGTCGCGGTTATCGGCATGTCCGCCATGCGCATGGGTGATCCGGCCAAACTCCTGGCGTTCATCGAAAAGCACAACATGCCATTCGCCACGACCACCATGGCAAAAGGCTTGATTGACGATGACCACCCACTGGCGCTTGGCTGCATTGAGCGCGCCCGTCGCCAGGTGCAGCGAAAGTTCATCCACTCCTGCGATCTGGTGGTCGGCCTTGGCTACGATACGATTGAGGTCGAGTATGAGGCCTGGATTGGTGATGTTCCGCTGGTCGCAGTTGATATCGAAAGCCCTGATATCGTGGACAGCGTGAAGCTTGAAGCTGAAGCGATTGGTGATCTGGATGATGCAGTTGGCCGATTGGCTGCGCTTCCTACAATCGCCAATAGCTGGGACGCCGCTGAAGTCACGGGCCATGCTGCGGCATTCCAGGCCTCGTTGCGCCCATCAGTGCCAGTTCTGACACCGCATGAGGCCATTGATGTCGTGCGGAAAGTCACACCGCATGATGGCATCCTTTCATTCGACGTTGGTGCGCATACCCACCAAATTGCGAGCCAATGGCCGGCCCACGATCCACGCACATTCCTGATCACAAACGGCTGGTCCTCAATGGGCTTCGGTCTACCGGGTGCCATCGCCGCCAAGCTGGCGCACCCCGACAAGCCCGTTGTTTGCATCCTGGGCGATGGTTGCTTCCAGATGACCTGTGGTGAGCTGGCGACCATGCGCCGTTCGAATCTGGCCATTCCGGTTGTGGTTTTGGATGACCGTTGGCTCAGCCTGATCCAAATCAAGCAGCACAAGCGCCAGTACGAGCAATATGGTTCCAACGTTGAGCCAGAGCCTTATCGTGAGCCGCCAAGCCACTACTTCAACGTGCCTGCAATCGGCGTTCGGGATGGGGCGGCGCTCGAAGCAGCGCTCAAAACGGCATTCGAATCCGATGGCCCGACAGTCATTGAAGCCGTTGTCGATGCCGGTCACTACTTCGACACGGTGTTCGACTGATGCCGGCCCCCTGGGTCGCCCTGACAGGCATTGCAGATCTGCCCATCGCCGAACCGCCCGCCCGCCAGGCGCTGGATGGCGTGGCGGAAGCGCGGGTCATTGGCTTGCCGTATAAGCCTTTGAAAGCCGATGAAGAGGCCCATTGGGCTGGTGAATTGCAGGGCGCTGGCGGAATTCTGCTGCGGTCCGGCTATATCACCGCTTCATTGCTGGACCGCCTGCCCGACTTGAAAATCGTCGCTGTGCATGGTGCCGGTGTGGACCCTGTAGATATCGAGGCGTGCACCGCACGTGGCGTGCAGGTCACGAATGCGCCGGGTGCCAATGCAAATGCCGTTGCAGAACTGGTGTTTGGGCTGATGCTTGCCCATGTTCGGCAAATTCCTGCAAGTGCGCATAAAGCAATGGCTGAGAAAGCTTGGGATGCAGCCCGCCACACAGGCGGTGAGTTGCGCGGGCGTGCGCTTGGGCTGGTTGGCTTCGGCCAGATCGGCAAGCGCGTCGCAACCATTGCACAAGCTTTCGGCATGACGGTTATTGCAAGCGACCCGGTTGTCAGCGACGCAGATATGCAAACAGCCGGTGTGCAGCCGATGCAACTGAATGACCTGCTGGCCGCAAGCGACATGGTCAGTCTGCACGCGCCTGCAATCCCGGCAACGCGCCATATGATCAACGCCAAGTCCATCGCGCTAATGAAATCGGACGCCTGCCTAATCAATTGCGCGCGTGGCGCACTGGTTGATGAAGTGGCGCTCGCAGCAGCACTTCGAGCAGGCCAGCTTGGCGGTGCTGCCCTGGATGTGTTGGACGGTGAGCCGCCTGATCCCGCAAGCCCAATCTACGGCGCGCCAAACATGCTGCTGACACCGCACATGGCGGGCTCAACATTCGAATGCCTGGACGCTATCGCTGCGACAACTGCAGCCGATATCGCCCGCGCTCTCAAGGGTGAACAGCCAGTTCACCCTGTGAACAAAGTCTAGTCCCGACCAAATATTTGCCGGTTGTCTCGGCCAAGTGATGGCGGCTGCTTGCGCATGGGCGGGCGGGCGCCATCCAGGCTGAATGGCAGGCCGATGGAGCGGACATCGGGGTTGTCTGGCGCTTCCTGAATAAGGCCTAGCGCTTCTGTTTGTGGGCAATTCGCGACCTCTGGAACGTCGCGAATTGGACAAGCCGGAACGCCGACTGCATCAAACTTAGCGACCCAGTTCATCACGTCATCCTGTTTCAGAACGTCTTCCATTTTAGCGATGAGTTCATGGCGGACGGCAACACGGTCCGCGTTTTTCGCGTAACGCGGCTCATCAGGCCATTCCGGATGACCAAGCACGGCCGCCGTCTTCGCGAACAGAACGTCATTTGCCGCACCGATCATCATATGCCCGTCCCGCGCCTGAAATGCTTGATAGGGCGTGATATAGGCGTTGCCAGAGCCTTGCTTGCCCTCCGCCCGGCCCGTCGCCAAATAGGTTGACAGGTGAATGGCGATCCAGGAAATGCCGGTTTCATAAAGCGATAACTCAATAACGCCGCCCTCACCTGTCCGCGACCGTTCTAGCAGCGCTGCTTGGATCGATAGGGCCGCCCACATGCCCGTGCCGACATCATTGATGGAGGAGCCTGCCCGCATTGGCGGCCCGCCAGGTTCACCCTGCACGGACATCAATCCGGCATAGCCCTGCATGAGCACATCATATCCAGGCTTACCCGCCATTGGACCAACAGCACCGTATGCACCGATATTCGCATAGACCAATGCTGGCTTCTCCGCACGTAACGTTTCAGCATCTAGACCGTATTTCTCGACCACTCCAGGCCGGAGATTCTGCAGCACCACGTCTGCTTCATTCAGGATGAGCGCTTTCAGGTCTGCCAATTGGGTTGCATCGTTGAAATCCACCGTGACACCTGCCTTTGAACGATTCAGGGCGCGATATACGGTTGAGATGCCATCAACCACTGGCGGCCAATGGCGTGCAGCGTCGCCTTTACCAGGGTCTTCGACCTTGACGACCTTGGCACCTAGTTCCGCCAAAATCTGCCCGCCGACAGGTCCGGCAACGTTATGGCCAAGTTCGACAACGACAAAGCCGCTTAGCGGAGAGGTAGACGTCATTTGAAGGCTCCAATGCTCATGTTTCCCGTGTATCGTAGCGGATCGCCCGAAGCTTGGAACCCATATGAGCCTGCGCATTATCGAGACGTTGGCCGACGCCAGCGCTGCTGACACGATCCACGCCATCGCCGAAAAGGTGGAGGCCATCGACTTCTGGGCTGGTGCCGTCGATGAAAAAGGCCGCCGCCCATCGCGCATGATGGTGCATACAGCTAGGGCGCAGGCGGCAATTGACTCGCTTCAAGCGGCACTTGGCTCCTCCGAAGGCTGGCGGATCACGGTCTCTCGCGTGGAAACCACCCTCCCCGTGCCGGATGAACTTGAGGGGCAAAATACTGCGGACAGAAGTGCCATCCGCGAAGAAGTATACGCAGCAGTTGAAGTTGGCGCCCGGCTAGACCGGAACTACATTCTGTTTGTAGCGCTTTCGACGGTCGTTGCTGGCCTAGGTTTGGCTAATGATGATGTAGCGGTCGTCATCGGCGCCATGGTCATCGCGCCATTACTTGGCCCAAACATTGGTTTTGCACTGGGCGCAGCTCTGGGCGACTGGCATCTGATGCGCCGCGCCGTGACGGCAGGCTTAACCGGCATCGCGCTTGCCTTAGCGGCTACGGCGGTTGTCGGGGCGCTCGTCAGCTTAAATCTGGATAAAGACCAATTGCTGGCCCGTACACGTGTTGGCTTCGACGCTGCCGTGCTGGCTTTGGCGTCTGGTGCCGCCGCCGCGCTTTCGATCATAACGCGGTCATCATCAACATTGGTTGGGGTGATGGTGGCGGCCGCGCTGTTGCCGCCAACCTGCGCCATCGGCTTGTTCATGGGTGCCGGGCGTCTTGATGAAGCGATTGGTGCGGCGACGCTGCTGGCGATCAATGTCGCTGCATTGAATTTGGCTGCCCTCGCCGTTTTCTTATGGATGGGTGTGCGCCCACGCACCTGGCTGGAGCAACGATCCGCCCGTCAATCCAGGCGTCTGGCGCTGATCGTATGGGCAGGTCTGCTTGTCGGGCTGCTTATCGCGATCTTGCTGCGGACGGACAAACTGCCCGTTTAGTCCTCATTCAGGCGCTCCTCAGCCATCGCATCAGCGATGACGCTTGTGGGCGTGTCCGTTGCGTCGGCGCGGATGAAAATCTCCGCCAGCGTATCGTCAATCCGCCCGACAGCTTCAAGCGCGCCTGCTTTGTCATAGGTTCCAGCAGCCCGATCTTCATGGGCGATATTGATGATCCCACCAGCGTTAATCGCGTAGTCCGGCGCATACAGCATTTTCTGCTGGCGGAGCACGATACCGTGACGGCCTTCAGCAAGCTGGTTGTTCGCTGAACCAGCAATGACGGTTGATTGCAGGCGCGGGATTGTCTCGTCATTCAGGATGGCACCCAGCGCACAGGGCGCAAACACTTCTGCCGGTGTATCGTAGATCGCATCTACATGGACGGCTTCTGCGCCCAATTCCTGCACGGCCTTCTGTACCGCGTCCTCACGGATATCGGCTACGATTAGCTTACCGCCCGCCGCCGCAATCTGATCCGCTAGCGAACGGCCAACCGCACCCAACCCCTGAACGGCTACGGTCAATCCTTCCAACGAATCCTGGCCCAACCGATGGCGCACCGCCGCGCGAAGGCCATAGAACACGCCAAGTGCGGTTACAGGTGATGGATCGCCGCTGGTTTCAGGCAGACCGGCCACATGAGCCGTTTCCTCGCGCACGATGCGCAGGTCTGATGATTTGACGCCAATGTCCTCCGCTGTCACGTAATGCCCGCCGAGCCGTTCCAGCGCCCGACCAAGGGCGCGCAACAACGCTTCAGTTTTCACCTCTGCTGCACTGCCCAGCACAACGCATTTCCCGCCACCAAGCGGCAGTCGCGCCAAGCCTGATTTGTAGGTCATGCCGCGGGACAGGCGAAGCGCGTCGGCGATAGCAGCGTCTTCATCCGGATATTTCCAAAACCGGCAACCGCCAAGTGCGGGGCCGCGTCGGGTATTGTGAATGGCGATGATTGCTTTCAAGCCGCTTTCAGGTTCTGAAACGAAGGCGACCTGCTCATGGTCCCGGTAATCCTGCGCGCCAAATACGCTCATCCGTCGTCTCCAAGTTCTAAGGCGGTGCTTAACCGGCGCCAGTCATTTTCTGATAGTCCAGGCATGCCCATGCGCAGCCAATTCGGATGATCCTTGAAAACCCGTGTCCAGATGCCATTTTTCGCCAGATGCACATGCCATCCCCGCGCATCATCAAGCTGAATCAGTGTGAACAGCCCTGCGCGGCCAATAACGCGATAGCCTGCACGATCTAACCGGTCACTCAGCCAACGGGCATCGGAGCGGATGCGGTTACGGGCCTCTTTCGCCCAATCCTCATCCAGCAGTGCGGTACGTCCGATGGAAAGCGCAGGGCCAGAGACCGCCCACGGCCCAAGGTCCTTCTCCACCGTGGCCAGCAAGCGCGGCGGGCCAAGGAGCGCGCCCAGTCGGAGGCCCGCGAGACCATAGAACTTTCCGAACGAGCGCAGCACGATGAGCCCACCGCGACCGGTCCGGCCACAGGCCGTGATATCAGGTGCGATGTCAGCAAAAGATTCGTCAACGATCAGCCATCCAGCACGGCGTTCGGCCCGGTCCGCCAATGCCAGGACTTCGCCAGCCGCGAGCGCACGGCCATCCGGATTATTCGGGTTGCAGATGATCGCGACACCGCCTGCATCGAGCGCCCGACGGATCGAGAATAGGTCGCTGACAGGCGTCGCATCCGGAAAACAGCGGGCATATTCACCATATGTGGGGGCCAGATAGACTTTCGGACCGCTGTGTGAAGCTAATGTCCGCCCAAGTGCGGCAATGCCAGATTGCGCGCCGGGTATAGGCAGAATGGCACCTTCGCTTGCACCATAACATTCAGACGCCGCCGCCATGTAGGCGCGCGTTTCACGGAACCCCGGCAAGCGCATCCAGGCATCGGGCGGGATATCGGGGATTGGATACGGCACTGGGTTTATTCCGGTCGACAAGTCAATCCAGCCATCGTCCGCACCTGTATCCCGCGCGCCATAGCGGCGCCGCGCTCCCGCCAGGTCGCCGCCGTGCGCGACGGGTTCGCTAGACACGAGCGGAGGAGAGCCATGGCATGGCGGCGTCGCGGGTCGCGTCTGCCGCCTTGATGGCGTCCTTTTGTTCCATGGTGAAGCCGATATCATCCAGCCCGTTTAGCAGGCAATGCTTATGAAAAGCCGAAATTTCAAACGAATGCGCGACGCCATCCGGACCAGTGACGGTTTCTGCCGCCAGATCAATCGCAACCTCCCCGCCCTGCCCTTCGGCCAG
This sequence comes from uncultured Alphaproteobacteria bacterium, assembly GCA_938083135.1. Taxonomy (GTDB): domain Bacteria; phylum Pseudomonadota; class Alphaproteobacteria; order Bin95; family Bin95; genus VMCJ01. Next base: position 2,008 of record CALLKY010000083.1, on the reverse strand, counting down.
ACTCTTGCGAAGACCAGCGCAGACTTCCGTCGGCAGGCGGATCGGGAGGAAGCCGTTTTTCATGGAGTTGCTGTAGAAGATATCGCCGAAGCTTGGCGCGATGACAGCCTGGAAGCCTGAATCCGCCAGCGCATAAACAGCACCTTCGCGGCTTGACCCACAGCCAAAATTCCGGTCCGCCACAATAACCGTTGCGTCGCGCCAAGGGTCCCGGTTCAGAATGAATTCGGGGCGTTCTTGGCCATCGCCTGTAAAGCGGATGTCATGGAATAGATAGTTTGGATACCGATCATCACGCGGGCGCTTCAGGAAGCGGGCCGGGATAATCTGATCTGTATCCACATTAGCAAGGTCCATTGGGACCGCGCGGAAACTTCCGCTTTCAAACTTACGCATCACCATGGCGCAGAACCTCCGACAAGACCGTTGCTCAGGCGATGAAACGCCTTCCTGCCTGCGCCGTCTACCCTAGTAAGTTTAACCGCTGCAAGAGGCGCCGCCGAGCACGCAGAAGCGCGCGCAATGGGGGTGGTTCAGCGATACGTCCCGGGATGCTTCCGCCAAGGTTTCGCCCAAGTCAAATTCTGCGTCATAGGGGATGAGCGTGCAGGCCAGAACGCTGGCGGAATCCGCACCATTCTTGCGGACGACCATCCTGGACGACGCGCACATAACGGCATCAGGCGATTTATCCAGAATGCCCCAGCAGGATTCTGTGATCTCAGGGATATCCTGGCTTTCATCCATTTCTGGGAACAGCACGAGGCGGGACGCATCCTTGGCGTCGATATCCAAGTTTAAATCACTGAACAGTTTTGCAAAGCCTACCCGTGATTCCGCTTCTGTCTCGCCCCAGCACATGCGCCCGGCGATATCGATACGGAATGTGTTGTCGGCCAGGAACTTCAGGCCGCGCATGGCGGGTGCCCAACTATCTGGTCCGCGCTCTTTCTCGTGCAGTTCAGCTGTATAATGGTCGAGGCTAACGCGCATGGTGAGTTGGCCTGGATAGGCTGCATTAAGTGCTTCCAGCGGCTTCATGGAACGCAGCATCGGGCGCATGGCATTGGTCAGCACGAGTACCTGATAGCCGCGGTCCAGCGCCATGGTCAGCATCGGAATGATGTCCGGGTTCATGAACGGCTCGCCGCCAGTGAAGCCGATTTCTTTCAGGCTGGCTGCCTCTGTCCTGGCTTCATCCAGCTTTGCCTTAACGTCAGCCAATGTCAGATAGGCCAGCCGGTCATTAGTTGGGCTCGATTCGATATAGCAATTGACGCAGGCGATGTTGCAGAGCGTGCCGGTGTTGAACCAAAGCGTCTCCAAGGCCGTCAGCGCGACCGAGGCGCGCTTGGAGCCATCCGCCGTCACCGCAGGGTCTTGAAACTTCGCTGGATCAAGGCGGCGAACGGTAGCGGGCGCATCAAAGGCTAAGGAATCAGGCATGGGACAGACACGAACTTTCATCTACGGCAGCACTCACCGCCCGGTTCTACCAGCCCACTTCGCCCACGCAAAATGACAGATCAGTGAGCAGCTTAACCACTGCCAGATTTCACCATAGACGCCACGCCGCCACCGGGCTAAAAACAGCTTCTAGAGCGCTGCCGCACCACAAGCGCGGCCCTCTGCGGGTATGATGTAATGGTAGCCTGTCAGCTTCCCAAGCTGAACGCGAGAGTTCGATTCTCTCTACCCGCTCCAAATGCAGCCACACAACATTCTGATTATTAATAATATTTATAAAATATCAACTCTGATTGGTACGTTTTTTGGTACATTTTTGGCTTAATTAATTTTGGGACTTCTGGTATGATTATGGCTGCCCTGGGCGTGCCCGTGTCCACTATCAGGTCCGTGCTGAACCATAGAAGTGGCTCGGGAAATTTGAACAACGGGGTCTGGTTTTATAAGTGGATCCCAGCCCTTGTTATGCCGCCGCCTTGATTGGCGTCAGCGCATTGAAGTAGGCCTGATCTGGTGTTTGTCCGTCAAGCGATGAATGTGG
>CALLKY010000082.1 GCA_938083135.1 uncultured Alphaproteobacteria bacterium | reverse complement strand
GCGGCTGAGCGCGCCGTCGAACCTGCAACGAAATACTTGATCAGCTCAATCTGAATACTTCGCGGAAGCCTACTCCGCCGACGCATGCTAACCATATGACCTGCATAGCCTTTCTCAGCTATCTAGGCCAGCCCCTAACTTTAATAAGCATTGTGCTGATCCAAGCCATCCCTATGACCAGATCGTTCGCTACCGCCATGCCGATGGCTCTACGGTCTGGGTGCGCTGCCGTGGCATTGCGATCCGCGATGAAGCGGGAAAGCCGGTCCGAATGCTTGGGGCGCATAATGATCTGACCGCAGTTAAGCGGCTTGAGGAGCAGGCCGAGACTGGCCGGGCTGCGGCGGATGCGGCGAATGAGGAACTCCGGACATTCGCCTATTCAATCGCCCATGACATGAAGGCACCTGCGAATACGCTCTATTCCTTGCTCAACCGGCTTTCTATGATGATGCCGGCAGACCGGCAAGCGCCGCAACGCCAGCTTATGAACATGAGCCTGCAGACTATTGACCGGATGCGCGTCCTTGTTGACGACGTACTGCAATATACCCGCGTCGTTGGTTCAGAGACTGCGTTCCGGGCGATTGACCTAAAAGAAGTTGCTGACAGTGTGGTTGATGTCTTGGCTGGCGACATTGAAGCGATGGGCGCGACGGTGACAATTGATGCGCTGCCTGTGCTGGAGGCGGACGCTATGCAAATGCGGGCACTCCTGCAAAACCTTATCAGCAACGCAATCAAGTTTAATCGCGATGGTGTGCCGCCGGAAATTCGGGTGTATTCAACAAAAAGTAAGCAGCCTGATTGTATTGTTCTATCAGTACAGGACAATGGCATCGGTATTCCCGAGGACATGCAAGACCGTGTCTTCGCTATGTTCACACGATTGCATTTGCATGATGAGTTCGCTGGCGCGGGTCTGGGATTGGCGCTTTGCCGGCGCATCGCAGTTAATCATGGCGGTGGAATGAATGTTGTTTCAACGCCAGATATCGGGTCCATTTTTTCTGTAGACCTACCAATCAAGCAGCCTTCGGCATAGGCAAGGACAAGGAAATCAATATGCATTCTGACGCCCAAAACCCGCCGATCAACACGGCAATTTTGATTGATGATGAGCAGGTTGACCAAATTCTCTACAAGATGGTGATAGATGAATCTGGTCTTGTGCAATCGCTCATGAGCTTTCGGTATGCCCAAGAAGCGCTTGATTATTTACAGAAGCCTGATCGGCCAGAAATTGATGTGATCTTCCTGGACATCAACATGCCGCGCATGACGGGGTTTGAATTCCTTGAAGCTGCGACGGCAAAGCTTGGCGCAAGCTTTGCCAAGATCGTCGTCGTCATGCTGACAACGTCTATGAACCCAGATGATGAAGAGCGGGCGCGGCAGTTCCCGGTCGTAAAGGAATATATCCACAAGCCGCTCCAGAAAGAACATCTAGAGCGCGTTGTTGAATTACTGGCGGAACACAAAGGCTAAAGCTTACGAAACCATCCACTCTTGTAGACAACCTCGCCAGAGATAAGGCCGCGATATAGCAGTGAGCCCTTCGTTCCGGCGAATTCCGCCATAAATCGGCGGACCAACCATACGCGCGCAATGCGATGTTGCTTTCGGGCATTCGCGGCATCCAGCGCACGAACCACATCGGCGGAGATGTCTTCGGATCGCTCAAGCTGCATACCAGGGTGAGCGAGACTTTGCACTGTAGCTGCCATCGTGGCCTTAGACCGCATATCGGCCCACCCAAACCAACCGCCAGGTTTGAGAACACGAACCGCTTCAGCAACGAATTTCTCCATATTGCCGTAGCAGTGGGATGATTCAACGTTCAGTACAATATCGAAGCTTGCGTCGGGCAGGTCCAGGCGCTCGGCATCGCCGACGGCAAAGCTTAGATTGGCCGTATCACTGTTGAGACGGCGCGCGAGGTCCGTCGCAGGAGCGGAGAAATCAACGCCCAATACCTCTGACGGCTGGAAATAACGCGCAACATACCGTGCGCCGCCGCCTCGACCACACCCGATCTCAAGCACACGTGCACCATCGAGCGGAAGGCCGCGTACGACATGGTCGTAGAGGCCGATAAAGGGTCGTTCTGGCTCATCTTCAGCCGCTAATTCAATCGGCATAGCGCCTTCCGGCGGCAGCCAACCATAGTTCATGAAGCGCCAGTCAGGATCTCGCCAGAAGCGACCAAGAGTATTGTAAATCACCTTCCAGACGAAGCGGCGCGCGCCCGGAAAGGCACCTGCATCCATCGTCCGAAGGACTCTTTTGAATAGGCCGCTCGCCATCGTCTAGAGGTCTTTCAATTCATCCGAGTGCTGGACGCACGCCGCGATACCCCGTCGCCACCAAATACATTTCTGGCGAGCCTTGGCGGCTTGCGGGCGGTTTTACGTGCCTGACTTGGCGAAAATCACGTTTGAGTTCCGCCAGCAGGTCCGGCGGTGCACCACCCTGGAATACCTTCACGATGAAAATGCCGTCGTCCGCTAACAGCTGCTTGGCGACATCATATGCGGCTTCGGCAAGGCCTGCGATCCTGATCTGGTCCGTGTTCTTATGGCCGGTTGTCGATGGTGCCATGTCGGACAGCACGATATCGGCTTCACCGCCAAGGGCCGCTTGGATCAATGGAATCGCGTCCTCGGCAAAGATGTCGAGCAGCATAAGCTCGGCACCCTCAATCGGGTCCATCTCCTGAATGTCCATGCCGATAATTGGCGGCGACTTTCCGGATATCGCGCCGGTGCGCTGCGCCGCAACTTGGGTCCATCCGCCTGGGGCAGCGCCAAGGTCAGCGATCCGCATACCGGGTTTAAGGAAGCCAAACCGATCATCAAGCTCAACCAGCTTGTAGGCCGCGCGGCTGCGATATCCATCCGCCTGGGCTTTCAGCACATAGGGATCATTCAACTGTCGTTGCAGCCAAAGTGTGGAACCAACCTTCCGACCGCTCGCGGTTTTAACGCGCGTCGCCATCATCCGGGCACCATCACCGCGCCCTGAATTGCCTCTTGGTTTGCCGGTTTTTCCAGCGCGGCCAGGTTTCTTCGCCATTGCTAGCCCCTATAACCATCTTGCATGAGCGAAAGGAGGATGCCTTCACGCACGCCGCGGTCTGCGACCCGGAGGCGCCCGACGGGCCACTCATCCCGGATTGCATCCAGAATGGCGCATCCCGGCAGCACAAGGTCTGCCCGTTCCGGGCCAACGCATGGATTTGCCCGGCGACCATCTGCGCCAATGGCGAACAGATGCGCCGTCACGGCATCAATCTCTTTGAAATCCATCAATGTGCCGTCCACCACATCTCGGCGATATCGGGGCAGTCGCTTATGAATGCCTGCCACTGTGGTGACGGTTCCAGATGCGCCAAGCATTTGCACGCGCCCCGCCCGAATGCGCTGCGCTATACCGTGCTTGGCGTCGAACGCGCCGAGCGGCATCCGGGCGTCGCTTTTCAGACTGGCGTAAAGTGCGGGCGTAATTTCCTGGCCGCGCAACCGATCCGCCATGGTGACAACGCCCATGGGGATCGAAATGCTGTCTAGAAAGGTGATTGGGCCGCCGGGCGGCGTCGCCAGCCAAATAACTTCCGTTGACCCACCGCCAATATCAAACACGACCGCGTTTTCGCGCTTAGCCGTCAGCAGGGGGCCGCAGCCTCGGGCCGCTAAGGCTGCTTCCTCACCAGCGTTAATGATCTCCAGGCGCACATCGGCTTCATAAGCGGCGCGATCCAGGAACTCGCCGCAATTACTGGCTTTGCGGCAGGCTTCTGTCGCGACATAGCGGCCATAACGGACGCGCCAGCGGCGCAGTTTGCTCACACATACGCGCAAGGCATTGATCGCGCGCTCAATAGCGGGCTCAGACAGGCGGCCGGTTTCATTGATGCCTTCACCCAGGCGGATGATGCGGGAAAAAGAATCGATCACGGTAAACCCGGAACCGCTAGGCCGCGCGACCAGAAGGCGGCAGTTGTTCGTGCCTAAATCTAGCGCTGCAAATGCGGGTAAATGGCTATGTCCATTGCGGGACCGATGCCCAGACCCATTGCGGGTTGGATGCGACCGTCGCTGGTCTATGCCGCGATCAGACTCCACGAGAGATACAACTCCAAATCTATCCGGATATAAAACTCAAATCATCCGGCTGCTTGCGAATAGGATAGGGCGCCCGGCCCAAGAACGCCAATCCAATACTTGACTTTTATTAATTGAACGCCGAATGTCCCATCCGTGGTGATTTGAGCGACCAGCTTGCGAGCCACGTTAAACATATCGCTAAAGAGGTTGGCGCGGCGTGTACGGGATATGTCCTTTGTTCGCCGCATTGGCAAAAGCCCTCAATTGAGGACCGTCGCCTCCAGCCATTCTGCGAAACTGGAGGAGAAGACGATGCCTGACTATCAAGACCTTCCCGATAATATTTCCGCCCAATCGGCTGCCGTGCATGGCGGTTTGTTGCGCAGTTCCCACATGGAGAATGCTGAGGCGATCTATCTGACGTCCGGCTTTGTCTATGAGAGTGCTGAAGAAGCCGAAGCCGCCTTTAAGGGCGAAATCGACCGCTATGTTTATTCTCGCTATGCCAACCCGACCGTCTCCATGTTTGAGGAGCGCCTTCGGATGATAGAGGGCGCTGAGGCCTGCATGGGCGTCGGGTCCGGCATGGCGGCGGTGTTTGCGGCACTCGCCTGCCAGCTTTCCGCAGGGGACAGGCTGGTGGCAAGCCGTGCGCTGTTCAGCTCCTGCCATGTCATCGCAACGCAAATTTTGCCGCGTTACGGCATTGAGACTGAATTGGTCGACGGCGGTGATATGGATGCCTGGGAGGCTGCACTTTCTAAGCCAGCCAAGGTCGTATTCCTGGAAACACCATCCAATCCGACGTTGGAGATCATTGACCTGGCTGCAATCGCCAAGCTGTCGAAGCAGGCAGGGGCTTGTCTTGTGGTCGACAACGTCTTCGCAACCCCAATATTCCAGAAGCCGATTGAGCTTGGGGCAGACGTTGTGACCTACTCGACGACCAAGCATATTGACGGCCAGGGTCGCAGCCTTGGCGGTGCGGTGCTGGGTTCAGCGGACTTTGTTGAGGAAAAACTGCTGCCATTTCTGCGCCATACTGGCCCGGCGCTCAGCCCGTTCAATGCGTGGGTCGCCCTTAAAGGCTTGGAGACGCTTGAACTGCGTGTCCGGGCGGAGGCCGATTCGGCAGCTAAGGTGGCGGACTTTCTGGCCGAACATCCAGCGGTTGCCCAGTCGATTTACCCGGGCCGCAGCGACTGTCCCGGCCATGAAATTGCAGCCCGGCAGATGTCTGGTTTTGGCACTTTGGTATCGTTCCGTTTGAATGGTGATAAAGCCAATTGCTTCAAAGCATTGAATGCGCTCCGCCTGATCAAGATATCTAATAATTTAGGTGACGCGAAGAGCTTGATTTGTCACCCCGATACGTCGACCCACGCAAAGACACCGCCCGAAGAAAAGGCGCGTTTAAACATTGGGCCAGACCTGCTCAGGCTGTCGGTCGGCCTCGAGTCGGCGGATGATCTCATTCGGGACCTGGATCAAGCTTTAACCGCAAATGGTTAAGCCTTAAGAGGAATATTAACATCCTTGTATCGAACGCGTGGGCTGCCTAGTCTTCGGCAACTACTATCGGGTATACCTCACTTGGGTGGAGCATCGGTTGATGTACGAAGAGACGACAAATGGTCTTAAAGTCATAGTCGTGCCGGAATACTTGGAAGAGCATTCCAGGCCGGCCGAGGGCCATTATGTGTGGGCCTACCACATCACCATTCAGAACTGCAGCGATAAGCCTGTGCAGCTGATGAACCGCTACTGGAAGATCATCGACGCCCGTGGCCGTGTGCAAGAAGTGCGCGGCGCTGGCGTTGTCGGTGAGCAGCCAGTGTTGGATCCAGGCGAAGAATACAGCTACACGAGCGGCTGCCCGCTGGAGACATCATCTGGGCTCATGCTGGGTGCATATGAGATGGCGACGGACGGCGGAGAGAACTTTGACGTTAGCGTACCGGCGTTTTCTCTCGATACACCGAATGCGCAGCACTCATTGCACTAATCCCCGTTTCGGGGAATAAGCGGTTCACGTTTAGACGAAGCCAGGAATTGCGCTACAATGGCGTGGTTTCTGGCTTCGTCGTTTTCGTTGAAACGGATACAGCTTTGAGGGACCCGACTGCATGAACTTCCGGCCGATCGCATTCCTGAACGGCCTGTTACTGTCCGCTCTTGCAGTGGCGATGACGCCGCCAGCATTGGCAGACCTGATTGAAGGCAACCCGAACTGGCTGGTTTTTGTGGCCGCTGGCGGCTTGACGCTGTTTGTTGGCGTCGGCCTGTCTGTGTCTTGCTGGCAGGGCAGGGGCTTTAATATCTCCGTCAGAGAAACTTTCCTGTTCACCACGGTGAGCTGGGCGGCACTGGCAGCCTTTGCAGCACTTCCATTCGTATTTGCAGATTTGAACCTGAGCTATACGGACGCCTTTTTTGAGGCGATGTCTGGTCTCACCACCACTGGTTCCACTGTCATTGTCGGTCTGGATTTTGCCGCACCTGGGCTCCTGCTTTGGCGGGCGCTGCTGCAATGGATTGGCGGCATTGGCATCGTTGTAACGGCGATTGCTATTCTGCCGGCCCTGCAAGTCGGTGGAATGCAGCTTTTCCGCGCCGAAGCGGCGGAGCAGAATGAGAAGGTTCTGCCGCGCGCGGCCCAAATTGCCAGTGGCATTGGCGGTATCTATGTAGGCGGCACGACCTTGATCGCGGCTGCCTACTGGATCGCCGGCATGAATATTTTCGATGCCGTAACCCACGCCATGACGACTGTCGCAACGGGTGGATATGCCAATTATGATGCTTCATTCGGTGTATTCGAAGGCCCGATTATCCCATTGATCGCAACCGTCGGCATGATCCTGGGTGCGTTGCCGTTCATTATGTATCTGAAAATGATGAAGGTCCGGGTCTCGGTCATCTTGCATGACCCGCAAGTCCGTGGGTTTTTCATGATCGCCGGCGCGTTCATCGTCTTCGTAATGTTCGTTCGGTCGGTGGAGCCAGACGCGTCCATCATCCAAACCTTTGCAGAAACGATCTTCAACGTTGTGTCGATCATGACAGGCACTGGCTATGCCATCGGAAACTTTGAAACCTGGGGCGCGTTTGCCACGCCGACTTTCCTGGCATTGATGTTTGTCGGCGGGTGTGCCGGATCAACAACCTGTTCAATCAAGATTTTCCGCTTCCAGGTGCTGTTCGCCAGTGCGCAATCACAGCTACGCAAACTCGCCCGCCCGCACAGGGTCGCCCCTGCACGCTATGCGGGTAAGCCATTGAATCCAGAAACAATCAATTCTGTGATGGCGTTCTTCTTCCTCTATATCGTCAGTTTTCTGGTGCTTGCAGTGGCGCTTAGTATGACAGGGCTGGACGGGATTACCGCCCTCTCTGGTGCAGCGACGGCAATTTCCAATGTGGGACCTGGGCTTGGGCCGATCATTGGGCCTGCGGGCAATTTCGCCCCGCTTTCTGATGCTGCGAAATGGATCCTTGCAATCGGCATGCTCGCCGGTCGGTTGGAGCTTTTTACTGTTCTGATCCTGTTTAGCGCCCGGTTCTGGCGGAGCTAAACTGGCTCTCTCATAGCCCGCGTTTGGCCAGCCATTGCATCAGCAATGCTGCAACGTCCGCACTATTCCGTTCCATCATGATCATGTGGCTATTACCGGTAAGGCCCGCATCTTCCAGGCGTTGGAAGTCGTGGTCGACGCCGGCCCAGTTCAAGAATGCGCTGGTGCAGTGATCATAGCTCGCATGATATGAAGCTTCGCCCACCACGATAAGCATCGGTATCCCAGCCAGGTTCGGCAATGTGTGCGGCCCTGATGAGGGCATGTATCCAGACGCCAGCTCATCCGTTCCAAGCGATGTATCTAGCGCTGGCCGCAGGTCCTCTGGCGTTTCAACGGGCGGATCGAATGTCATTGGTAGGCGGGTGATGCCCCAGGCGCGGGCGATATCCTCGCCATAGCCAAACCAGTCTGGTGCCCCAGAAAATTGGATGTCTTTGAAAGGCGGGCCATTTGGCTCAATCGCCAGAATCCCTTTCACAAGGTCAGGCCGGGCATCTGCGACCAGCCATCCGAACGGGCCAGATTGGGAATGGGTCAAGAGGATCGCTGGGCCAATTTGATCCAGCAATGCGACCAAACCATCCCGCGCTCCAGCCTCAATCGCATCCCGGTCTGCCAACTGGCTAACCTGGCTGGCAAAGAACCTGTCGAACATGGGATCGCCCATACGGCCTGTGCCCGGCCATTCAGTATGCCGTTCCGCCGATGGCCAAAGCTTGGCACCAGCTGGGTCCGTAAAATAGTCCGTCGTCCGTTCAGCTGTGTAGCGGAATTGGGGTGCTACTTTGTCATCATCAAGCCGATGGCCGGACCGGCCCCGTTCGGGTTGGTCAATCACATAGACCGCGTACCCAGCCGCCAGGAAATCCTGTGCCCAACCGGGGCGGCCATCAACGGTCGTGGTGAAGTTGGTGCCGGTCTGCATGCCGCCATGCACCATCACAACCGGTATTTCATGCTGGCGCTCATCGGGCTCATAGCGCTCGACATACATCTGGCCCGCATAGTGCGATCCGCCGGGCGCGGAGACATACCCGCCGCCCACGAAAAACCATTCAGGCGCATATTTCATTGCTCAAGGTCCTTGATCCAGAACTGCAAAGATTTTGGGGCTGGCCTAGATAGCTGAGAAAGGCTATGCAGGTCATATGGTTAGCATGCGTCGGCGGAGTAGGCTTCCGCGAAGTATTCAGATTGAGCTGATCAAGTATTTCGTTGCAGGTTCGACGGCGCGCTCAGCCGCCGCT
>CALLKY010000081.1 GCA_938083135.1 uncultured Alphaproteobacteria bacterium | reverse complement strand
CCGGGTCGAGCGCTTCTTCAATCGCATCAAACACTTCCGCCGCGTCGCCACCCGCTACGAGAAGCATGGCGCCAACTTCCTCGCCATGCTCAAGCTCGCCGCCATCAAGGTTTGGCTGCGCGCTAATGAGTCCATGACCTAGTGTTTCCTGCATTATCGCCACAGTGCGAAGCATGAAGACTGCGCCGATGTTGGCTCCATCGGATAAAAGGTAGCGGGCTATTGTAGCCCATATTTCGTCGGCGGGCACCCCATCAGAGGGAATGTTGTTTCGGTATTTCCATTGATAACAGTGCCCGAACAGCATGCAGTATGGGTCCTTCTTGGCTTCATTGCCCATTCCCGACCTATCCGCCCATTCGTAGGTCCACTGTTCACCGTCAGCGCCATATCCATACTGGCCGCGGAAGAGCACAGCATGCATGTCATGGGCTTCCCATTCGGCACCGATAGTCTCCCATTTCTCAAAATCATGCACTGCAGGCAGGCCGTCTACACGGAAGCCTGCAAACAACGGCTCCGTATCGGTTTGCCAAAGGCGGCTGTGCGCACGGCCAGTCGCATCAGGATCTGGGGACACGAGCCAATGGGTATAATGGGTGATAAACACGTCCGTTCGCATTGGCCCCGTCTCATCGAAGTCTGGCAGCGCCGCCAGTTCCTCCGGATAAGCAGGCCCAGGGTCACGGTCAGGCTCCGGCCTTGGCTCAAACCAGCCTTATAGCAACCGCTTCCACCACCCCAGTTTAGGCTCTGACGTGGTCTCTAAATCCTGCGCTGGCATGGTCGCTAAATCACTTCCGGTCGCACCCCATGCCCGATGTAACGCGCGGCGGGGCGATAGAAGGCTGAAATGCACGGGCCGCCCGAATAGCGCAGTCTCAGACGTGTATGATGCATTCACACCGTCATTCCCGCCGATGTAATCATGTTTGCGGAACATATCCGTCAGCATACGGGCCTTAATGGGCGAGTAGACGAATGTCCGCTCTGAATAGCTTTGCCCACCGTCAGAGATATCGAACCACACATAAACATGCGGCTCACCGCGCTCATCCTCATAAAGTTGTGGATGGGGGCGTGTATAGCCACGCTCCAGCAGCAAGGCGCCAAGCCCAGCCTCAATCGCAGCCATTGCTGGCGTTCCGGCAAATCGATCCGCTGGCGGCAAAGGGCCATCCTCAAACGGCGCAGGCTCTGGAGCCGAGAAATCAAATATTTGACGATATGGACTACCCATAACCCATCCTACTTGTGTCGCCGATCCCTTCAGTCCTGTAGCAGACTGCTGTTAATGCATACAACCTATATTATGTATCCGCCTATTATACGCCGAGCTGGCTTCCTGCACCCAACGCCAAGCATAACCCAGCTGCCTTCATCAATTCATCTGGCCAGGAAGGCGGGACATCTGCCATCGGTACAGATGGTAATACGGATCAGCCCGCTCGTTCTTAGAAACTAAGGCCAGCATCAACTGCCTGCATCGCCGACGTTCTGGAAAAGCAGAATTCTAACTAACGCCCCGCGCCTAAAAGTCGAGGTCTGCGTAGTGGGCGGGGGCGCGGAAGCCTATGATGCGGTCGGCTAGGACGGGGCGGAAGCTGGGGCGGGATTTGACGCGCTGGTACCAAAGCTTGACCTCATCATGGTCAGCCCAGCGGATGTCATCCAGGAAATCTAGCGTCGAGAGATGTGCGGCGGCAGCGATGTCCGCCAGGGAGAAATCGTCCCCCGCCAGCCAATTCCGGCGGGCAGCGAGCCAAGCGATATAGTCCAGATGGTGGCGAAGATTGGATTGGCCGGCGCGGATAGCAGATGAATCCGGCGCGCCAGCACCTGTAAGTCGCTTCTGCACTTTCTCCCCATAGAGATGGCGCGTAACTTCACGGTTGAATTTATCATCGAACCAGGCGATCAGGCGCCGGGTTTCCGCGCGCTGCATCGGGCCATCGCCGATTAATGGTGGATCAGGGGCAATTTCGTCCAGGAATTCAACAATGGCGTTGGAATCGGCGATCACGCCGCCGTCTTCCAGTTCCAGAGCTGGTGCCATACCCGCGGGATTGAGCGCCAGATAAGCCCTATCCCTGTCCCAAACTCGCTGTTCTTTTAGCTCAAACGGCAATACCTTTTCGCCAAGCGCAATCCGGACTTTGCGGCAAAATGGCGAAAGGGGCAGATGGTGCAGAATGGGCATCGGTGTATCCGGCTGGTGACGCTGGAGATACTACCCGGTTTTCACCGCTCAGCGAAACCCGCCAGCGCGCCAAACTTTAAAGGCTAATCCAGGTGCTGCGATCAATGGAAAGCGCCGCTGCCAGGGCTTGGCCTCAATATGCACACCGCTATGACGTTTCACCTTCCACAGCACATAATCCACGCCATTTTCAAACGTGAAAATCGCTTTGGCCAGCCGTGCGACAGACAAGAACTTTCCTTGCATGCGCCTTAGACGCCACCGCCGTGGCGCACTAAGCGGTTCAACCCCATCCGCTTGTAGTAGATCATAAAGGGCGCGATACCGGTCCGCATCGGCCCGATACAATATCTCCGCCCGTTCCGGCCCTTCGGCGCGCAGTTCTGATGCGTAGGTCTTCTGAAACCCCACAGGCCAGAATTGGTCTGACGCACCGGGTGCTAGCGGGCCTTCTGCCGTTTCAGCAGCAAATGTGCGCGCGGCGGCGGCGAAGGCGCGCGCAAGTGCTTGTCGTGTGTCTTGCCCATTCGCCCAAACAACGGCGGCAGGCTGTGTAAACCGCGCCCAGAAGTAGGAATGGAACGTCTTCGGCCCAGTCAGGCGCACGAAATCATCAACCGATACAATAGCCGCCTTCGCTGCGATCTGGCCAAGGGGTGTTTCGGCTTCCATGTAGAACACATTGGGTGCCAGCAACCCGTTCGCCATCCGTGCCCACGGCGCTTGACCGGTCGATTTATAACCATCCGTCAGCAGATAAAGGTCAGCGACCGCATCTGTCGCCAGGCCATCGCGGAGGCAGGAGCCATAGAACAGCACCGCCCGCACGCCGCCGACCCGGGCCATGGCCGCCTCTGCCAGCGCCATCGTTGCCGGTTCGACCGTGCGATCCAGTTCTGCCGTCATAAAGGCTTGGATGGGGTCCGTGCTCATTTCACCAGAAACCTGATTTCACCGGCGAAACTAAGGCGGAGCGGCGTTGCTGCATCAGCGTCATAGAGCTCGCCATCCAAAGTCACCTGGCCCGTATAGGCAATCTCAAATGCAGCCGCCCGCCGGCTCTGGTATCCGGGTTCTGGCGGGCGCTTTGCGGCACCAAACAAAAGCGGGCGGATCGACCGCGCGAGATGCGGCGGCGGGGCGCGCACAAACGTTGCGTCAACACCAAGGCCAACACCTTCGCCCCAAAACGGCCGGGCACCCATCACCAGTTTTTCCAATGTGGACGCCATCAACACAGACCATGGGCCGTCTAGCGTCTCAATCTCATCACCAGCCTGATCAAACACACGGATCGCAGCAGGCGCTGGCGCCAATACGCCATTTTCCTTTGCGGAGGTCAGGTTCTTCAGCAGCAGCGGTAGGAGCGTCAACCATGAGGCGCCGACACCCACAACGCCCCGGCTATGGAGATGCGCGCGGCAAAATGCGATTGCGCGGCAAATGCCAATGGCACCGAAAAACATACCCGCATGCGCGCCCATAACGCCATTTGCATCCATGACGTTATCAAGCCGCAGGATGGGCCGCCTGACCAACCGACCACCGCCAGATTCCGCCAGCGCTTTGGCTTCAGCGAGGGTTGCCTTCAGGCCAATATCACCAGCCGTCATATTCGTTGTGCCGGACGGCAATAGGCACAGAATTGGTGGAGGATCGAAGGTGCCCTCGATCAGGATGGCTGATAACGCCGTCATGACAGCCCCGTCGCCGCCGCTCACCGCAACCACATCCACACCGTTTGCCGCCATCCGGCGGAGTGCGGCTGGCGCATCCGCTGGGGACTCGGTTAGTTCGATATTGGGGCCAAGCGCGCGCAAGTGCGCTGCATCGACCTTGCGATTGCGGCGGCTATTGGGATTGACCAGTGCGCCAAACCTGCGCGGCGGCGAGTTCATCCTGGTTTTTCCTGAAACGCCATCATCGTGGCAGTGGCCAGCGCCAGCGTCATTGGCGGTCCCCATGCACCCGCTAAAGGCGAGATCGCACCAGTTTCTGCGGCCGCCATCGCCAAACTCTCAAACACAAAATAGGCAAAACCCACGAGCAGACCCGCCGCCAAGGGCCAGCCCATAGAGCGACCGCGCGTCATCCGGCCCGCGAACGGCACCGCCAACATCAGCATGAGTGCTGCCCCAACGGGTGCCGCATATTTCCGTTGCACCCAAAGCTCATAGTAAAACGGTGGCTTGGCGCTAGCACCTGGATGATCGCCCAGGTCCCGGACCATCTGCATCGGCAATTCGGAAGGATGTGCTGCCAAAAGCCCAAAGGACCCCGGCCCGAGCGGGTGTGGCCACGCCAACACATTCATTCGCCGCGAGGGGCTACCATCCCCTGGAAGGACAGTTACATCATGGAAGGTCCATCCGTTACTTCCCGCGCGCTCAGCCCGTGCAGCCCGCACTTCCTCCGTTAGTCTGCCATCCGCATCGCGGCGGAAAATGCGGACACCTGTCAGCGTATTGTCGTCCGCTGACGCTTTGTTGATGCGGGCGATATCCTGGTCCTCACGAAGCCAAATCGCCTCGGTCGGCCTAGCTAGACGTGCAAATGGCTCCAGCCCCATAGCGCGGAGAGTAGCGGCGGCAGGCGGGGCGGCCAGTTCCGCAATGAAATACATCGCCAATCCGAAGCCGATGGCAGCGGGTAAAAGCGCACGGATGCTGCGTCCCTGCCCGGCTCCAAGTGCGCCTGCCGCCGCAAGCTCCCCTGAACGCGCCAAAGCCAATAGCGTCACCAAGGCGGACAAAAGGCCAGCGATGGGCGCAAGCTCCAGCGCGATCAAAGGCAAGCGTGCGATCAAATACACACCAAGCCCGCCAAGCTTCTCCGCCCCCTCCACGGCTTCATCCGCATTGGCCAGCAAGTCGAGGGTAGCGGCAAGGCCAACTACGCCCAGAAATACAACGGCGAATGAACTGATCAGGCGGCGCAGCAGATATCGGTCGAGCGTACTGATCATGATCCGCCCGCCTCTGTCACCTTGCTGCGGCGTTTGAAGCTAATTTGCGGTAGCCAATCGCCTGGATTGAAGCCGACACCGCGCCATGTTCGCCAGAATAGGAATCCTGATATCAGCAGAAGCCCGAGCACCGGTGTCCAGATTGCGACCAGGACGGGCGCTCGCTCCAAATCCGCCATGCCTTCGCCGAATTGCAGCGCCTGGGTAAACACCAGCATTGTGACGATGCCAAACGCCAGCGGCCCGGACGTACGGGTGCGGATACCAGCCACAGCAAGCGGGATTGCCAACATCGGCATAAGCAGCACCGCGAAAGCACGGGCGGCGCGGGCATGAATCTCTGAAACAACGCGGGCGCGCGTGGTCGCTTCCGGCGGATTGTCGCGGGCGGCATAGAGTTCTAGCCAGGTGAGTTCTCGTTCATTGGCCCCACGGGGGCGGAACGCGCCGAGGGCACCGCGGTCTATTGGCCAATCAAACGTATTGAAGGTGATGCGCCGCCGCCCGCCTTTATCGTCCTCCTCAACCATCAAGCCATCTTTGAAATGGAGAGCAGAGCGCTGCCCATCGGCACTTTCAATGAGCGCGCCGCCTTTCGATGTGATGATGCGTGCAACACCGTCTGGGCGCTCTTCATAAACAAACACCTTGGCCAATGTGCGACCGCCAGGCGTCGCCTGTTCCGCCATAAAGGTGATGCCGTCATTTTCCAGGAATGCGCCGGATTCGAGGGCGGCAGCGATGGAGGCATGGGCGGCTAAAAACCCAAGGCTTCTATACGCATACCGGCCATGGGGCTGAAGGTATCCATGGAGCAGGGCTGAGAACGCGGCGATCAATGTGGCGGCCATAAACGCTGGAAACGCCATGCGGCCAAGCCCCCTGCCGATGCTTTGCAACGCCGCAATTTCACTGGTTGTGGCAAGCCGTCGGTAGCCGACATAGCAGGCAATGAACAATGCCGCTGGCAGTGCCAGGCCCAAATAATGCGGCGCCAAATTGGTCAGCATGTCGAAGATATAGCGAAGCGCCCCCTCGTTCGAATTCACGAGATCAAGCAGACGCAGCAGCCGCTCAAGCATCAGCAATGCGAGCACGCCGAAAAGCGCGCCGAAGAACGGCCCGGCCATGTGGCTCAGGATATAGCGGTCAATACGGCCCATGGGAGGTGTCTTAGCATGGGCACTCGCCCGGGTCAGCCGGTCTTGCGCGCGCGCCCGCACAGTCCTAAATCACGGCCTTGGCAGCATGAGCAATTGAAACGAGGCCGAGACATGGCTTTCCTTAGGTCCGCGCTTTGGGACGGGCGCAAACACTATCTGGACCGGATGACGGTGCCAGACCTAGTGCGCGCTTATTTCGCATTTCCGGCGATCCAGGGATATTTGGGTCTTGGTGTGCTGAGCACTGCCGCTGCCATCTATTACTGGCCTGGGTTTCTGGCCGCGCTGGCCGCCGTCGTCGTAACCATCTTTATCTATGGGCTGGTCTGGTATGTGCTGCACCGGTTCGTACTGCATGGCCGCTACCTGTATAAAAGCCCGCTGACAGCGTCCGTTTGGAAGCGCATCCATTTCGACCATCATGGCGATCCGAACGATCTTGGTGTGCTGTTTGGCGCGCTCTACACGACGCTGCCGACTATCGCCATGGCCACCATCCCTTTGGGCTGGGCGATCGGCGGGCCGGGTGGTGCGGCATCAGCATTCGCGTGCGGGCTGTTCGTCACGTGCATCTACGAATTCTGCCACTGCATTCAGCATCTTGGATTCACGCCAAAGCGCGCCTGGCTGAAAAAGATCAAGCGCTTGCACATGGCCCACCATTTCCATAGCGAGCAGGGCAATTACGGCATCACGACGTTCCTTTGGGACAAGCTGTTTGGCTCATATTACGGCAAAATATCCGAAAAACCGGCAAGCCCGACTGTCCGGAACCTTGGCTATACAGCGGAAGAATATTCGAAATATCCATGGGTCGCGGAGCAATCCGGGCTGACGGCTAAGGATTGACCTTGCCGGATTACCGCATCCTCCCCGTTACCGACGCTAAGACCAAACGTGCGTTCTTGGCGGCACCAGGGACTGTGCTGAAAGGCAATCCGAACTTTATTGTACCCCTGACCATGGATGCGAAACATCGCCTGGAGCCCAAAAAGCACCCATTCTATGGCCATGGAGAGGCCGCATTCTGGGTCGCTTTGAATGGTGATGATCGCCCCGTTGGCCGTATCTCCGCCCAAATCAACCAGCGCCATCAGGACCGCTACGGCAAGGGCGACGGCCATTTTGGCTGCATCGCCGGAGAGGATGATCCTGCCCTTTATCGGGAATTGCTTAGAACGGCAGAAGCTTGGCTGAAGGAGCGCGGATGCAATCTCGCCATCGGCCCTGCCAGCCTGTCTGTGAATGAAGATTTTGGCCTGCTCGTCGATGGCTTCGACACACCGTCCATGCTGCTCATGGGTTACGACCCGGCATGGGCCGGGGGCCATATTGAAGCCGCCGGATATACCAAAGCCAAAGACTTAATCGCTTACCGTTATGATCCCCGACAAGGCTTGCCGCGACGCGTCACTGCATTCGCCGCAAAACTGGAGCAAGTAGAGGGTGCCCGTATCCGCTGCTTCGACAAACGCGCGTTCGACCATGATCTCGCGGCGGTGCTGGCCGTTTTCAATGACGCTTGGTCCGAAAATTGGGGCTACGTGCCAATGTCGGAGAAGGAGATCAAGGCGCTCGCGGACGCATTCAAGATGATTGCGGATTATGGCCTGATCTTCATCGTCGAAATCAATGGTCGACCTATCGGAATGGCCGCCAGCTTGCCAAATGTGAATGAAGCGCTTTCGGGCCTTGGCGGCGCTGGATCACCCTTAGCACTGTTGAAATTCCTTTGGCGGCTGAAAGTGCGCAAGCCTAAATCCGCGCGCATCCTGCTGATGGGCGTCGTGAAGGATATTCAGGCCGACTTAGCGCTTGGCCCCCTGGTCAGCATGACGCTGGTCAAGGCCCTGGGCGATGGCCATGCCGAGCGTGGCTATGAAAAAATGGAGATGTCGTGGATTTTGGAGGACAATATCCCCATGCGCCGCATCGCAGAATCTGGTGGTGCGGAAGCCTATAAAACCTACCGCGTCTACCAGAAGGCGCTGCTATGAGCGATGAAGGCATGACAGGCGCATGGACCGCGCTCGTCCTGGCAGCTGGACGACCGAACGATCCACTGGCGCTCGCGGAAGGCGTTTCCAACAAAACGCTGATCGACATTTGCGGTAAACCCGTACTCCAGCGCGTGATCGATGCCTTGGATGCCGCCCCCAGCGTTGGCCGCGTGGTTACCGCTATTGAGGACGCCACATTACTCGACGGCATCTCCCCCCGCCCCGAAGCTGCCCGCGCTGCTGATAGCGTGGTTGGAACGGTTACCAGCGGACTTGAGCAATTGGGCCCACCGCTTCTGATCGTCACCGGTGATCACGGCTTGCTGACAGCAGACATGGTGGAAGAATTTCTCGCCGGTGCTTTGGAGAAAGGGGCTTCAGCCTCCGTCGGCCTCGCCTCGGAACACGTGATCAAGGCCGCGTATCCGGACGTGCGGCGCACATATCTGAAGTTCGCAGAAGGCGGGTTTTCTGGCTGCAATCTCTTCGCGCTGGCAAGGCCCAATGCCGCGGACGCGCTTGGCTTCTGGCAGGAAATCGACCGCAATCGCAAAAACCCGCTGAAGCTTATTCGATCCGTCGATATCAAAGCCGTCGCTCTCTACGCCATGGGCAAGCTTGGACTGGATGACGCCATGGTGCGCTTAAGCCGGAAGCTCGACGTACCGGTCGCTGCCATACAAATGTCCCAGGCCGAAGCCGCCATCGATGTTGATAAGCCTGACGACCTCATCCTCGTCCGCAAGATCATCGAAGCGCGCCAGCCCTTAAGCCTCACAGGCGAATAGCAACTACCACCGGCTCGAAGGCTAGACAAACATCGATTTGAAACTAAATTTGCCATAACAGGCTGAGATCAACTATACTAAGCATTCTTAACTAAGCATTCTTAGAATTTGTTAAGCCCGTGTAAGCAAGTGAACGAGAAAATGAGTGACCATGAGCAATAGACACTCGATTCATCATTCTAGTCGCGATCAGACAAAGAAATTGTCTGGGTCGTCGGCCGTGCAGCGCAAGAATACTGCCGCCGACCAGATCAGTTATGGGACGAGGAAATCGACAGTCTCTTCTATTTTGAAATGGGCAACACTGGCCGCTGAACTATCGCCAATTGCGCATGGTAGTTGGATTGGCGTTGGTGCGATGAATTTATCTGGCGTATGTGCGGCACATACTAAGCGAATCTCGACCTCAGATGCACTTTCTTCCGATATTGAGCGATTGACGCTCGATGCAGAAAAAGTAATTCAGCGCCATGTGCCCACCTGGAAGTGATGACGAATTCGATGCATCTGATGGTGAAATCATTCATGCTCAAGTGCAAATCTCTGACCCTGAAACAGGTGAAGCTCGCACAACGCCTATCGCAGTTCACGCTTCCCTGACAACGCATCAAGGTCCGCTACCGCCTCCGGAAATGATGAGGCAGTAAGATCTAGCGGTACCAGGCCTTGCGGAAAGGATCGTAACGGCTTGGCATGATGAAAGTGCGCATCGTCGGCGTATTGAAGAAAAATCAGCCAATATCTCAATGCTGGCATCCATTATATCTCCGTTGCTTATGTTCTCGCTGGGAGTAATTGGGTTAGGTGGCGCTATAGCGATTATGTTCGTGGGTGGACCTTCCTGGGCTGCAGCGATGCTCGGCATTGGAACAGTCGCATGCATTTCGACAGGTGGTGTTATTTCTAGGATTGTGACCAACAAAACCGGAGATGTTGCTTCAGCAACGTTAGACCGCGCGAAAAAAGAAGAAACTCAACAGGAAGATGCTGAACAAAGCTCCTGATATTAAGAATTTCAATTGCCTTGGTTGCAAGATCAAGATCTTCTTTTAAAACAGATTTATGCCATCGGGTGTTCTCGCCTTTATTTCGCTGCAAAGTCCATGCGATAGTTCTGAAAAGAATTGAAGAACGGGAGCATTAGAGATCATGGCAGGCCGGGTTGCAGGGAAGATTGCGTTGATGACAGGCGGGGCATCTGGCCTCGCGAAAGCATCCGCAGAGATGTTTGTGGCGGAAGGCGGTCAAGTGATGATCGCCGATATCAACGAAGACGGCGGTCGTGCTGTTGCAGCCTCGCTGGGGGACGCAGGCGCATTCACACATCTGGATGTAACGGACGAAGACTCCTGGATTGCTGCCCTCGCCGCAACGAAAGAGCACTTTGGCGGCCTGCATGTATTGCTGAACAGCGCCGGTATCGGCTGGACCCAGCCTGTCACCGAAATCGCACTGGAGGACTGGCGCCGTGTCCATGCAATTGATCTGGACGGCGTATTCCTTGGCTGCAAGCACGGCATTCCGTTGATCGCGGAAACGCTTGCCGCTGGGGTTGGCAGTCCCAAGGGCTCCATCGTCAATATTTCATCCATTGCTGGGAATATCGCTGGTCATAATATGGCGGCGTATAATTCTGCGAAGGCGGCGGTGCGGCATCTATCGAAATCCGTAGCGCTGCATTGCTGCCGCCAGGGCTATGAAATTCGCTGCAACAGCGTGCACCCCACATTCGTCGATACACCCATCCTCGACAAACACCGTGAAAAATTCGGTGCTGAGGAAGCGATGCGCAAGCTTGCCCGCCAGGTACCGATTGGCAGGGTGGGCGAGCCGAAGGAGATCGCCTATGCCATCCTCTTCCTGGCATCCGACGAAAGCAGCTATACCACCGGCTCTGAACTGCTGGTGGATGGCGGCATCAGCGCAATGTGATTTGAGGTTCCAGGCCGATGAAACAGCTACAAGTCGATGGGTATCACATCGAAATCCTCGTAACCGGTTTTCCTGGTAAATCCGTGTGCCATGGAGCCCTTGGCTGGAGCACGATTGCGCTTATCCGCTATCAGGATCGCATTGCATTGATTGATGTCGGCGCATTTGGCCATCGCCAAATGTTGATCGCAGCACTGGCAGAACGCGGCCTAAAGCCGAGCGATGTTACGGATGTGCTGCTGAGCCATTCCCATTATGACCATGCGCTCAATTGGGTGCTATTCCCGAAAGCCCGCACCGTCATCGCGGACATTGAGATGGATTGGGCGCTGGACCAGCCCTGGGGCGAAACCCCAGTGCCGGAGCTGTATGTCAAGGAACTGAACTTGCTGCCGACGCTGGTTCGCGCCAAAGATGGCGACGAGGTATTCCCCGGAATCACCATGCACCTGGCACCCGGCCACACACCCGGTTGCGTGACGTTCAAGTTGGCGGGCAAAGAAAAAGACGTGATCTTCACGGGCGATAGCGCTAAGAACCGCGCGGAGCTTGTCTCCCGCAATACAGACATGACCTATGATCCCGCGATCAGCCGCGCCACTATCGAGATGATCTGGGATTTATGGCGCACGCGGGCTGGCAACGTGCTCGTCCCCGGCCATGACGTGCCGATGGACCTGGACGACGCAGGCCAGCCGCGCTATCTGGCCAAACGTGAAGCTGCAATCCGCGCCTGGTACGGCGACGGCATGGATGAGACGACAACGATCTCCCTGGTAGTTGATTAACTGCCTGTCGATTAAAGGACGGATCATTTGGGCGAAGATACGCCGCCGCCATTGCCGCCAGAGCCGAAGAAAACTGCGGCAGGCAGGCTAAAAGACTATGTGATTTCGGCTGCAACATCGCCGGAAATTCTGCTGCCGGTGCTTGGCATCGTCGCCATCATCCTGCTTCGGGACCATTTAGAGGCACCGGTTGCGCGCTATATCGCCGGTATCGTCACCAATGAAGAAAACTTCAAGCCGGATGACGAAAACAAAGACCGCGCCAACCCGCTCGACGCCTACATGCTGTCGTCGCTGCTGAATTCTGAAGATCAGCAGCTCCGTACCAAGGTGCAGGCGCTGATCGCAGAGGAAATTCAGCGCCTTGATATTCTGGAGTCAGAATATGGCCGCGCCGATGGCATATTCCGCAATCAGGTGCGCTTCTCCAGCGCCGACCGCGAAGGCCTGGAGAAAACCATCACCTTCGTTGCCCATAGGAACCAGCGCGTGTTCCTGTACGCGACGTCGCGCAATATCATCAAAGATACCAGCCGGTCAGATTTGTTCACGGCATTCCAGGCGAAGTCCCAGCCGTTCAACATCCGGTCCAGCGTGCGCGAGCAACGTATCCTGACGGACCAACAGTTCGACATCACACCGATGTTGACGTTCCCTGACGGCGCTGAATGGGAGATTTTTGAGCTGACAATCACCCCCGGCAACCATCTTGTCGACTCGATTGAGATTGTCGCCAATGTCAGCATCATCGTCGCGAATGAGATTACCGCCACGACAAAGCAAGCGCCCCCGGCAAAATCTGGTGGCCGTTCTAGCCCAACGCTGCCGGTCATTCCGAGCACGCGTCCTTCCCCCGCCCCGCCTCCGCCCAAACCGCCGGAGCCAGCAAATGAGATCGTCATTGATTAATAGACGCCTGCATTCACGCTTGGGCACGGCCTTATCGGTCGGCTTCGCCGCCTTGGCTTTCGCGCACCCAGCCATAGCGGCAGAAGAGAAACCGCCAGAACCCGCCTGCGCCATAAAAACCAACTTGGCTTGGCAGGCACTCCCAGGTGTTGAAGGCCTTGAGGTCATTAAGGATGGCAGGTATACGCTGCCCGCGATCAAATTCACGGACCAGAAAACCGGCGAGGAAAAGGAAGCCCCGGCACGCTCCGTATGCTTCACCGCTCTCCGCGTGAACAAGGCCAAATACAAAATTGATCTGATCGACGTCCGCGACACGATCGAATCCGCACCCGCAACCAAAGGCGGCGTGTCACGCTCGGTCTCCCGCAGCGGTAAGTCGGCTGGGGCAGCCGTCCGCTATTCCATGCGCACTTTGACCGAAGTCTTGGGGCCAGAAGTGAAAGCCATCGCCAATGCTGGATGGTCCAGGGGTGCAGGACGCCCGGAACCTGTCGGTGCCGCATTCGTCAACGGCAAAGTCGTGGCGCTGGATCCATATCCATCACTTAGCACGTTCCTATGCCTGGACGACAAAGTGCGCTGGGCCAAGGAGAAGGTACAAGTCCCAGCGGCGTTTTGGTTCACCCAATCTGGCAAGTTCTCAATCCAGGAATGGTCCGAGAAGAAGCGTGAGCGGGTCCAAGCGTGCGATGATTTGGTGCAGGTTGGCCCCCGCATCATCGAAATCGAAGATCAGGATTATAAGGATATGCGAGCCGAAGGCGGCGATCTCGCCTGCCTCGCAGATGAACCGCCGAAATCTGGCGTATGCCGCCGCTCCCTGGCCCGCCGTGCAACGTTCCGCACGATCTTCGCGACAGACGCACCAGATATCGCAGCCGACGCCGCCAATGCTGAAGCAGATGGGCCAGAACGTCGGCTTTATATCGTGGCGACGAGCAATAAGGTATCGCTCTATGACGCGCAGATGATGCTGCTGGACCCGGCCTTCTATGGCGATGCGAAAGCCCATTGGGCCGTCAACATGGCCGGGCATACACAAATGGGCATGGTCGCGCGCGGGTTAGCCGATGGGCAGGTGGAGATTGGCAATCTTGATGCCAATATTGCCACGGCCCTGGTTATCACCCCGCAAGCCAAATCAAACTAGGAGCCGCATATGTCTCAAATCCGCCGCGTAACAGCCCCTGGCGCGCCTGAACCAACAGAAAAGCGCTGGTCAAACTGCCTCGTTGTCGGCGACATCGCCTATATCTCAGGCCAGACTGGCAGGGCGGCAGATGGCGGCGGGACAGACGTCAATGGCCCGAATGACTACCTGCAGAGCTTAGCGATCTTCACCAAGATCAAAGCCCTGGTTGAAGCTGCTGGCGGTAGCATGGCGGACATCGTTAAGCTAACCGTATTCGTGACGGATATCCGCCGACGCGAGCAGGTCTGGCAAGCGCGGTCTGAGTTCTTTGAGGGCGACTTCCCATCTTCTTCGCTGGTGGAAGTCTCCAAGCTGGCTGACCCTGCCGTGACCGTAGAGATTGAAGCCATCGCCCATATTGGCTGCTCAAGGACGCTACAATGATTCCTGCTCGCACCTCTGTCGTAACCGGCGGTGGCAGCGGCATTGGCCGCGCCACCGCAAAGAAGTTCGCCAGCATCGGCGATCATGTCATTGTCGCTGACATCAATGATGCCGGCGCTGGTGAGACCAAGATGCAGATTGAGGCAGAGGGCGGCACAGCCTCTGTCCTCCATGTGGATGTAGCAGACGAGCTCTCGGTCACCGCATTGCTGAAAGCGGCAGAACGCATCGGCCCAACAGGCGCGCTCGTGAATTGCGCTGGTATTCTGCAGAACGGCAGCCGCGTTGAGGACATGGAACTAGTGGAGCACGACCGGGTGTGGAACGTGAATTATCGCGGCACATATCTCTGCTGCCGGGCGTTTGGTCCCGTCATGGCGGGGCGCGGCAAAGGGGCGATCGTCAACATTGGCTCCATCGCTGGGTTTGAGATGTTTCCGCTTCCAGCCTACAGCCCCTCCAAAGCCGCCATCCACCAAATCACCAAAGTGTTGGCAGGCGACCTAGGCCCACGCGGCGTGCGGGTGAACGCAGTGGCACCGGGCTTCGTTATGACAGAAGCCCTGAAGGCCCGCGTCGAAGCAGGTGAGCGCGACACGTCAGTCATGGAGGGCCAAAAGCCGCTCCGTCGCATTGTTGAGCCGGACGAGATCGCAGACGCCATTCTGTTCCTTTGCGGTGATGCTGCCCGTGCCATCACTGGCACAACACTACCCGTCGACAATGGCTGGCTTGCGGGCCTCGCCTATACGACCTATGCCGGAAACAAGAAAAACTAATCGTACCCAGGGAGCCTGAAACCCATGCCCGTCGAAGCCAAAGCCGCAGTTCTGCGTGAAACCAATACACCGCTGACGATTGAAACCATCATGGTCGATGATCCAGGCCCCCGCGAAATTCGCGTTAAAACAAAGGCCTGCGGGGTGTGCCATTCAGACCTGCACATGGCTGAAGGCTCCTACCCCTGGAAATATCCAACGGTGCTTGGCCATGAATCTGCAGGCATTATTGAGGCCGTTGGCGACCAGGTGACGGACCTGAAAGTCGGCGATACGGTCATTACCTGCCTTAGTGTTTTCTGCGGTAATTGCGAATATTGCCTGTCCGGCCAGATGTCGCTTTGCGAAAACCCATCCCGCATGCGGTCTGAGAACGAGCGCCCGCGTTTGAGCCAAGGCGACCAGGAAATTTACCAGTTCGCGCAGCTCTCATCCTTCGCGGAACGAATGCTGGTCCATGAACATGCCGCCGTCAAAGTGCGGGATGACATGCCCATGGATAAGGCTGCACTGATCGGCTGCGGCGTCACGACGGGTGTCGGTGCTGTGCAGAACACGGCACGGATTGAAGCTGGGTGCACAGTAGCCGTTATCGGCTGCGGCGGCGTTGGCCTATCTGCCATTAATGGCGCTGCAATCGCAGGTGCCAGCCGTGTGATCGCAGTGGACCTTTCAGCGACCAAGCTGAATCTCGCCAAAGAATTCGGTGCTACAGACGTTGTGAACCCGGCAGACGGGGACCCTGTGAAGCAGGTGCGCAATCTGGTTGGCGGTGGTGGTGTGCATCATGCCTTTGAAGCCATTGGCCTGAAGCAGACGGCGGAGGACGCCTTCCGCATGATCCGCCCCGGCGGCACCGCCACCATCATCGGCATGATCCCGGTCGGCACCAAGATCGAGCTCCATGGGCCGGAGTTTCTGCGCGAAAAGAAAATACAAGGCTCCACCATGGGCTCCAACCGCTTCCGGGTGGATATGCCCCGCTACATCGATTTCTACATGCAGGGCCGCCTGAAATTGGATGAACTGGTCTCCCAGCACATCCAGCTTGAAGACATCAACGAGGCCTTCGTTGAGATGAAGAAGGGCGAGATCGCGCGGTCCGTCATAATGTTCAATTGATCAGCGCATGAAGCATTGCCTCGTCATTGGCGTCGGGCCTGGCACGGGCCTCGCAACCGTCCGCAAGTTCGCGGCGGAGGGCTATCATGTCTCGATGATCGCGCGCCATTCCGGGCGGCTTGAATCGTGGGAACGCGATATTCCAGGCACATCCGGCCATGCTGTCGATATTGGCGATACCGAAGCCTTCTGCGCAACGCTCCGCGAAATCGAAGCGGCGCACGGCACGCCAGATGTGGTCATCTACAACGCAACGCTGGCCAGTCGCGGGACCTATGATCAGATCGACCTGAAGGACTTCGAGCGAAACTTCCGGGTGAACGCTGGCGGATTGCTTGCGACGGCGAAAACACTTGGACCGGGGATGGAGGCGCGCGGATCAGGTGCCATCATCTGCACCGGCAATACCGGGGCAATGCGTGGCAAGCCGGGGTTCATTGGCTGGACCCCCACCAAAGCCGCCCAGCGCATGGTCGCCGAGGCTTTGGCGCGGGACTTGGGGCCGAAAGGCATTCACGTAGCCTATGTCGTGATTGACGCCGTTATCGACATGCCGTTCGCCCGCAAGCGCTGGCCAGACTACCCAGATGATTTCTACGCCAAGCCGGACGACCTAGCCGGCGAGATTTATCATCTGGCGCACCAGCCCAAATCCACCTGGAGCTTCCTCATCGAACTCCGGCCATTTGGGGAAAACTGGTAGGGCTGCGTTTTCGGCGCTGTCCACTATACTTAGCCGCTCACTCCAGCGAAGGACTTGCCCCCGTGCCTGACAGCATTGCGCCCCAAACGACCGAACATGTTGATTGCCTGATCGTCGGTGCCGGAATATCCGGTGTGGCGGCGGCTTACCATATTGGCGAGCAATGCCCGGATCACAGCATTGTCGTGCTGGAGTCTGAGAAAAGCTTTGGCGGCACCTGGTGGACCCATCGCTCACCGGGCATCCGGTCCGACAGCGATTTGCACACGTTCGGCTATCGCTTCAAGCCCTGGATCGGCCCGCCCATCGCGACGGCGGAAGAAATTCTGGCCTATATGGGCGACGTGATCGAAGAAAACGATCTGGCGCAGCATATCCGCTACCAACACAAAATCCTCACGGCCGACTGGTCAGAGGCCGATAGCCTTTGGACGATTGATGCCATCCGCACGGACATTGATGAGCCGGTGCAGTTCACTGCGAATTTCCTGTTCATGTGCCAAGGCTATTACCGCCACAATGAGGGCTTCACACC
The DNA here is from genome assembly GCA_938083135.1 of uncultured Alphaproteobacteria bacterium. Taxonomy (GTDB): domain Bacteria; phylum Pseudomonadota; class Alphaproteobacteria; order Bin95; family Bin95; genus VMCJ01. The sequence continues at coordinate 19,113 of CALLKY010000081.1, read as the reverse complement.
GGAATGGCCGGGCATGGCGGACTTCAAAGGTACCATCGCCCACCCGGAAAACTGGCCTGATGATCTGGACTATTCCGGCAAGAATGTCGTTGTCATCGGCTCCGGTGCTACGGCGGCGACCGTTGTGCCCGCGATGACTGACAAAGCGGCCCACGTCACGATGCTACAGCGCACGCCCACATATTTCCGCACCGGGCGGAATGCGATTGAGATCGCTGAGGAGCTGCGCGAATTACAGGTCGATGAGACCTGGATTCACGAGATCGTCCGCCGCAAAATCCAATATGAGCAGACGGCATTCACCAAGCTCTGCCGCGCCAAGCCGGACGTGGTCCGCCGTGACCTGATTGCCAATATCCGGAATTTACTCGGTCCTGATTTTGATGTGGAGAAGCACTTCGCACCCGATTACCGCCCCTGGCGCCAGCGTATCGCCTTCGTGCCGGACGCGGACCTGTTCAAGCGGATTGCGGAGGGCAAAGCCTCCGTCGTCACCGATCACATTGAGCGGTTCACTGAAGATGGCATACAGCTCAAATCCGGCGAGACCTTGAAAGCGGACGTTATTGTCACCGCAACTGGATTCAATATGAACGCCATGGGCGATATTGGCTTTTCGAAAGACGGCCAGCCGTTTGCGTTCAATGAAACAGTGACCTTCAAAGGCACGATGTTCACTGGCATCCCAAACTTGGCCTATGTGTTCGGTTATTTCCGGGGCAGCTGGACTCTCCGCAGTGAGATCATCGCTGATTTTGTCTGCCGCATACTGAACCATATGCGGGACACGGGTGCGGCAAGCATGCGCCCAGAACTTCGCCCCCATGAGCAGGATATGGAACTCCACTCATGGGTCGACGACGAGGACTTTAATCCTGGATATCTGCTCCGTGCCAAGGACCTTTTGCCGAAGCGCGGCGAGTCCCGGGACTGGCGGCATACCCAGGATCATTGGCGCGAAAAGGACGAATTCCCAGCCATCGATCTGACCGACGAAGTTTTCCAATATCGCGCCAAATCCCAAAGCAGCGTCGCCGCCGAATAAACTTAGCCGGGCATTTTGTCGAAAGCCTTTAACGCCGGATCGATTGGCGTCGAGGGAATGCGGCTTTGCATGTAGACGTTGACAGCAGGCTTCACGAGATCGGTCTGATCGACCATGCCTGCGCGCAAGCTGATCATGGTCGGGCGGTTTGAATTCCGGCCAAACAGTTGAGAGCCGCAGTTCGGGCAGAAGTGCTTTTCCATATCGGCACCGCTGTCAGCTTTGTGCTTGAAGACCTTGGGCGCACCGGTGACGTTTAGTTCGTTTGGATCAACAAAAATCAGCGTGCCATAAGCAGCGCCCGTGGCGGCCCGGCAATCCTTGCAATGGCAATTCGCCATCATCTTGATATCAACATCACCGCTGAAAGAAATCTCTCCACAGAGGCATTTACCTGTAATTTCAGCCATTGCTTGGCTCCCTATATGGTGCTGCGGGAGACCATGCCGTTCCGTCGGGTCGAAAGCAATGTAGGGGCTACTGGACAATCTCAAGCAAGCGGTCGAGCGAACGCTCGTGATACAGCGGCTCTGCCTCCGCTTTAACGCTGATGCGATTGTGCCAGTAGACCGGCATGCCAAGCGCCATCGCCCCCGGTACATCAGCCGCAGACCCTGCCACGAACAAGACCCGGGCTGGGTCCATATCCATCACCGCAAGCGTTGCCGCATAGGGCTCCGCGCGAGGTTTGTAGAACCCGGCCTCCTCCGCTGTCATCACAACATCGAAGGCGGGGGATACCCGCGCCGCCGCCGCCCGCCCCATCACGATGGAGCAGTTGGTGACGACGCCAAGCTTAGCGCGGCCTGCCAACGCTTCGACCACGCTCACCGCTTCCGGCCAGGGCTGCAACTCCGCCCAGCGGCGGGTGAGTGCGTCCGGTGTGTCTGGCCCGATGCCCGCAGCCATTGCCGCTTCCGCAACAATCGTCTCGTAAGGCCGGTAGACGCCGGCACCGTAGGTCAGCCTGAGATAGGCTTGGCGCCAGCGCATGCCGTCTTCATCGGAACCGGCCACATCATTCCAGAGCGTCCAGCTATCGATGAGCGCCGTCAGCAGGTCAAAAATGACGGCGTCATAGCGCTTACCCATTACAGGGTCGCGCACATGCCGCCGTCCAGGTTGACGGCTGTTCCGGTGATATAGCTGCCGACTTTGGAGCACAGAAATGCAGCTAGGTGAGCGTAATCATCAGCCTCACCAACGCGGCCCATGGGGACGATCTTGCCCATGTCCGCATAGAATTCATCCAGCGGCTTATTGCCTGCCCGGGCTTCCAATTGCGCGCTCTTAATGCGGCCAATGCAGATCGCGTTGACGCGCACATTCTCCGCCGCATAGGCGTTCGCCAAGGATTTCGTGAGGTTGAGACCTGCCGCGCGGGTCAGTGATGTTGGGAGTTGGTTCGGCCCCGGCGCTTTGCCGCCGCCAATTGCTGCATTGATGATGGAGCCACCGCCAACAGCGCGGAAATGCGGGAGCGCCATGCGGCAAAGCCGGACGGCGGCCATGACTTTCAGGTCAAAATCAGCCTGCCAGGATTCGTCGCTAACCGCTTCCAATGACGCCGCCGCAGATGTGCCCGCATTGTTGATCAGGATATCGAGACGTCCGAACTGTTCTATGGTCGCGTTGATCAGGTTCTCGCAATCGGCACCGTCGGATACGTCCGCCCGAACGGCAACGACCGTGCCGCCGCTTTCCTGTGACAGCGTTTGGGCAGCGTTTTTCAGGTAATCTTCCCGGCGCCCACAAATCACGACCTTAGCACCTTCCGCCGCCAACAATTTCGCCGTAGCCCGCCCAAGCCCATCACTGCCGCCAGTGACGATTGCGACCTTATCCGTCAATCCATAGTCAATCATGCATCTTCTCCCTGATGAAACGGTGTTTCCAGTGCTTTAGCATCAGCCAGCAGTGTCCGGTAGCGTCGTGCCCTGACAGACAACAGGAAATCCCGCTATAGGGTTTGGATTCATCGCTATTTCAGCCGGAGCATTAGGCGTGGACGTAATCGACATCGGCTTCGCCGCAAAGCTCGCCAGCACGGCCATGGTCGTGCTGCTTGCTACGCTGATTGCAGAGCGGGCTGGTGCATTTGTCGGTGCGATGATTGTGGCCCTGCCGATTTCTGCCGGTCCCGCATACTTGTTCCTGGCGCTGGATCATGACGCCGCGTTCATCGCCGAAAGCGCGCGCATCAGTCTTGGGGTCAATGCGCTTGTGCCGCCATTTCTTCTGGTCGCGGCAGTGGTCATCCGAAAAGCTGGGTTGGTTGCGGCGCTGGGCGTAGCATTCATCGTCTGGGGCGGTGGTGCTGTTGTTGTTCTGGCGACGGATATATCGCTGATCGGCGCGGTCTTACTCAACATCGTCAGCTTCATCATTTGCCTACCGCTCTCCCGGCCACTTCTGGCACAGCCGCCAGCCCAGGCGCTGCGGCGGGGCTATATCGACATCATCGTGCGCGTGATTGCCGTGATGGCGGTTGTCGGAACGGCGATCATCGTTGGACGGCGGCTTGGGCCGGAAATTGCAGGCATTGCCGCTGTAGCACCGGTGGTTTGGACCAGCCTGACCGTCGTCGTCTACGCACGATCCGGCAGGGCGGCATGCTCTGCAATTTTGGCCAACGGCATAGGCGGCATGATCGGGTTCGCGATGGCACTACCAGCTGTTGCCCTGCTGGCCGACCCAATCGGTTGGCCCCTCGCATTCATCATCGCCCTCGGACTCTGTGTTGCGTGGAGTACAGGCCTTACGTTCGCCCGGCCATATATTCCACTGTACCGTATCGCCAAATAGGCCCATCCTTCTGCCCTCAACATTGGGAGAAGCGGCGAGGATTACTATGACCTTGGGGGCTATTCACGGAAAATCAGCACAAATTCTGATGATGCACAGCTTTGGTTTACGCGCGGCCTGAACTGGTTGTTTGCTTTCAATCATGGCGAAGCGGTCGCCTGCTTTCAGAAAGCGATCGCTGCTGATCCGGCCTGCGCCATGGCCCATTGGGGTGTCGGATACGCAGCCGGGCCGAACTATAACCTGCCCTGGGTCCGCTATGATCCTGCAGGCCGCGCGACTGCACTGACGACAGCCTATGACGCGACGCAGGCGGCCTTAGCTCTCGCTCCCACAGCCACACCAGGCGAACGCGCGTTGATAGAAGCACTGCCGATCCGCCACCCACAGCGGGAAATTACGGATGATGTGGATGAGATGTCCGCATGGGATGTCGCGTTTACGGCTGCCATGCGGAAGGTCGCCGCCGAGTATCCAGGCGATCTGGATATCAAGTCTGTATTCGTCGAAGCCATCATGAACGAAACCCCCTGGCAGATGTGGGATCTGGACAGCGGCACGATTGCCGAAGGCGCTGGTACCGCCGAAGCCCGTGCCGTTCTGGAAGGCGCGTTCGAGGCCATGCCCGCCAGCTGGGATCACCCAGGGCTATTACATCTCTATGTGCACTTGATGGAGATGTCGCCGTTCCCTGAACTGGCGCTTAGAGCAGGCGACCGTCTGCGCCACATGATGCCAGACGCTGGGCATCTTGTTCATATGCCAACCCACATCGATGTCCTCTGCGGTAATTATCACGACGTCATGGTCTATAATCAGCGCGCCACAATCGCGGACCGGAAGTTTCTGGCACGGGAAGGCGCGCTCAATGTTTATGCGATGTATCGCACGCATAATCTGCATTTCACCATGTACGGTGCCATGTTCCTTGGCCAATTCACCCCAGCGCTGGCCGCCGCTCAAGAACTGATCGACACAACCCCGGAAGAACTTCTGCGCATCCCCTCCCCACCCATGGCCGATTTCATTGAGGGCTATATCCCCATGAAGCAACATGTGCTGGTGCGCTTCGGCAAATGGCAGGAGATCATCCAGCAGGAATTGCCGGAAGATCAGGCGCTTTACGCCTCGACAACAGCCATGATGCTCTATGCAAAGTCCGTCGCCCATTCCGCCATGGGCAATGTGGCGGACGCCGAAAGAGAGAAAGCCGCGTTCCTGGTGGCGAAAGCGAAGGTCCCGGAAACCCGGCGCATCCATAACAATCTCGTCGTCGACGTTCTGGAAATCGCTGAGGCCATGTTGGATGGCGAGCTGGAATACCGGAGGGGCAATCATGAGGTCGCATTTGACCACCTCCGCCGTTCCGTTGCCCTGGATGATTCGCTGGCCTATGACGAGCCTTGGGGCTGGATGCAGCCAGCACGCCATGCCCTCGGCGCGCTTTTGATGGAGCAGAACCAGTTTGAGGAAGCGGAAGCCGTGTACCGTGCTGATCTTGGGCTCGACGACACCCTCAACCGCGCCTGCCAGCACCCGAACAATCTATGGAGCTTGCACGGCTTGCATGAATGCCTGACACGCCGGGGCGAGACCGTGGAATCCCGCCTCATCAAGCAACAACTCGACCAGGCGCTTGCCCGGGCCGAGGTCAAAGTCCACGCCTCCTGCTTCTGCCGCCAACAGGCCGCCGCATAGGACATCTAACGCCGCATCCGTGAGGGTCCCCTCGCCCGCCAGAGGGAGGAGAGGGTTCAGAGAGAGGGGGAAGGTGGCGGGACTGACATATCTTTGCCGCTAGCGAGGTGACTCCTACTTCATCCTGCAAAGTGTGCAGTGCCGCAGTCACCCCCCTCACCCTGCCCTCTCCCCCCGTTGGGGGGCGAGGGTTCTATAGGCAGGCTTCCTTCTGCCGCCAACAGGCACCGCTTAGGAACCCTAACGCGGCATCCGTGAGGGTCTCCTCGCCCCCCAGTGAGGGGAGAGGGATCAGGGTGAGGGGGGAAGGTGGCAGAACTGACGCTCCTTTGCCGCTAGCGAGGCAGCCCCTACGTCTTCCTGCAAGGAGCGACGCGCCGCAGTCGCCCCCCTCATCCTGCCCTCTCCCTCCGTTGGGGGGGCGGGGGTTCTATAGGCAGGCCTGTTTCTGCCGCCAAAAGGCCACCACTTCGGAATTCAAATGCGGCATCCGTGAGGGTCCCCTCGCCCCCCAGTTGGGGGGAGAGGGATCAGAGTGAGGGGGGAAGGTGGCGGGAATGACATATCTTTGCCGCTAGCGAGGTGACTCCTACTTCATCCTGCAAAGTGTGCAGTGCCGCAGTCGCCCCCCTCACCCTGCCCTCTCCCCCCGCCATACGCCCATTGGGGGCGGGCGAGGGTTCTAAGGGCGGGCCTGCTTCTGCCACCAAAAAGCAACCGCTTAGCTTACGAAGCTGCAGATGGACAAAGTCCGGCCATGGATTAGGTCCTGATAGCTTTCGCGCACATCGGCGAGGCGCTGGGATTGCCTGTGTTCCACAAAAGCAGCGTCATCGGCGTAAACTTCGTGCAGGTGGACCGCAGCGCTGCCATCGGTCGGGATTAAGATGTCAAACCGTTCGCAGCCAGGCTCGACGGCAAGTGTGCGGGCGGCGTGCGCTCGAATGATGTCCAGGAATGGGTCTATCTGACCTTCCTTCACCTCGAACGCGACAATAACTGCGGTTTTCGCCAAACGCTTTCTCCCTCTGCCGCTGCTTCAGCGGTTCGCCGCATATGCATCAAGCATCGCGTTGGCCTCTGCAGTGCCCATGCGCTCTGCCGGCATGTCACGATCTTCAGGCGCACGGCTAACTTGATCCCGCAATTCCACGGTTGTGTAACGCCGCTTCACAGTTGGATTGTCGCCCGCCATCGCCTGCATGAAACGGGTGCTGTCCCGCCAATCCGCCGCGTATACGAGCCGTGCCATATTGGCCAGGATCATTGTTGCGACACACATGGAACACGGCTCTGCAGAGGTATACATCTCTGCCCCGGAAAGGTCCGTCGTGCCTAAGCGCTTGCAGGCATCCCGGATCGCCTCAACCTCACCGTGGGAGGTGGGATCGTGCAGCGCCACAGCCCGGTTCAGGCCTTCACCAATAATCTTGCCATCCAGCACGACGACGGCACCGTAGGGCAGCGCGCCCTCTTCATCGGCCGCTGAAGCTGCAATCTCAATCGCTCGCGCCATGAAATCTTCCCGGTTCATAGGCCTATCTCCCTGCTGTTTGATGCCTAACCTTATGCCGCCAGCGCGTGCTTCTCTACCCGGAAACACCATGAATTCTTGGCATGCGCAGTCCTTGCTAAGGCAAGCTTTCTAAGAATGCATCAGCGCTCGCCAGATAGGTATCTCGCTTTTCGTCTGACCATCCGCTCAGTGTGCGGTACGGCATCAACAGGCGCGGATTGCCTTGGAGCGTCGCCTCATTCCGGATGAGGAACGCCCAGTACATGGCGTTGAAAGGGCAGGCGCCAGGTCCAGTTTTCTGCTTAACATCATAGGCGCAGTCTTTGCAGAAATCCGACATTCGGTTGATGTAGGCCCCAGAGGCCGCATATGGCTTCGAGGCCATGCGCCCGCCATCTGCAAACACTGCCATACCGAGAGTGTTTGGCATTTCCACCCATTCAAACGCATCAGCATACACAGCCAAGTACCATTGCTCGATTTCCGCAGGGGCAACGCCAGCCAGCAAGGCAAAATTGCCCGTCAACATAAGGCGCTGAATATGGTGTGAATAGGCATGATGCCGGGTGCTATCGATGGCCTGATGCATGCAGTGCATGTCCGTCACGCCGCTCCAATAGAATTCTGGAAGCGGGCGTGACGCTTTCAAGGCGTTCATCGCTGCATAGTCTGGCATCAGTGCCCAATAAATGCCGCGCACATATTCCCGCCAGCCTAAAATCTGACGGATGAACCCTTCCACTGCATTCAAGGGCGCGTCACCGCCTCGCCACGCAGCCTCTGCCGCGACGCATACTTCACGTGGTGATAGCAAACCAATGTTGATGGCCGGTGCGATCAGCGAGTGATAGAGGAACGGCGCGCCTGCCTTCATAGCGTCCTGGTAATCGCCAAAATGCGGCAGCGCGTTTTGCAGGAAATCGTCAAGTGCCGCCAGCGCCTCCGAGCGTGTGACAGGCCAACCGAACGCCTCCAACGTGCCGAAATTTTGGGCGAATTGTTCTTCCACCATCTCGATCACAGCGCGGGTTATCTCATCCGGCGTGAATCGGGCACGGTTTGGGGGCGTGGTTTTGGCTGGCAGACGCTTGCGGTTGTCAGCGTCGAAATTCCAACGGCCACCCTCCGGCTTTCCGTCGGACATCAGGATATTGTGCTCTTCCCGCATCTCCCGATAAAAATGTTCCATGGTCCAAGTTTTTCGGCCCTTAGCCCATTCCCTAAACCGGGTATGAGACGCAAAGAACCTGTCGTCCTGAAGCACCTCCACTGGGACGTTTAGGCCAGTTTTCCAGTCGTCCACCATCTGTTGAACGCGCCATTCGCTTGGCTCCGTTACCGCCACCTTGCACGGCTTGAACCGATCAACAGTCCGCTGGAGTTCACCCGTAAAACTCTCCGTATTGTCTGGGTCGTCCAGGTTCACATATTCGACCCGAATGCCAGCTTCCCTAAGATCAGCCGCAAAGTGGCGCATGGCGGATAGTATAAGCACCAGCTTCTGTTTGTGATGCGGGACGTATTCAGTTTCATCCCGCACCTCCATCATCAACACAGCGTCACGTTTGGGATTGAGCCCCTGAAGTGCTGCCACGTCGCGGGAAAGCTGGTCGCCGAGAACGACGCGAAGAACATCCATATCCTGCACTCACCAAAGCACCTGATCGCCGCGCCAATCAAAAAATCCGCCCGTGGCGTCTGCATCCAATTGGTCAATCACGGACAGCAGATGTTGGGCGGATTGGGCTGGTGTCAGAACATCTAACCCCGCCTTCGCGAAACTATCTGACAGCGGTGTTGCAACTGTCCCTGGGTGCAGTGCCACACACAGCGCATCGGGCGCGCGGCGGGAAAGCTCGATGGCGGCGGTCCGGACGATCTGGTTTAAGGCGGCTTTCGATGCGCGGTAGCTATACCAGCCGCCAAGGCGGTTATCCTCGATAGATCCAACGCGGGCTGACAGTGTTGCAAAGACCGCTTTGCCCATGCGCGGAAGCTTTGGCAGCATGTGCTTCATCAACAAGGCTGGCCCAATCGTGTTGATGGCAAAGGCATGAGCCAGTTGATCCGCATCCAGCGCCCGCCAGGTTTTCTCTGGCATCATACCCTGCCCGTGCAAAAAACCAGTCGCGTCAATGACCAGCCGGACCGCACCAGATTGCGCAGCGACCTCTACCGCATTGGCCAAGCTGGCCTCATCCGTCAGTTCCACTGGAACCGCACTTTGACGACTGAAGCCGTGGACAGCCTTAAACTGGCCTGCATCCTGAAGGGCCGCGAAAAGGGCCGCCCCTATGCCACCAGATGCGCCAAAGACAACCGCGACACCGCCTGATTCCAGTGATTTCAAAGCCGCTGCTCCTACTTGCCGTAATGCCCCGCCACCGTCGCAGAGAGACTGCAATTGCCGATATCGGCGTGTGCGTGGGAAAGTAAATCCCCATCAGCTGACTTAGAGCGCGCCTATGACAATCACAATCCGCCCCGCACGTGCCGAAGACGAATCCCGCTGCCTTGAGCTTCTGTCCATGCTGCGCGGCACGCCGCCAGAGCCAGCATGGGCTAGCGTATTCCGCGCCCTGCTGGATGGTGAGCGCGGCATGGTGTTGGTGGCGGACGAAGCTGGCGTTCTGCTAGGCAGCGCCGCTTTCTCCTTCAATTTGGCGATGCGGTATGGCGGAATTTATTGCCAGCTCGAGGAGTTGATCGTCGACCCTGCAGCGCGCGGCCGTAGTTTGGGCGGGTTGCTTCTTGAAGCTGCGATTGATGCAGCAAAGGCCAAGGGTGCGGCTGAATTTGGCCTCTACCTCATTCCGTCAACAACCCATAACCGTCCGTTCTATGAGAAATATGGCTTGGTAACTCTTGGCGACGAAATGCGCATGCCGCTCGTGCCCGCAAAAGTGACTTGATTGACGCCTGTGCAAATTGCCGCACATACTTTGGGCAGTTGTCGCCGGTAATGGCGCTAACAATTAGGGAGAAGCATCATGAAACGGATTTTGGCGGGCGCTGTTGCGCTCGCGGCAATGGGAGCAGGCTCAGCCGCTCTCGCACAAGATATCAAGATCGGCGTCCTGTACCCGACATCGGGTGGCGGCGCGATCTATGGCGGTCCAGCAATGGTCGGCCACAATCTCGCAGTGGACGAAATCAATGCAGCAGGCGGCATCAACGGTCGCATGCTTGTAACAGTCGCCCGCGATTCAAAGCTGAATCCAGCCGCCGCAGCCTCCGCCGCTAAAGAAATGGTGACGAAGGATGGCGTGGACGTACTGATGGGCGGTCTTTCGTCCGCCGTCGGTCTCGCGATCTCTGAAGTCGCGAAACAGGAAGGTATCGTTTATCTCGCGACCATTCCAAAAACCATTCAGATGACAACCTCTAAGCTGCATCCCCATGTGTTCCGCACATCGTCCAATACGGACTTTGAAGGCGATGCCATGGCGCAACTCATCAAAAAGATTGGTGGCAAGAAGGTCTGTGACATTCAGCTTGATTATGCTTACGGCCACGATCTGGCCGACGGTCTAAAAGCTGCCCTTAAACGCCATGCACCGGATGTGGAAGTCGTTCTCGACCTGCGCCCAAAACTGCGCGCGACGGATTACAACGTGTTCATCACCCAGATCATGGGCGCTGGCTGCGATGTCGTGACGTCCGGTCTCTGGGGTTCCCACTTCGTGGACTTTGCGCAGCAGGCCTCACCGTTCGGTCTGTTTAACAACATCAAAGCCTATATCTCTGGCGGCGAAGTCGCTTCCCACGAGATTGCTGGTAAAATGGGCGACGATTATCCGCCTAATGTCATCTCCAACACCTATGAGCTTTGGTATCACGCTGTGAGCCCGAACCATAAAGTGTTCCAGGAGAAGATTGCCGAGAAATCCGGCACCAAAGAAACGGCAATGTGGCCGGTTCTGTCCTACACCGGCGTGAAATTCTACGCCGAAGCTGTTGCCAAAAGCGGTGGCACTAAGTCTGAAGGCATCATCAAGGCGCTTGAAGGCATGACCATCGACACCCCTGTCGGCCCACGCACCATCAACGCTGCAGACCACCAGGCCAATACTGGCCAGTTCTGGGGCCCAATGGTGAAAAAGGACGGCTTCTCTTACAAAGTGATGGATCCCGTCACCTACATCCCGGCTGAAATCAAGTAAGCAGCCGCGATCTCATAGCGCCCCCCGCCCCGGATATCTGGGGCGGGGGACCGTGATTACTGTTTTAGGAGGGTCGGAGCGCGATGCTCGATCTGATACGCGAATTCAGCCCGGGGCTAGCAATTCTGCTAACCAACCCGCAATTCGCCTTTATTCAGCTTTTAAATTCGATCAGCCAAGGGATGAACCTTTTCATCATTGCGGCCGGTCTTTCGCTGATTTTCGGGGTATTGAAGGTCATCAACTTCGCCCACGGCGTATTTTATATGTTCGGCGCTTATGTCGTTCACACAGTTTTCATGGACTGGGGCGCCCCGTTCTGGGTGGGTGCCATTGCGTCTGCTCTAGCACTTGGCGTCATTGCGGCCATTATTGAGCGCACACTGTTCCGCCAAATTTACGAGGCCGAACATCTGATGCAGCTGCTCCTAACATTCGCCATCGTCCTTATTATGGGCGATCTGGCGAAAGTCATTTGGGGTACAGAACAATATAGTGTCTCCTACCCCGCCAGCCTTAAGGGTGCGACGGACCTGGGGATTACGTTCTATCCATCCTACCGGTTAATGCTCTGCATTATCGGCCCGCTGATCCTGATTGCGCTGTATTGGTTCGCGGAGCGCACCCGCTGGGGCCGCATGACGAAGGCGGCGACCCAGGATCGGGAAATGCTGGCCGCTCTCGGCATCAATGTGCCGTTGATCTACACCAGTGTCTTCATCCTGGGCTCCGCACTTGCCGGGTTTGGCGGTGCGCTGGCCGCCCCATTCTCCAGCCCTGTTCCCGGCATGGACGCAACGTTGATTGTTGAATGTTTTGTCATCGTGATTGTCGGCGGGCTTGGCAGCCTTTGGGGCACCTTTGTTGGTGCCTTGTTGTACGGGCTGGTCTTTAACTTCGGCTCAGTCATCTATCCGAATGGGCAGGATGTGTTCGCGTATCTGCTGTTGCTCGTGGTGTTGCTGATTAGGCCTTGGGGCCTCTACGGCAAGCCGGAAGCGGGAGGGCACTGATCCAATGACGTCTCCTCTCTCAAAAACCGGCATGGCAGCCTGCTTGATCATTCTGATCCTGTGCGCACTCACGCCATTGCTGCAGTCCGACTATCTCATCGATGTTGTAACGGAAATCCTGATCGTCGCGCTGTTCGCCCTCTCGCTGAACATCATCATCGGCTATTCCGGCAATGTGAGCTTCGGGCACGCCGCGTATTTCGCTATTGGCGGCTATGTGAATGCGATCCTGTTGACGACCTATGGCTGGCCACTGTTGCCCTCCGCCGTCGCGGGCGTCCTTGCAGCGACGCTGACGGCAGCGATTGTAGCCTATTTCTGCACACGCCTAACGGACATCTACTTCGCCATGCTGACCTTGGCGTTTTCGATGCTGGTCTGGGCGATCGTGTTCAAATGGCGCTCGCTCACCAACGGCGATGATGGCTTCACACCGGTACATGTGCCAGCCATGATCGACGACCGTACGGCTTTCTTCTACTTCACCATGATCGTCATCGTGGTTTCGATTGCCGTGCTTTGGGTCATCACCCATTCCGCATTCGGGCGCTCACTCGTAGCGGTGCGTGAGAATGTTGGACGTGCGGGATTTGTTGGCATTCACACAAGGCGGATGCGGTGGCAGGCGTTCGTGATCGCCGGGTTCTTTGCGGGCGTCGCGGGCGTACTGTTCGGCATGTATCACCGCGGCATGTACGTAGAGAGCGCCTTCTGGACGCAATCGGCGCAGGTGCTGATCATGACGCTGCTGGGCGGCATCTATTCGTTCTTTGGCCCGCTCATCGGCGCTGCGGTGCTGTTCATGCTGGAACGGCTGACCAACGAATACACTGAATATTGGCCCACAGTGCTTGGCGTCATTCTGCTGGCGATCCTGCTGTTTCAGCCGGACGGACTGGTCGGCCTGGGCAAGCGAATAAAGAATAAATTCGGCGGAGGAGGCAGCCCATGAGCGCGCTCTTAAGCATCAAGAATCTCTGGAAGGATTTCGGTGGCTTCGTCGCGACCCGGGACGTCACCTTTGACCTGGAAGAAGGCGAACGGCACGCGATCATCGGACCGAACGGAGCCGGTAAAACTACGTTCTTCAACCTGATCACCGGCCATATGCACCCAAGCAAAGGCAGCGTGGAATTCCGGGGCAAGGACATCACCGGCATCCCGCCGCATAAGGTCGTCAAGCTTGGCATCGCGCGTTCTTTTCAACGCATTAACATTTTTCCGCGCATGAGCGTTTTTGAGAATGTGCAGGTGGCGTTGATGAGCCGCGAAGGCCAGTCGCTGAAAATGTTCAAGCTCTGCTTTGATCTGCATGTGGCGGAGACCAATCAGCTTCTGGATACGGTTGGATTGTTGACCGAGGCAGAGGAAACCGCGGGCGAGTTAGCCTACGGCAAGCAGAAGCAACTTGAACTCGCCATCGCGCTCGCTGAAAACCCAGACGTGCTGCTGCTGGACGAACCCACTGCCGGCATGTCACCAACGGAAACCGGGGACGCGATCAAGCTTGTTGACCGCATCACAAAGGAACGCGGGCTGACGCTGCTGTTCACAGAACATGACATGGGCGTCGTATTCGGCATCTCCGACAGGATTTCGGTCCTGCATCATGGCGAAATTATCGCCAGCGGATTGCCAGACGACGTACGCAATGACCCAGAGGTCCGCAGGATCTATCTAGGCGAGGACGCCGATGCCGCAGCTTGAAGTCAACGACATCCACACGAGCTATGGCCTGAGCCAGGTCCTGTTCGGCATTACCTTGGACGTGGAAGAGGGCGAGATCGTATCTCTGGTTGGTCGCAATGGCGTGGGCAAAACCACGACCATGCGATCCATTATGGGTCTCACCAAACCGAGCCAAGGCAGCGTAAAGTTCGAAGGCAAGGAAATCGCGGGCCTTGCCGCCCATCAGATATCCAAGCTTGGCATCGGGTTTGTGCCCGAGGAACGCCGCATCTTCCCAGACCTGACCGTGTGGGAAAACCTGGATATCGCGCGCCGTCCCGCACCTGCAGGCCGCGAAGCCTGGGATGAAGAACGGGTCTACACGCTGTTCCCGGACCTGAAAGAAATTCCAGACCGCCCAGGCGGGGTCCTATCGGGCGGGCAGCAGCAAATGCTGACAATCGCCCGCTCCCTCATGGGCAATCCACGCCTGCTCCTACTCGATGAGCCATCCGAAGGCTTGGCACCAAAGGTGGTTGAGAATGTGCGTGACCAGGTGAAATTGCTGAAAGAAAGCGGTCTCACCATCATCCTCGCTGAACAGAATCTGGGGTTCATCCTGTATCTTTCAGACAAGGTGCACATCCTGGAAAAGGGTGAGGTCAAATGGTCGGGAACGGGTGCGGCCCTTAAGGCTGACAAGAGCATCGTTGAGCAATATCTGACGGTGTAATCTAGCCGCCGCCAGATCATAGGAATTGATGTATGACCGCTTCTACCGTCACACAGTCTGACGTTGACGTTCTCGTTGTCGGCGCAGGATTTTCTGGCCTCTATCTGCTGCATCGTTTCCAGAAGGCCGGATTCTCCGCCAGATGTTTTGAGCGCGGTGACGGCGTCGGCGGCACCTGGTACTGGAACAGATATCCGGGTGCGCGCTGTGATGTGGAAAGCATGCAGTATTCCTACGGCTTTGATGAGGACCTGCAGCAGGAATGGGACTGGCCAGAAAAATTCTCCGCCCAGGCAGATATCCTGAGCTACGCCAACCATGTGGCGGACACGTTCGACCTCAGGAAATACATCACGTTTGAAACCGAAGTCTGCGCCGCCCAATATGATGAGCGCGCACAGATTTGGCGGATTGAGACAGCCACAGGCGAAACCGTCACGGCCAAGCACTTCGTCATGGCGGGTGGATGTATCTCAACAGCCCAGGTCCCCCAATTTGAAGGCCTATCGGACTTCAAGGGAGAGACCTACCACACAGGTAATTGGCCACGGCAGCCGGTGAGTTTTGCTGGCAAACGTGTGGCCGTGATTGGCACCGGGTCCTCTGCCATCCAGGCAATTCCAGAGATTGCCAATGAAGCGCAGCACCTCACGGTGTTCCAGCGCCAGGCGAACTTCTCCATCCCCGCGCGCAATCAACCTATGACGCCGGAATATGCCGATACCTGGAAATCTGATTACGCAGAAAAGCGCCAGGAAATGCGTTACATGCCAAACGGCGTGCTGCGCGAAGTGAACAATAAGTCTGCGCTTGAAGTCAGTGAAGCCGAGCGTCAGGCAACATTCGAAGCCCGGTGGGAAGCTGGCACGGGCGCGTTTTTGGGTGCCTTCAATGACATCCTCACCAACAAAGCATCCAATGATACAATGGCTGAGTTCGTGCGCGGCAAAATCCGGCAGATCGTCAAGGATCCAGCAACCGCAGAAATTCTCTGCCCCACCACGCACCCCATCGGCACCAAGCGCATCTGCATCGACAACGGCTACTACCAGGCCTTCAACCGGGACAATGTGGATCTGGTCGACATCAGCGAAACACCAATCGGGCGGATGACGGAGACGGGCTTCCCTGTCGGTGACCGCATGTTCGCGTTCGATGCCATCGTGTTCGCCACCGGGTTCGATGCCATGACCGGCACGCTGTTCAACGTTGATATTCGGGGCCGTGACGGCCGGGCGCTCAAGCAAAAGTGGGAAGCGGGCCCACGCACATATCTTGGCCTGATGTCCGAGAGTTTCCCGAACTTGTTCATGATCACTGGCCCGGGCAGCCCTTCGGTTAAGGGCAATATGATCAATTCAATTGAGCAGCATGTGGACCTCGTCGTCGATACGATCATCCATATGCGTGCGGAAGGCCTGCAGTCGATTGAGCCTGAATTGGAGGCGGAAAACGAATGGGTCGATCACGTCCAAGTGGTGGCCCACAAGACGCTCTTCCCCCAGGCGAATTCCTGGTACATGGGTGCCAATATTCCGGGAAAACCACGCCTGTTCATGCCTTACATCGCTGGCGTCGGTGCCTACCGCCAAACCTGCGAGGAGATCGTTGCGGCCGGTTACAAAGGCTTCCAGTTTAAAACCTCAAACCCAAGCCAGACGCCCTAAGACCTACTCGATAGACGCACCGCCGTCGGACAGGGTGTCAGCCTGGCCATCATCGGACGCCAAATTGGCATGATCACTCTGACGATGGACACGTAATGGCAGATAACCGGGAAGACGACGCGAATGGGTTAGAATCTGCCGCCATCGAATCCTCGCCTAGGCGCGGCGGCGCGTTGGTTTATTGGATTACGATCACCCTTGGCGTCTTAGGCGTCGGCGCGGCAATCAATCAGAGTTTTGGGATCAATCCTGCGGGCTTCATTCTGATCGACAATGCCTATTACTACCTGCTGATCGCGATCTTCCTTTCCCTCTCCTTCCTGCTGTTTCCCGCCATAAAGCGGCATGAGAAGCGTGTGCCGGTCTATGATTGGGTCCTGTTCGTTGGCACGCTCTATGTTGGTCTGTATCACGCCTACTATGGCGGTGAGATCATCGAGCGCGGATGGGACACGGTGGCACCGCTGGAGCCGGCGCTGATGGCCGCCGCATTGTGTCTGCTGGCCCTTGAAGGTGTGCGCCGCGCTGGCGGGCTCGCACTTTTTGCCGTTTGCATAATCTTCTTCACCTTTCCGCTCTGGGCAGAGCAGGCACCCGGTTTCCTTTGGGGTGTGGGCAAAACGCCAACGGAACTGGTCCGGGCCTATGCCATGGGCTTCGAGAGCATTGTTGGCCTGCCAATGCGAGTTGCAGGCAATATTCTGATTGGCTTTTTGATCTTTGGCGCAGCGTTGGTCGTAACAGGCGGCGGCGCGTTCTTCATGAATTTTGCGGCCGCCATCTTAGGACGAAGCCGCGGCGGTCCAGCCAAGGTCGCGGTATTGGCAAGCGGCTTCTTTGGCTCTCTGTCCGGCAGCGTTATTTCGAATGTTGTCACGACAGGGCGGCTTACGATACCGACGATGAAACGGGCGGGTTATTCCGCGCCCTATGCAGGTGCGGTTGAAGCTTGCGCGTCCACAGGTGGAACCCTAATGCCGCCGGTGATGGGCGCTGTTGCCTTCATCATGGCTGAATTCTTGAATATCCCCTACAGCGACATCGTCATCGCCGCCGCCGTTCCATCCATCCTATTCTATGCCGCTCTCCTGCTGCAGGTGGATTGCCATGCGGCGGTACATGGGCTGAAAGGCCAGCCCGCAGAGGACATTCCGAGCCTCATCGCGACCTTGAAAGAGGGCTGGTTCTATCTGCTGAGTCTGGTTGTTTTGGTCTATTTCCTGGTTTTCGCCCGGCTGGAAATTTACGCCCCCTACTTCGCCACTATTATCCTCGTCGCCTCTGCCGCCCTGTTTCGCAAAAACGCACGCTTTGGCTTCAAGCAATTCCTGGCATTGATCGAGGAATCCACCCGGACAATCTCTAATATCGTAGCGATCCTGGCAGGTGTCGGCGTCATCGTCGGCTCGCTTGCCTTCACGGGCGTTGGTGGGGCTTTCAGCCGTGAGCTTGTGGGCTTCGCGCAAGGGAGTCTCTGGCTGTTGCTCGCCATGGGTGCCATCACAAGCTTCGTTCTTGGCATGGGGGTTACCGTCAGCGCTTGCTACATATTCCTGGCGATTGTGCTGGGGCCAGCGCTAATAGAATTCGGCATTGATCCGGTGGCCAGCCATCTGTTCATTCTCTACTGGGGCATGCTTTCCTACATCACCCCGCCAGTGGCACTTGCCGCCGTCGCTGCTTCAGTGATCGCAGGATCGAAGCAGATGGAGACAGCGATAACGGCTATGCGGCTTGGGTCCATCAAGTTCGTCTTGCCGTTCATCCTGGTATTGACGCCAGCGCTCATCTTGCGCGGCGAAGACGTGGGCGAGATCGTCGCCGTTATCGCCGCATGCTCTCTGGCAATAGTATTATAAGCGGCGGGCTTTGAAGGCTATCTCTATGGCGTCGGGCGGATCGGGTTTTTCATCCGCCTCGCCATATTCATCTGCGCTGCAGGCCTGCTGTACCAGGACTATAGAAGTTGGATTGCGGCGGTCGTCGGCATGGTCCTGGTTTACCTGATCGCCTGGCAAACCCGCACCCGCAGGGCACTTTAGGACCAGAACTCATTAATCCGGCAATTGCAAACCGCAACTATGCGGACTTTTATGACATTCACCGATGTCCCGATTCTTCCCGCTTCGTCTGACCATTGAATGTGTCAATGCCGTTCCGACATTCAACCCCCTTTTCTCCAGCAGACCGACAGGTCGCAGCCAGAGGGGTCAAAACTTAGGAACAGCGGTTCCACATCAGAGATTTCTGTAACAAAGATTATTCGACACTCTTTTTGTCGCGAAAAGTGCGAGTCCTTAATGTGAGGTCCGAACTCATAATTATCTGCATTTTCATCCAAATTTCTAGACTCATATTTAACTTGAAAACAGGTCGAGTTGATCTCCCCGCTTTGCGAAACTGGGCCATATAAAGTGAAGGCGTCAGTAATGCTGTGGTGGAATGCGATTGGATTTCCAATCTTAACGCACACATCGTAGCCAGAGTTCAAATCAGCGGAAATTTCTGGTTCACACGCTTCTGATGTGCAGAATATGTGGCAGTTGGGAGAATCCATTCTTATGTGAGTGCCGTGTGGTGAATGAATTGTAAGGCTCATCTCAAGACCAATTGGAAACCCACTATTCCGGAGCTTGTGCATTAAGCCTGGGTTTGTGTCATTATTTAAGGGGCTGGCCTATCTAAGGGTTTCGGTTCAGAGGTTTGCCCACTTGCGTAATACTTTCAAGAGGTTTTCGGTGGGCCTGTGATTGAAGCGCCATTCGCACTCTTTGAGATAGAGGTGAAAGTGCTGGCTAGGGACGC
>CALLKY010000080.1 GCA_938083135.1 uncultured Alphaproteobacteria bacterium | reverse complement strand
CAGAAAAGCCTCCGCCCGCACTGTCCATCGCCTCTGGAACGCCATTCGAGACGCTATCGACGCTATAACGACAAAGGATGCCCGAAGCTTCTTCACTGCATGCGGCTATGAACCGGAATGATCCAAATCCGCTCTAGCGTCTGCCTGCCAATGGACGAAGACCCAAAAGCGCCCTATTTGTAGCCGATTGCTTCGGTGTTGCATGAAGGCGTACTGACGTGTGGTCCAATCTTAGATTTGCCTTGGTTTTGTTGCTGGCGCTTGGTCTTTCCGGTGCCGCGGATGCGCAGGGCCGTAAACGCCCGCCGCCGACACTTGTGGGTGACGCTGTGCGCCAGGAAACCGCGAGCGAAACTGCCGCCGTCGTCGGCCGCTTCGTTTCCCTTCGTGGCGGACCCATTGCTGCCCGCATTGGCGGCGCTGTGGACGAAGTCCTGGTTGGCGTCGGTGACCGGGTTGAGAAGAACCAGACGCTCATCCGCATTGCGCAAGACAGGCTAAAGGCTGAACGGTCTCGCCGTCGCGCATTGTTGAATTTGGCCTCAGCCAGAATTTCCAGCGCTAAGGCCAGCTTGCGCCTTGCGCAGCAATCCGCAAATCGGCTTGCGCGGCTTCGGAAGTCAGCGGCTTTCAGTGAAGCATTGCTGGCAGATAAGCAGCGTGAGGCCGAACGCGCTGCAGCCCAGGTCAAAGAAGCGCAGGCTGACTACGCGCGCTCCAAAGCTGAACTAAAGCTGGCGGATGTGGATTTGGCTTATTCCGATGTGCGTGCGCCCTATGCTGGCGTTGTAATGGAGCGACATGTGGATGTTGGCGGTTTTGTGCCGCTTGGCGGCCCTGTCGTGTCTCTGCTCGGCATCGAAGCGATGGAGGTTGAAGCCGAAGCGCCCACTGAACGGATGGGCGGTGCCACGCCGGGCGCCATTGCGACTGTGCGATATGCGGGCGTCACGGCTGCTGTGCCCGTGCGCGCTGTGATCCCCCGGGAAACCGGCGTATCCCGCACCCGCCCAATTCGGTTTGGACCGCTACCGCCGGCACTTGCCGCTGTGGCCGTCGCGAATGCATCAGTCACGGTCGATGTGCCAGTTGCTGAAGCACAATCTGTACTGACAGTACACAAGGATGCCGTGATCCGTCGCGGCAAGGACCCGTCCGTCATGGTCGCACGGGCTTCGGATGAAGCCGGTCTCTACCAGGCGGAACCGCGAACGCTTCGCCTTGGCCCTGCCATTGGTGGCCGGTTTGTCGTGCTTTCGGGCGTTGGGCCGGGCGACATCGTTGTTGTGCGCGGCAATGAAGGGCTACGTCCTGGACAGCCATTCAAGTTAGCCGGTGACAAGGTAGCCGGTCCGCCGAAAGGCCAGAAGCCATGAACCTAATTCGCGCCGCTATTGAAAGACCTGTCGCCACAATTTCGGCGGTGCTGATGATTGTGATGTTTGGCGCGCTTGCGCTAACGACAATCCCAATCCAGCTCATTCCAGAGGTAAACAAGCCCCAGGTTACGGTCAACACGACATGGCCGGGGGCTGCACCCGCTGAAATCGAACGTGAGATTGTTAATCGCCAGGAGGAGGTGCTGAAAGGCGTCGATGGCCTGGAAAAGATGGAGAGCCAATCCAGCACCGGATCTGGTCGTGTGACGCTGACATTTGCTGTCGGCACGAACATGGACAAGTCGCTACTGTTGGTTTCCAACCGATTGGACCGTGTGAACGGCTACCCTGAAGAAGCGGATGAGCCAACGCTGAAGACCGCCGGGGCGGATGATAATCCCATTGCCTGGTTCTCGATCCAGCATATGGAAGGCAATGTTACGCCAATCCATACATACCGGGATTTCATCGAAGACACGGTTCAGGATCGCTTCGAGCGTGTTTCCGGCGTGGCACTGACCAATCTCTATGGCGGCGGTGCGCGGGAGCTGCAGATTATCGTTGATCCTGCGCGGTTGGCCCAATATCGCCTGACAATCGGTGAAGTGGCGTCGCGCCTTCGGGCAGAACATGCCTCGTTCTCAGCCGGTGAGTTGGATGAGGGCAAGCGGTCCTATGTCGTCCGCTCCGAAGGGGAATTGGATAGCCCCGAATCCATTGAAGCAGTGGTGCTACGGTCAGAACTTGATCCGGTGACAGGCCGCGTTTCGCGGGTCTCCGTCGCTGACATTGGTGAAGTGCGCTACGATTATGGCAAGCCCCGCGCCACGATCCGCCGCAATGGCGCGCCGGGCCTGGCGGTGAACGCTGTGCGGGAAACTGGCGCCAACGTCATCGAAGTGATGAAGGAGCTACGCGCTGCGGTCGTTGAGCTGAATGAGGATGTTTTGCATCCGCGCGGCCTGCACCTGCATCAGGTCTATGACGAGACGATTTACATCGAATCCGCCATTGATTTAGTGCAAACAAACATCGTGGTTGGTGGGATCCTTGCCGCCATTGTGCTGCTACTGTTCCTGCGATCCTGGCGTCCGACACTGATCATCGCCATCGCTATTCCTGTTTCCGTTATTGGCTCATTTGTGGCCATGGCGATGCTTGGTCGCTCGCTCAACGTGATCTCTCTGGCCGGCATCGCTTTTGCCGTCGGTATGGTCGTGGATGCGGCGATTGTCGTGCTGGAGAATATCTATCGGCTGCGGGAGAAAGGCTATTCTCCAACGCGTGCCGCATATGAAGGTGCCAAGCAGGTTTGGGGTGCCATTCTGGTTTCTGCGCTGACGACAGTTCTGGTGTTCGTGCCGATTTTGACGACAGATTTAGAAGTCGGGCAGTTGTTCCGCGACATTGCGGTGGCAATTTCCGTATCCGTCGTCCTGTCGCTTTTGGTTGCCATCACGGTCATTCCAGCGCTCAGCAAGCGGCTTTTCTCGGGCGAATTGTCGAAAAGTAAGCGCCTCAGTATTCCGCCACTGGATGCGTTCGGACGGTTGTTCCTTGGAATGTTTGTGGGCTTGGCTAGGCGGACCGTGGCCAATCGCGCATTTGCGCTGTTGTGGGTTGGGGCGATTACCGCGGTCGCTATTGTCGGGACTGTAATTTTCCTGCCCCGCCTGGATTACCTGCCAGAAGGCAATCGTAATCTGCTGTTCGGGTTCCTGCTGCCGCCTGCCGGATACAATCTTGAAACCAATACCGGCATTGCAAAGACGTTCGAAGACGCGACCCGCCATCGCTGGGTTTCGGAAACCGGGCCAGAGCCCGGGCCAGACGGCCTGCCAAAGATGGAAGACTTTTACTTTGTAGCCTTTGGTGAACGGGTAATCGTGTTGGCACGCTCGGCTGAGCCAGAGCGCCTGAAGGAACTGCAAGCCCCGCTATTCCGCGAAGTCGCCAAACATCCAGACATCATCGGGTTTTTCCGCCCGGCCAGTGTGTTTGGGCGAGGCATTGGCGGTGCGCGCTCTATTGAAGTTGATGTGGTTGGCATCGAGCTAGAAGATGCAGTTGCGACTGCAAACAGTGTGTTCCAGCGCGTTTCCCAGGTGTTTCCGCGTGCGGAGGGCCATCAGGCCCGCCCACTGCCGAGCCTGGAACTCGGAGCGCCTGAGGTGCGGGTTTATCCAGATCGGGTCCGCCTTGCAGATAACGGCGTCACGGCGCGGGAGCTGGGGCTTACGATTGATGCTTCGAATGACGGCCTCCGCATCCTGCAGACCACAGTCGGCTCTGAGCGGCTTGATCTGAAGCTCAAAGGCAGGGAAGGGTCTGTGACGTCAACTCAGGATATTGGCGCCTTGCCTGTCGTGGCGCGCGGCGGCGTTATTGTGCCGGTCTCCAGTCTTGCGGATGTTCAAGTCACCACCGGGCCTGTGCAAATCCGCCACAAGGAACGTAACCGCACCATCACCATCGCATTGACACCTGCGGACGCTATGCCGCTCGAGGAGGCGATTGCGAAGGTGGAGAATGAAGTGCTGGCACCGCTTGAAGCGGAGGGGTTGCCACCAGGCGTCGTGTTCCGTGTTTCCGGCACGGCGGATGAGTTGGGCAAAGCCAAGCAGGCGCTGTCCTATGATCTGCTCGTTGCCCTTGTGATCGTGTTCCTGGTGATGGCGATCCAGTTCGAAAGCTTCATCTATCCGCTGGTGATCTTGTTCTCCGTACCATTAGCGACAGCGGGCGCGGTTATGGCGCTGGCAGCGATCAATATTTTTGCAGGCATGGGCTTCGGCGCTATCCAAAATCTGGACATGTTGACCGTGCTCGGATTCGTAATCCTAATCGGCGTAGTTGTGAACAATGCGATCCTGCTTGTGGATCAGACATTGCAACATATTCGCGATGACGGGATGCAGCCGGGCGATGCCATTGCGGAGGCGACCAGCAACCGGATTCGTCCCATATTCATGTCTACGCTCACCAGCGTGATAGGCATGGCGCCACTGGTGTTGTTCCCAGGCGCTGGGTCTGAATTATACCGTGGGCTGGGCGCAGTTGTAATCGGCGGATTGGCGCTGTCATCTGTGATGACTTTGGCGATTGTCCCACCGCTGATGGGTATCGTGCTGGCACCGATTGAGCGCCGCCGGATGAACCGGGCGGTGGCAGATAATGATGATGATCCCGCATCAGATGTTCGGGTAGCGGCAGAATAGGGCTAAGCATGCAAGAAGCGGATTTTCTCGTCATCGGCGCTGGCGTCGCTGGTGCCTCTGTCGCCTATCGGTTGGCGGAGCATGGCTCTGTCATCATGGCGGAGATGGAAAGCCAGCCCGGTTATCACACCTCTGGCCGGTCAGCCGCACTCTATTCAAAGCGCTACAAGAACCCTGCCATCCGTGGCTTTGCAGCGGCGAGCGGCGCGTTCCTAGAAAACCCACCGGAGGGGTTTGCATCAGCCCCACTGCTGACGCCGCGCGGGCTTCTGATCATCGGGCGAGAGGATCAGGCAGGTGCCGTTACGGATCAATTCACGCCAGACCAAATTCGGGATGGCGTCGCTGAAACTTTGACCGTCGATGATGCTGTGGACCTAGTGCCCTGCCTGAACCGGGACTACCTGGGTGCCGCAATGCTGGTACCTGCCGCGGCAGACATAGATGTGAATGGCCTGCACCGGGGCTTTCTCGCCGCGTCCAGTCGGGCTGGCGTGAAGCTTATCACAGATGCATCCACCACGAAGCTCAGCCACAAAGGCGGCAAGTGGACGGCAGATACGTCGCAAGGCCAGATCACGGCCCGCGTCGTCGTCAACGCTGCTGGGGCCTGGGCCGATGCTGTGGCGGCGGCAGCAGGCTTGGATGGTCTTGGCATCCAGCCGCTGCGCCGCACATGCCTGACGTTTGATCCACCTTCTGGCCTGGATCCTGCACCTTGGCCCATGGCGATGGATGCGGAAGAAGAATTCTACTTCAAGCCGGAAGCGGGGCGCATTCTGGCTAGCCCGTGCGATGAGCATCAAAGCCAGCCGACGGATGCCCAACCGGAAGAAATCGACATCGCTCACGGTGTCGACCGCGTTGAACGCGCTACCAACCTGAAAGTCTCCCGCATCACCCACAGCTGGGCAGGCCTTCGCTGCTTCATGCCAGACCGCCTGCCAGTTGTTGGCGCAGACCCGCGCGCGGAAGGTTTCATATGGCTGGCAGGCCTGGGCGGCTTCGGCATGATGACGTCAGAAGCATTGGGCCGTGCTGCTGCCGCTGCGGCTGTCCAAGCGTCCTTGCCAGCTGACATTGCGAGCGCCGGTGTAAAAGCCAGCACCGTGGCGCCGGAGCGGTTCCTATCTTAGGCTATTGCTGATTGAGTGGAGCAGAAAATGACCATCGCGATAGACCGGCTTGACCACTTGGTGCTGACCGTTCGGGATATGGACGCCACATGCAGTTTTTATAACCGCGTGCTTGGCATGGAACGGCGGACGTTTGGGGACAATCGGACGGCGCTCTATTTCGGTCGCCAGAAGCTCAATTTGCATGACGCGGCTAAGCCTGTAGATCCCAATGTCCGCCACGCTGCACCCGGATCGTCGGCCCACATTTCCCATATGAGATTTAGCTTGGCGGTGCCGCGAGGCGTGATAATCTTTCCGTATTAATGAGTTAGATTTTGCAGGGTGGAAGTTTGGCAACGGACGCGACGGGTGAAGCGGAAACGGGGCCTTTGCGGCTT